>PNBO01000076.1:22057-30242 GCA_003136095.1 Myxococcales bacterium
GTGTTTCACAATACCGTGGTCAAGTGCGGTGACGGTTGGGGCTGCTACGCGGGCGAGACCTGGAGCCGCGCCTTCGTGCGCAACAACATCTTCATCGGCGGCACGGGCGGCGGCACCTACGGCGGCTATGGCAACGGCACGGGCCGCGTTCTCGACCTGGGCGACGCGGACGCGACCTGCTCGTTCGACTACGACGGCCTGGCTTCCATCGGCACCGGCACCTTCGAAGGGAAGATCGGTGGCAATCGCTTCACCAGCCTGGCGACATTGCAGGCCAATACGACCGAGGCGCACGCCGTCGCGCTCGACATGACCATCTTCGCCAGCGGTCCGGCCTTCCCATCGAATCCGTATCCGGTGAAGGCCACGGTGGATCTGCAACTCGCGGCGGGCAGCGCCCCTGTCGACAAGGGCGTGGTGCTGGCCGGCGTCAACGATGGCTACACCGGCGCCGCGCCCGACCTCGGTGCCTACGAGCTCGGGATCGTGCCCCCGGTCTATGGACCGCGGCAAGGTGGCGCAACGGGAACCGGTGGCGCGGTGGGAACCGGCGGGGCGGTGGGAACCGGCGGCGCCCAGGGCACCGGAGGGGCTCCGGGAAGGGGTGGCGCCTTGGGATCTGGCGGCGTGGTCGGGACCGCTGGCGCGGCGGGAAGCGGGGGCGCCTCGGGCTCTGGCGGTGCGGTCGGCACCGGTGGTGTCGCGAGAACCGGCGGCGCCCAGGGCAGCGGAGGCGCTCCGGGAAGGGGTGGCGCCTCGGGCTCTGGCGGCGTTGTCGGGACCGGTGGCGCGGCAGGAAGCGGGGGCGCCTCGGGCTCTGGCGGCGCGGTCGGCACCGGTGGTGTCTCAGGAACCGGCGGCGCCCAGGGCACGGGAGGCGATTCGCCCGACGGCGGCACGACGACCGGCAAAGCCCAGGGGTGCAGTTGTTCCACCACCGGCTCGACCGGCGGAAGCGAGATCGTGCTGTTCGCGCTGCTGGGGCTGGCGAGCGTGGTCCGATTGCGCCGGAGGAAAACTCGATGACTCGATTCCATCTCCCCGCATTGCTCGTTTCGCTGGTATTGCTCCCGCCCGCATGCGGCGGCTCGTCGGGCGGATCGGGCGCGAACCGGGACAGCAGCATCGCCGGCGCCGGCGGCGGCGGGGCAACGGGGGCCAGCGGCGGCGCAGGAGGCAGCCCCGGGACCGGCGGCGCCACAAGCTCCGGCGGCGGCCCTGGAAGTGGTGGGGTCGCTGCGACTGGAGGTAGCCGCGCGACCGGTGGAACCAGCGGCGGTACCGGCGGCACGACGAGTAACGCCGGTACAATCGGCGGTACGGGCGGAGTGAGCACCGGTGGGCGGGTGGGCAGCGGTGGTGCCGGTGGCGCAACGAGCACCGGTGGCGCAAGCACCAGCACCGCCGGCACGAGCACCAGCACCGGTGGCGCGACGAGCACCGGCGGCACGACCACCAGCACCGGTGGGCGATTGGGAAGCGGTGGCGCCGGTAGCGGAGGCACCGGTGGGGCCGGCGGCGCGAGCACCGGCACCGGCGGCGCGAGCGGCACGACCGGCACCTCCACAAGCCCCGACCGCTTCGGCATCACGCAGCTCTATCCATCGCTCGCCGGTGGCAAGGCCTGGTTCTCGTCGTGGGACAGCGGCACCGCCCGCAGCTTCACCGGCATCGACCCCAACGATTCCTGGTTCGACGCCGACCATGGAGATGCGTCGTATGCGACCGACGGCGCCGGCACGCTGAAGATCTCGGGCGGAGTTCCGCGCATGTACGTGCACGATCCGGCCAAGCTGGACCAGTGGCGCGACGTCGAGATCACCATGTACTTCATGCGCACGCCTGCCTTCACCTGCTCGGCGGCCTATGCCGGCATGGCCGCCCTGGCGCGCACCAACCACGGCACCACCGGGCAAGAGACCGTGGACCTGTGCGACACCCGCGGCATCAACGCGCGCATGCGCTGCGACGGTCACATCGACTTCGAGAAGGAAACCAAGCACACCGACTCGACCGCGATCCTCAACAAGTCCTACTGGAGCGCCGGCACGTTGCCCACCAATCAGTGGATCGGGTACAAGCACGCGGTGTACGACCTGGCCGACGGCGGCGTCAAGCAAGAGCTGTGGATCGACGAGACCGACGGACAGAACGGCGGCACGTGGCGCAAGCTCAACGAACACGTGGACTACGGCACGGACTTCGGCGTCGGCGCCACACCCTGCGCGACGGGCATCGACCCCGCCATGCCCTTGACCCGAGCCCCGACGCGCGCCGGCTCGGAGAGCGGCAAGCCGAACATCACGGTCTACTTCCGCAGCGACAACGTGGGCACCGAGGGCCTGCTCTTCAAGAAGGGCAGCGTGCGCGAGATCAGCGTGCCGTAGTAGAAGCGGGCAATTCCAGTGCAGTTTGGAGCTACTTGCCCTTGGCCACCGCCTTGGGCGCGAGGCCATCGAGGGCCGCGAGGACTTCCCGGCTGTGGCTCGCGGGCTTCACGTCCGCAAAGACGCGGGCGATTTTGCCCTGCGGATCGATGAGAAACGTGTGCCGGGCGGCCACCTTGACCACCAGGAAGTTGTTGAGCGACCCATACACCTCCGCCACCTTCTTGTCGGTGTCGGCGAGTAGCTTGAAGTTGAGGTTTTCCTTGGCGCAGAACTGCTTGTGTGAGTCGATGCCGTCCACGCTGACGCCCAGCACGGTGGCGTTGCGGGCTGCGTACTCGGGCTGGTCCTTGGCGAAGTTGTGCGCCTCCAGCGTGCAGCCCGGGGTCATGTCCTTGGGGTAGAAATAGAGCACCACCCACTGGCCGCGCAGCTTGCTCAAGTGAACGCTCGTGCCTTCTTGGGACGGCAGGGTGAAGTCCGGAGCCACGTCGCCGACCTTGGGCAAGTCGGCCGCGCGGGCGAGAAATGGCAGCCCCAGCAGGAAAGCCAAGGCGAAGTAGAAACTCGGTTGCAGCTGCATCGCGCCTCCTCACAGAGGAATCCTTGGAGGTTTCCTCTGTCATGAGGTTGGATGTCGGGAAATCCCGCAGGGTGCGTGCGAGCACCCTTTTCCTCGTCTTTCGGATGGGCCAGAGAGCGTCGCCGTCAGGCAGCCGCTGCCCGTCCGCCGGCACGACGCTGAAAGGGTTGGGTGAGCTTCATCATAGGCCGGGATTGCCAGCAGCGCGGGCCTGGCGCGATACTGCCGCTGGCACCGCGTGAACCTGCACCCTCGCGACATCGTCGGCTACCAGGGCATCGCCTTCGAGGTCGAAGGCGTCCTCGACTACCAGCTCGAAAGGCAGGAGCTGCGCCTGGCGCGCCTGGCCGGCGGCGGCCAGGTCCGCTATCTGGAGATCCCGAGCGGCGACATGGCGGATCGCGTGGTCGTCCTTGCGGAGATCGCGCCGCTCGACATCACCACGCCGCCGCCCGCCACCATGTACCACGGTGGCGAGAGTTTCCTGCTCAAGCTCTCGGGGACAGCCACGGTACTGGTCACGGGCAACGTGCCCGGCCGCGCGCCCGGCCCGTGCACCCTGTGGCGTTACCGCGCGGCGGGTGACCGCTTCCTGCAGATCGAGGCCTGGCCGGTCGCCGTTCGCATGCTTGAGGGCGCCTCCGTGCACCAGAGCATGATAGAAATACGCCCCGCAACGCTCGATACCCATACCGGCTAAGGAGAATTGAAATGTACAAAGTGGTGCTGCTACGGCACGGCGAAAGCGAATGGAACAAGGAAAACCGCTTCACCGGTTGGACCGACGTCGACCTGTCGGAAAAGGGGCTTGCCGAGGCCAAGGCGGCGGGCAAGCTGCTCAAGGATGAAGGCTATACCTTCGACATCGCCTTCACCTCGGTGCTCAAGCGCGCCATCCGCACCCTGTGGCTCACGCTCGACGGCATGGATCTGATGTGGATTCCGGTCCACCGCAACTGGCGTCTCAATGAGCGCCACTACGGCGCTTTGCAGGGCTTGAACAAGGCCGAGACCGCGGCCAAGTACGGCGAGAAGCAGGTCAAGATCTGGCGGCGCAGCTACGACATTCCGCCGCCGCCTCTCGAGAAGACCGATGACCGCTTCCCGGGTAACGATCCGCAGAAGCGGTATGCCGATTTGAAGCCCGCCGAGCTGCCGGCGACCGAGTGCTTGAAGGACACCGTCGCGCGCTTTCTGCCCGCCTGGCATGAAGCCATCGCGCCCACCATCAAGACCGGCGAGCGCGTGCTCATCGCGGCCCACGGCAACAGCCTGCGCGCGCTGGTCAAGTACCTCGACAACATCTCGGAGGCGGACATCGTCGAGCTCAACATCCCCACCGGCATCCCGCTGGTCTACGAGCTCGACGACGACCTGAAGCCCATCAAGCACTACTACCTGGGCGACCAGGCCGCCATTGCCGCGGCCATGAACGCGGTGGCCAACCAGGGCAAGGCGAAATAGTTCACGGTGGCCGCTACCGCGGCCGTCGCTCGATGAGGGCGTAGGCGGCCGAGAGCTTCTGCGCCAGCTCGGTGGCGGACTTCTGCTTCTCGGGTGAGCCCGCGTGCCGGTCGGGGTGATACTTGCGCATGAGCGACCGGTAGGACTTGCGCACGGTCGCGAAATCCGCGCCGTAGGGAACCTCCAGTGCCGCGTAGGCCAGGCGAAGCTCGTCGGGCGGCGCGGACTTGCGCGCAGGACCGGCGCCTGGAGCCCGCGCGGCGCCGGCGCGGTTGGCGGAACGCGGGCCGGCGGACGAGTCAGCTGGGGCCCGCGCGGCCCCACCCTTCGCGGCTTGGCGGGTGCGATAGCGCCGTTCGATTTCGGCCTCCAGCTCCACGTCGGTGAGCTCGTCCAGACTGAAGCGGCGATAGAGATCTTCGTCGGGATCCCGGCCCGAGCTCGCCTGCGGCTCGGCCTCGGCCGCGCGATCGAGCAGCGCGTTGAGCTCCGAGCGCGCCATGTTGAAGAGTCGCTTGCCGATACTCATCAGACGCGCAGTCTAGCGCAAGGTGCCCGCCATTTCGCGTTGGCGCAGCCGGGCTTTGCCCGGCGAAGCCAGAGCGCGGGAGGGTTTGGGAACCCTCCCAGGGTTCCCATTTCAACGACTGTATGGCTCGCCGCGGATGATGGAAACCGCACGATAGATCTGCTCGCACAAGAGCACGCGCGCCAGGCGGTGGGGCAGGGTGAGCGGCGAAAGGGAAAGCCGTCGTTGCGCCCGCTTGACCGTGGCCGGCGCCAGCCCGTCCGCGCCGCCGATGAGAAAAGCAAGCGCCCGCGTGCCCTGCACCATGCGGCGCTCGACGTACTTGGTGAATTCGGCCGTCGTCCACGCATCGCCGCCCGGTTCGAGGGCGATGATCTCCGTCCCCGGCGGCAGGCCGCGCAGAAGCGCTTCGTCGTCCTCCACCTCGTCGATTGCGATGGGCACGTGGCGCCGTACCCGCTCGGCGTATTCCTCGCACAGCGAGGACAAACGCCGATCGCGCATCTTGCCGACGGCGCGGACGAGGATTTTCACGGGTTGGTGTCGCGGCCTGGCGCTGCGTCGGCCCGCGCCTCGGCTGGAACTTGCAGCTTCACGCGCGGTGCATCGATCCACAGGCTCTCGATGTCGAAGACCTCGCGCAGCGGATGATAGAAAACGTGCACCACCACGTCGCCGAAATCGATGAGGACCCAGCGACCGTTGCGCACGCCTTCCCGCCCCAAGGGCCGGCGCCCGGACGCGGCCAGCGCCTCGCACACGCCCTCGGCGATGGCGTCGACCTGGCGATCACTCTTGCCGCTGACCAAGGCGATGAAATCCGCGTAGCTGGCCCGGCCGCTGACGTCGATGAGCACTGGCTCGATGGCCTTCTTGTCCAGCGCCGCCGCGATGGCGGCCTTGGCCAGGGCGAGCGCTTCACGCCGCCCGCGCTCGTCGGCGGGGCGCACAGGGGCCAGGCGCGCCACCTCTGGCCGGCGCGGCCGCGACCCGGGCTTCTTGGCCTTGCCCCCCTCCTTGCGCGCCGCCGGCTGCTTGGCCGCGACGACGGGTCTAACATTCCTGTGTTGCTTGGCGGTTCTCTTGGAGGGCTTTGTCTTCTTCACGTGGGGATCATCGTAGCAAAGCCCGACCGGCTCCTCAATCGGCGCGCGTGCTTTCTTGGGGCGGCGCGCCCTGCCACCGCTTCTCGAAGCCCTCGACGATCCTCGCCAGGTGCTCGCTGCCGGCTCCCGCAAGTGCCTCCTCGACCGTCCGCGCGGCGCGCTCCAGCCAGGTGTCGTCGTCGCCGGACGGCTCGACCACGGCGTCGAGCACGTCGGGGTTGCCGCCGGTGCGCACGAAGCGCTCGGCCAGTGCGGCAATGCGCTGCGAGAGCCACCGTGGCGCCTCGAGCAGCGTCCGGCCGAGAACGCGGCCCCCCTCGGCAAACGCGGTCAAGGCCGGGCCCAGTGTCATCTCGCCCAGCTCGGCCTCGATCGCCGCGTGCAGGCGGCCGGCGTCGCTGAGGGTGAGAGGGCCGCCGACGTGCAGCTTGGCGCAGTAATGGTCGACGAGGGTAGCCCGGTAGAAGGTGCGCGCCATCTCGTCGGCACCGCGGCCCGCGGCGAGGAGCGCGAGAAACTTGCGGCCCGCGAACTTGGCCAGAAGGAGGGCTGTCGCCGCCAACGTCAGGGTGGCCACGGCGCCGTCTCCGGCGGCCAGCACGGTGGCAGCGGCCGGCGGCAGGTCCACTTGGCGGCCGGCCGCGAGTTTCCCGAGCAGCCCCGCGAGCACCCGGCCGGCGATCTGCTCGTCGACCATGGGCACGGGGAAGAACCCACGGATCGCGCCGATCAACAAGGAACGCCGGATGATGAGGCCACGATGCGCGCCAAGGTGCGCGAGCTTGCCCGCATCATGCCGCGTCACCGGCTCGGCGGCCACGCGGGTAACGGGCGGCTCGGCGCTCATGGCGAGCTCTTCCTGGCCTGCGCCGCGACGGCCGCACCCAGGCCGCCGAGCAGGGCGCGCTCCTCGAGCGCGGTGCGCTGGCGCGAGTGCAGGGTTTCGGCCTCGGGCATCACGATGTCCGCAACCTTACCGACCTCAGCCAGCATGGCCGAGACCGCGATCTCCCCCGCGATAGGCAGTTCGTCGCGCACCGCCAGGAAGTTAGTCTGGCAGGCAAACGCGAGCGGCAACTTGCCCGTGGCGTCAAGAGCAACCCGGCCATCGAGTCCCTTGACGAGAACCGTATCACGCCACTTGCGCAGGCCAACGCTCGCGGGAAAGCCCGCGGGCAGATCGGTCAACCGCCCGCCCAGCTTGCAGCGAAACGCGCCTGAGCCCGCGCCTTCCACCTCGACCTGGCGGCGCACGACTTCCCAGGCCGCCCAGGGCGCGCCCAGCGCCTCGGCGAGAAGGTGGTTGCTCTCGGCGTCCTGCGCCGGCCGGCGCACCATCTTGCCGTAGCGCAAGGCCACCGCGATCTCGCCGCCGACGCGCACGATGTCGCGGCCGCCGTCCTGGTCGTTGCTTTCGCTGAGACGGAAGTTGCCCACCTTGTCCATCCACAGATCGGTCGTGGTCGTCACCGCCGGTGGCGACGCTGGCTTCGCCCCGTCGTCCGGCTGGGCTCGGGCCACCACGTCGGCGCGGAACATAGCCATGGCATGGAAATGGCCGCCGCCCGCCTTGCGCAGATTCGCGACGAACGCCGAAGGTGCCAGCGCAACGTCGAGGGATTCGACCGGCGACAGCCCCGCCGCGGTCTTCGCGCGGCCGCAGCCAGCGGCGGCGACGACAAGAATCAGCGCGGCAGGCGCGCGAAGACCAGGAATGCGCATCAAGAGGCGGCGAAATCTACCACCAAATGCTACCGTCATCGCGTGAACCCACGCCCAACGGAAAGCCTGGCTTTCTTCCAGCTCCTGGCGCTGGCCATGGCCACCGGCTTCGGCGCAATCTGGGGCAGTTTCCTCAACGTGTGCATCGCGCGCATTCCGCGCGGCATGTCCGTGGTGTCGCCTCCCTCGCACTGTTTCGCTTGCGGGGCCCGCGTGCTCGCGCGCGACAACATCCCCATNNGTGCGGGCGGCGCGCTACGCGGTGTACTTCGCCTTTTCCGCCGTGCTGGTCGTGCTGACCTTCATCGACCTCGACACCAAACGCCTGCCCGACGTGATCACCCTGCCCTCGGTGGTGGTGTTCTTCCTCGGCGGATTCGCCACGGGCGACGTC
>PNBO01000076.1:30259-49407 GCA_003136095.1 Myxococcales bacterium
GGCTGGAAGGCCCTGCCGCCCATCGTCTGCGCCGCCTCGGTCGTCGGCATCCTGGTCAGCGTCCCAGCCTTGCTGGTGCAGCGGCGCCGGCGCGCCGCGGCCGCTGCCGCGGTAACCGCCGCGCCCGAGACTCTCGCCGTGGCCGGCGGTGACGCAACGACCGCGCCGACGGGCACCGACCAGGCTGCGCCCGCCCTGCCCTCGATCCGCCGCGCCGAAGTTCCCTTTGGGCCTTTCCTGGCGGCCAGCGCGCTGGCGTACCTCTTCCTGCACCGTCAGGTGTGGGCCCTCATCGAGCGCGCAGTGCTGGGGGGTTAGCGACCTCGCGGCCTGCGAGGGTTCGTTGTACGCTTGCGCCTGCATGAAGGGTTTTCTCTTCGGCCTCGTGGTCGCTGGCTTTGGCTTCGGGGGCTACCTCTACTGGCAGCACCAGAAGTCCACCGCGCCCGCTCCAGCGGCGAAAATCGCCGACGCGGGGGCAGCGACCACGAGCAAAAAGGCGAGGAAACGGTCACGCGGCGCCGTGCGCATCGCGCGCGGCCCGGCGCCGGGTGACGGCGTTCCCGCCCCCGAGCCGGAAGCCGAGCCCGTGCGCCTGTCGGCCGCGGATCTGCGCCCGGTGGCCCAGGGCGACGATCTGTCCACGCCCGACGTGCTCCGTTTGGACATGGGGAACGATAAGGAGCTGCCCGAGCTTTCGCAAGACCAGATCGACGAGCGCTTTCGCGGCCAGGAATCGGCCATCCTGGAATGCATCGCGCGCGCGCGGCCCGACCCCGAAACCTACGTTCCCGGCCGCGTGACCATCAAATTCCGCATCCAGCGCGCGGGCAGCGTGCGCGGCGTGCGCGTCGAGGCGCCGGGCGTGTTGCAGCGGAACGGCCTTTTCGGCTGCATCAAGGGCGTGGTCGGCCGNNCTCAGTCGATCCCGTCGGCGTCCACCACGCACACACGATTCGTGCAAGCGAAGTCGCCGGTGCTCAGACAGACACAGATGTTGCAGGTATCGGGCGCATACTGCTCGCCGGGGTTGTAGCCCGTCCCGCCATGGGTACAAACAATCGGCAAGTCGGCGGGCGCGGCCAGATCCGGCACGGGCGACGCGGTGTCACCGGTCACGGCCAGGTCGGGGGCGCCCACGTCGAGTGGCTTGGCAGTGTCTTGCCTGCCGGCTTCGCTCGGCTGCACGTCCCGGCCGCCGGTGTCCACCGGAGTCCCCGTGTCCACGGGCCGGGCCGTGTCGGTGGGTGTCGCCAGGTCAGGGCCGAGCCGCGTGTCCGGCGTCGGCGCGGGGCCGGCGTCCGAGCACGGCGAGCCGCTGCTGGTGAAGTTCGTGCCGCCCACGCAGGTGTAGCGAACGCAGTTGTTGGTGAAGGATCCGCCCGGATTGAGGGTCGCGGTGGTGCCACTGGAGGTGGTGTAGGTACACACCTGGCCGGTGCTGGCAGCGTCCCGCCCGCCGGTGCCGCCACCGCCGCCCGTGCCTCGGTTTCCTCCTGCCGATCCATCCTTCGCGTTCGATTTCGAGTCGCTACAGCCCGCAGCGAACGCCAGGGACAAACCCAATCCGATCACAGCACATACGCGCAAAGTGTTCATGCCGACAACTCCTGGTGAAGTTTGATGGATGGAACCCGCACAGCTTGATCCGACCATTGACCCAATGATGCTGCCTCAAGCCAGGTATCCTAAGGGCTAGCACAATTCGCCAGGCTTGTCGTCAGGGAACGTCGACGGTTCCCGCCCAGTGCGTGACTGCCGACTACTTGTCAGAAGTGAGGGAGGCCTTGATTCTCGCCAGTGTCGTCTCGATGTCCGCGCGAATCTCCGCGAGGCGGGCTGGGTTCCTTGCCTCGCAGCGAAGGACCAACACAGGTCCAGTGTTGGAGGCCCGCACCAAGCCCCAACCGTCATCGAATTGGACGCGTGCGCCGTCGACGGCAATAACCGGATACCGGGCCTCGTAGTGCTCGCGCGCACGACGAACGACTTCGAACTTGATGTCATCCGCGCATTCAACGCGGATTTCTGGCGTATTGTGCACTACGGGTAGTGAGTCGATCATTGCCGACAGATGCTCCGCGCTCTTGCTCAGCAGCTCGACCACGCGGGCCGCCGCGTACACGGCGTCGTCGAAACCGAAATAGCGGTCGGCGAAGAACATATGGCCCGACATCTCGCCGGCGAGCACCGCCTTTTCTTCCTTCATCTTGGTCTTGATGAGCGAGTGCCCGACCTTCCACATGATGGCGCGCCCGCCATGCGCGGCGATGTCGTTGTACATGACCTGGCTGCACTTCACCTCGCTGACGAAGGTGGCGCCGGGCCGCTCGCGCAGGATCTCGCGCGCGAAGAGCATGAGAAGTTGATCGCCCCACACGATGCGCCCGCGCGGATCCACCACGCCAATGCGATCCGCGTCGCCGTCGAGGGCGATGCCGATCTCACTGCCGGTTGCCTGGAGCCGCGCCACCAGGGCCACCAGGTTCTCGGGCACGGTGGGGTCGGGATGATGGTTGGGAAAGCGGCCGTCGGGCTCGCAGAAGAGGGGGTCGACCTCGACGCCTAGCCGGCGCAGGATGGGCACGGCGGAGATACCGCCCATGCCGTTGCCGGCGTCGACAACGACCTTGAATCGGCGCGGCCCAAGGTGAATGTTGCCGACGATGTGTTCGATGTAGGGCGTGAGAATGTCCACGTCGACACCCTTGCCCGGCGCCACGGGCGCGGGCTTCGAACCGGCGTGGCGGCGTTCGATGCGGTGGAGCAGCTGCTGGATCTCCGCGCCGAAGATCGTGCCCTTGCCGCGCATGATCTTGAAACCGTTGTCCTCCTCGGGGTTGTGGCTGGCCGTGATCATCACGCCGCCGTCGGCCGCGAGGTGAAACACGGAGAAGTACAGCCCCGGCGTGTGCACCATGCCGATGTCCAGCACGTCGAGGCCAGCGGCGAGCAGGCGCGCGCGGATCACGCGATGGATGCGCGGCGAGGACAGGCGGCAGTCGCGCGCCAGGGTAATGTGGCGGGCGCCGTTTTCGAAGAGGTGCTCGCCGATGGCGTCGCCCAGCTCAGCCACGAAATCGTCGGGAAAGTCACGTTCAGCCACGCCGCGGATGTCGTATTCGCGAAAGACTCTTGGATTCATTGCTTGACCACCAGAATTACAGAAGCTCGTTGCGCCGGCTCGCGGCCAGGGCGTCCACCACCGCCCGCACCTCCTGCGCGCGAGCCTTGGGCACCACCAGCACGGCATCCTTGGTCGCCACGACCACCAGGCCGTCGACGCCCACTACCCCGACCAGCGGCGCCCCCGGTTCGGCCACCACCACGCTGCCCGCAACGTCGCTCATGACGACATCGCCAATGGCCACGTTGCCAGCGCCGTCTTGGGGCCGAATGTCGGCGAGCGCGGACCAGCTGCCCACGTCGTTCCAGCCGAAATCGCCCGGCACCACGCGAATGCCGCTGACCTTTTCCATGATGCCGTAGTCGATCGAGATGTTGGGCGCGGCGGGATAGCGCGCATTCGCCGTGGCCGCGGCATCGGCGCTGGCGCGGATCTCGGCGAGAATCGCCGCCAGATCGGGCATGTGCGCCGCCGCCTCGTCGAGCAGCCGTCGCGCCGTGAAGAAGAACATGCCCGAGTTCCACAGGTAGTCGCCGGCAGCAAGGTAGCGCGCGGCCGTCGCGCCATCGGGCTTTTCCACGAAGCGGGCCACCTCGTAGACGCCCTCGCGCACCGGGGTGCCGCGCTGGAGGTAGCCGTAGCCCGTCTCGGGTCGGGTGGGCTTGATGCCGACCGTGACGATCGCCTCGGCCGCGTGTTCGAGCGCAACGGTCAGCACGCGGCCGTACTCGGCCTCGTCGGCGATGAAGGCGTCCGAGGGGATCACGGCCAGGCGCACGTCGTCCCCCGCCCGGTGCGCGGCCGCGAGCGCGCCCAGCCCGACCGCGGGCCCGGTGTTGCGCGCGGCGGGCTCGGCTACCAGGTTCTCGGCCGGCAGCTCGGGCAGGGCGCGGCGGATCGCGGCGACCTGATCCGCGGCGGTCACGACCAGGGTGCGCTCCCGGCCGAGGACGCGACTGACCCGGCCGAACGTGGCCGCGATGAGCGACTCGGCGCCGCCCAAGGCGAGAAGCTGCTTGGGCCGGCTCCGGCGCGAGGCCGGCCACAGGCGCGTACCTCCGCCACCGGCGAGAATCAGCGCGAACGCTTGGGACTTGGACATCGCGCGACTTTATAGCAAGAATATCCCGTGGCGCTCGCGATCCTTCTCATCGTCGCCGGCCTCGGGCTGTGCGTGTACGGGGTGCGGCTGGCCACCGGCATGCGCCGGCCGGTCGATGTGCTGGGCGCGCTGCTGGCGGCGGCCGGCCTGGCCACCTCCATGCTCGGCGCCGGACGCCTGCTTTCCCAACGCTTCTTCTCGGGCTAGTCTTCCTGGTTAGGAGAACCTCATGCGCTTCATTCCTGGACTCGTCCTTCTGTCGCTCCTTGCCTCCACCCCAGCCACGGCTGCGCCTGCCGCCCCAGCCGCCCGCCTGACCAAGGTCACCGCGGTGGAGGGCATTACCGAGTATCGCCTCGACAACGGGCTGCGCGTCCTCATCTTCCCGGACCAGAGCAAACCCACCGTGCTGGTCAACATCACCTACCTNNAACGGCACGACCTGGTGGGATCGCACGAACTACTTCGAGGAGATGCCGGCCGGCAGCGAGAATCTGGAGTTCGCCCTGGCGCTCGAGGCCGACCGCATGGTGGGAAGCAAGATCGCCGCGGAGGATCTGGCCAAGGAGTTCTCGGTCGTGCGCAACGAGTTCGAGAAGACCGAGAACTCGCCCGACATCGTGCTGGAAGACAAGATGCTGGCCGCCGCTTACCAGTGGCACAACTACGGCAAGTCCACCATCGGCTCGCGTAGCGACATCGAGCGCGTGCCCATCGAGAATCTGCGCGCCTTCTACCAGCGCTACTACCAACCCGACAACGCCCTCCTCATCGTCGCCGGCAAGTTCGACGAGAAGCGCGCCCTCGAGCTGGTGGCCAAGTACTTCGGCGAGATCCCGCGCCCTGGCCGCAAGCTCGCGCCCACCTGGACCGTCGAGCCCGTGCAGGACGGCGAGCGCCAGGTCACGCTCCGCCGCACGGGCGACGTGACCATCGTGTCGCTGGTCTACCACGGCGTCGCGGGCGCCGANNAAGGGCATCGCCAGCGAGGTGAACGGCACGGCGTACCCCATGGCCGAGCCGGGCGTGATGATTTTTTCGGCCAAGGTGGGCAAGAATGGCTCGGCCCGGGACGTGCGCGATACCATGACCGGCATCGTCGAGTCCCTGGGATCGAGTCCCATCACTAAGGAGGAAATCGAGCGCTGGCGCGCTGGCTTCTTCCGCGAATACGAGCTGGTGCTAGCCGAAACGGCAAAGACCGGCATCGTGCTCTCGGAATTCGCGGCCATGGGGGACTGGCGGCTGCTCTTCCTCACCCGCGACCGGGTGAAGACGACCACCGCGGAGGATGTCGCGCGCGTGGCCCGCGCCTACTTGAAGGCGTCGAACCGCACCCTCGGCCTTTTCCACCCGACCAAGGAGCCCGACCGCGCGCCCCTGCCGGCCGTGCCCGACGTCCCTGGCATGCTCAAGGAATACCAGGGCGCGCTCCCCGCGGCGGCCGGCGAGGCCTTCCTGGCCACGGTCGAGAACATCGAGAAACGGACCCTGCGCATGGACCTGCCCTCCGGCCTCAAGCTGGCTCTGCTGCCCAAGAAGACCAAGGGCGGACAGGTGCGCCTGGCCCTCACCGTCCGTTTCGGCTCGGCGAGCGATCTCAAGGGCAAGGTGGCGGCCGCGAACCTGCTGCCCGAGATGCTCCTACGCGGGACGCGCAAGCTCACCTTCGAACAGCTCAAGGACAAGCTCGACCTGCTCAAGGCCGAGGTCAGCTTCGCCCACGGCCACGGTTCGCCGAGCACGGTCAACGTCGCGCAAGTGCGGGTCAAGACCGTGCGGGAAAACTTGCCGCAGTTGATGGAGCTCCTCGGCCAGATGCTGCGCGAGCCGGCCTTCGCCCCCAAGGAGTTCGAGTCCCTGCGCAAGGAGATGCTCACCAAGCTGGAAGAGCAGCTCTCCGATCCCATGGCCAAGGCCAGCGTCACTCTCATGCAGCGCCTGCTACCCTTCCCGCCCGACGACGTCCGCTACACGCCGACCATCAAGGAGACCATCGAACGCCTGCGCAAGGTGAGCGCGGCGGATCTGTCCGCGATGCACAGGCGACTGTGGGGCGCCAGCGCGGCGCAGCTTGCCATCGTCGGGGATTTCGATGCGACGGCCGTGAAGGCCGACATCGACAAGGCCCTCGCCACCTGGAAGTCGCCCAAGCCCTACCAGCGCATCCCCTTGCCCTTCCAGGCCGGCAAGGGCAGCGACGACACCATCGACACCCCTGACAAGGAGATGGCGTTCGTGGCCGCNNTGGAACTACATGCTGGGCGGCAGCCCGAGCTCGCGCCTGTTTCTGCGCCTGCGCCAGAAGGAAGGCATCTCGTACGGCGCCTTCTCGCAGCTTGTGGCCCACCCCATCGACAAGAGCGCCTTCTTCTTCGCCGGCGCCCTGGCCGCGCCCGCCAACATGGAGCAGGCGATGGCCGGAGTCCTCGGAGAAGTCGAAGGCATGCTGAAAAGCGGCGTGAGCGAGAAGGAGCTAGCCCAAGCCAAGCAGAGCCACGCCAAGGCCTGGGAAGCCCGCATCGCCGAGGACGACTTCGTGGTGGGCGAGCTGAACCAGGGGCTCTTCCTCGGCCGTACCCTCGCCTACTATGACGACCTCAACAGCCAGATCGCGAAGCTGACCGCCGCCGACGTCAACGCCGCGGCCAAGCAGTTCATCGACCTCGCGAAACTGGCGAAGGTGAAGGCGGGCGATTTGGCGAAGGCGAAGAAGAAGTAGCAGCCCCACGTCCTGCCCCATCCCCGGCGGCCGTGGAAACGCGTATGATGCTCGTGGGCGTTCCGCCCGGCAAGGAGTACCCATGCGCACGAGACCTAGCTTCGTAATCGTCGTGGCAATCACCGGCGGCGCAGCTTGCGGCAAGAGCGACCAGGAGAAGTTCGCCGACAGCTTCTGCGGTGAGATCGTCAAGTGCTGCGCCAAGGCCAAGGTTTCCGGCAATGGTCAATTCTGCCATCTGGCCATGTCGGGCGACGGCTTCAACAAGAGCGCCGGCGATGCCTGCCTGGCCGAGGTGAAGCAGCAGGTGGCCGCCGGCACGTTCTGCGACAACCCTAGCGGTCCGTCCGCCTGCGATTCGGTCTTCCCCACGGCAAGCGGCAACAAAAAGCCGGGCGAGGTCTGCCAGTTCGACAGCGACTGCGCCACCTCGACCGCGGGGCCCGTGAGCTGCGCCAGCATCTACACTGGCACGAACCCGGTCTACAAGTGCCAGGTGCAGATGCCGGGCAAGGCCGGGGACACACCCTGCGTGGGCACGCGGCAGGGCACCCTGGTCTCGTACTACACCGACCCCAACGCGACCGATGTCCTGGCCCAGGGCTACGTCTGCGACACGGCCGACGGGGTCCGGTGCAAGGCCGGGACCTGCGTGGCCCTGGCGCAGGTGGGCGAGGCCTGCACGTATACGTCGGATTGCATCGCCGCAGCCTTCTGCGATTACTCCAAGGATCAGTGCGTGGCCCGTGTCGCCGCGGGCGGCACCTGCACGGGCAGCGACAGTGCCGAGTGCGTGGACGGCTACTACTGCCCGACAACCGGCACCAAGCAGTGCACGGCGCAGCTCGGAACCGGCGCCCAGTGCTCCGACGATGCCATGTGCCAGTCGGTCATGTGCTCGACCACCTGCCAGCCCGGTTTCATCGACACGATGGGCTTGGCAGCGCTGTGCGCGGGGTGAGTCACCAGGGTAGCGGTTCGCCCATGTGGAAGAACTGACCTGTGGGACCGTCGGCGGGCAAGGTGGCCAGGTTCACGGCCGTCTTGGCCCCGTCGACGACGTTCATGGGCGCGTCCTGACCGCCGAGCTCCGTGCGCACCCAACCCGGATGCGCCGAATTCACCTTGAGGGCCGTGCCGCGTGTCTTGTGCGCTAGCGCCACCGTGAAACCGTTGAGCGCGGCCTTGGAGGCGGTGTAGGCGGGAATCACGAAGTTGCCGAACATCTTGGGCTTCTGCTGCAAGGACGTGAGCGAGCCGAGCACGCTCGACTGGTTGACGATGCGGCCCACGGGGCTGGCCTTGAGCAGCGGGAGCAGCGCATAGGTCACGGCCACCACGCCGAAGAGATTGGTTTCGAAGGTCCGACGGAAGGATCCGAGGTCGTCGGCCCGCCACTCGGCGACGCCGGCGTTGTTGACCAGCACGTCGAGGCGGCCGAACTTCTCGCTGAAAAAGCCGGGCAGCCGGGCCACGTCGTCCGGGCTGGTCACGTCCAGTTTCACCGCGTGGGCGTCGATGCCCTGCTTGGACAGCTCGGCCACGGCGGCCGCCCCCTTGGCCTCGTCGCGCGCGCCCAGTACGACCACCAGCCCCCGCTCGCCGAGCTGGCGGACGATCTCCAGGCCGAGTCCCTTGTTGGCGCCGGTGATGAGGGCGACGGTCTTCGGTGTCATCGGTGAGGCGCAGCCTGCAACGGACAGGCGCAGATTTCAAGCCCGACCCGCGGAAACGGAAAGCCATGCTAGACGTATCCCCACCATGACCCCCGACGGCAAGCGCGCGCATCCTTTGCTCTGGGTTCCTACCCTGTATTTCGCCATGGGCACCCCCATGATCGCCGTGTCGGTCGTGGCGGCCATCATGTACAAGAACCTCGGGCTGTCGAACACCAAGATCGCGGCCTACACCGGCGCGATGTATCTGCCGTGGGTCCTAAAGCCGCTGTGGGCGCCGCTGGTCGAGCTGTTCCGCACCAAGAAGTTCTTCGTCCTGACCATGGAATGCGCCATGGTGGTGACCTTCGCGTGCCTGGCCCTCGCGCTCAGGCTGCCCCTCTACCTGCCGCTGACCCTCGGCTTCTTCTGGCTCACCGGTTTCGCCTCCGCCACCCAGGACATCGCCGGTGACGGTGTCTACCTGACCTCGTCGACGGCCAAAGAGCAGGCGCTCTACATCGGGGTGCAAGGCGCGTTCTGGAACCTGGGCCGTGTGCTGGTTTCCGGCTCGCTCGTCAGCCTGACCAAGGTCCTCTTCGACTGGGCCGCGGAGGGGAAGCCGGCGCCGGCAAGCGGGCCGCATCCGGCCTGGTTCACGGCGTGGATGATCGTGATGCTGCTCATCGCCGGTATCATGGCCGCGGCCGCCGCCTACCACTACTTCATGCTGCCGCCGGGCGCGAAGGCGCCGGATGCCGCCCGTGGCGTGGCCGAAGCGCTGCGCACCACCGGTGACGCCTGGGCCAGCTTCTTTCGGAAGCCGCGCGTGTGGATGATGATCGCGGTGGTCTTCTTCTATCGCTTCGGCGAGGGGTTCATCGAGAAGATCGGACCGCTCTTCCTCATCGACACGCGTAGCGTCGGCGGCCTGGGGCTCGACAACATGGCGCTCGGCCAAATCAACGCCATCGGCACCGTGGTTTTCGTGGCGGGGACCCTGCTCGGCGGCGTGCTCGCCGCGCGCCTGACCCTGCGCCGCGTGTTCGTGCTGCTCGCCTTTTGCCTCAACGTCCCGCTCGTCACCTACTTCTACTTGAGCCACACGATGCCCACCAACCTGACCTTGATCGCGTGCACGGTGTTCATCGAGAAGTTCGGCTATGGCCTCGGCACGGTTGGGATGATGCTGTACATGATGCAAGAGCTGTCGCCCGGCCCCTACCGCACGGCCCACTACGCCTTCGCCACCGGAATCATGGCGCTCAACATGATGCTCACGGGCATGGTCAGCGGCCGCATCCAGGCGGCGCTGCACTACCAGAACTTCTTCCTCTTCGTGCTGCTCGCCTCGATTCCGCCCATCGTCATCGCCTGGTTCGCGCCCTTCCGGCCGGCCGACCCGACGCCTGACGCGGTTGGGGTTTGAGACGCACTGCCGGGGAAGCGGCTTGCGCACCTTGGACGACAAGGTGCGCAGGTGGATACGCGCCCACGGGCCACGCGGTCACGAAATCGGACTCTTTTCGTCAGCTTTCCTTGATCTTGAGGTGCTGGCGGCCATCGTCATCGGTTGGCCACGTTCTTGCTATGTAGCGCGACGACCGCCGAACCTGCGCGGCTTCGCAACGATCATAAAGGTCCCGCATTTTGCAATTGCCAACCCTGCCCCAAGCCGCGCCATCGGTCCCACCGCGCGCGGATCTATCTCCCGTCCTCGGCGTGACCTTGCCGCCGCTTGACCTACCTCGATTGAGATCGACCTCGCAAACTTCCGCGGGCGGCCTGGCGCCGGAGCAGATCCTCGCGGCCCTGCGTGACATCGGCTGTCCGCTCTACGCCGTCGGGGATGGGCGTAGCGTGGACCTCACCGACCGGCCGCCACGCACGCTCGCTGGACTGGCGGGCGTGATTCCGGCGGTGGCCATCGAGAACCTCGGCTCGCCCGCCTTCCGCAAGGAACACAACCTGCGTTTCGCATACGTCGCGGGCGCCATGGCGGGCGGCATCGCCTCCGTCGATCTGGTGGTCGACATGGCCCAGGCGGGTTGCCTGGGCTTCTTCGGCGCCGGCGCCCTGCCCTTGCCCACCATCGAGCAGGCGATTCGCCAGATCCAGTCGCGCCTGCCGGGCGGCGAAGCCTACGGCGTGAACCTGCTGCACAACTACTACGACGAGAAGGTCGAATGGGCCACGGTCGAGCTGTTCCTGTCTCTGCATGTGACCCGCGTGGAGGCCGCGGCTTTCGTATCCATGACCGCGCCGCTGGTCTACTACCGGGTGAAGGGCATTTCCCGCGCCCCGGACGGCCGCATCGTCGTACCCCACCACGTTTTCGCCAAGGTCAGCCGGCCCGAGGTGGCCATGCAGTTTCTCGCCCCGCCGCCCGAGCAACTTCTGGCCGAGCTCGTGGCCGCCGGCAGGATCGGCGCCGAGGAGGCCGCCCTCGCCGCGGAGATCCCGATGGCCAACGACATCACCTGCGAGGCCGACAGTGGCGGCCACACCGATCGCCGTCCGCTCTCGGTGCTCTTGCCCATGATGTTGCACGAGCGCGAGTTGGCCCTTGATCGCCACGGCTACGCGGAACGCGGCATCGAGATCCGCTTGGGCGCCGCGGGCGGCATCGGCGAGCCGCTCTCCGCACACGCGGCCTTCGCCATGGGCGCTGACTACCTCGTCACCGGATCGATCAATCAGGCTTGCCGCCAGTCGGGCACCGCCGCGGTCGTGCGCCAGATGCTCGCCGAGGCCAGCATGGCCGACGTGGCCATGTGCCCGGCGTCCGACATGTTCGAGATGGGCGGCCGCGTGCAGGTGCTCAAGCGCGGCACCATGTATCCGCAGCGCGCGCAACGGCTGTACGAGCTGTACAAGACCTACCCGTCGTTCGACGCCATTCCCGCGCCCGAGCGCAAGAAGGTGGAAACGCAAATCCTGAGGCGGCCCTTCGCCGAGGTCTGGCAGGAAACCGAGCACTACTGGCTGGCTCGCCAGCCCGACGAGGCCGAGCGCGCCCGCGCGGACGAGAAACACAAGATGGCCCTCTGTTTCCGCTGGTACCTCGGCATGTCGTCGCGCTGGGCGCGCCTCGGCGAGCCGGGGCGCCAGGCCGACTACCAGATCTGGTGTGGCCCCGCCATCGGCGGCCTCAATCGCTGGACCCGCGGCACCGTGCTCGAACAGGCCGAGCAGCGCGACGCCCCGGCCGTGGCTCGCGCCCTGCTGGTCGGCGCCGCTGCCTTGCAGCGGCGTGAGCTGGCCGCCCGCGCCTTCGTGCGCTACCTGCCTACCATGGTCGCGACGATGCGCCTCGCCGAGGCGTGGCTCGCCGACGCCTGAAGAATCTCACCCCCAGCCCTTTCCCTTCCGGCCTCTGTGCCCTCTTCCGACCTCTGCGCCCTCGGCGAAATCGCCGCGATTTCGCCCTTGACTTTTAGTTAACCGTAGTTAACTATTATCCCATGGCAAGCAAGGCTGTGGCTGACGTGGGAACCCTGAAAGGGTTCCCACGCCCTCCCGCGACGGTACGCGGCCGGCAGAGCCGCCCGGCTCCCCATGCGATGAACGTCACCCAGGCCCACGCGGCCATCGCTTGCTTGCGCCGCATGACCGACGCCTTTGCCCACCGGCGGCAGCAGCTCGCCCTCTCGGTCGGCCTCAGCGACGGGCAGTGGGGCGTGCTCGAGGAGATCGCCACCCAGCACTTCATGCCGAGCATGTTCGCGAGGGCCCGCTCGAGCTCGGCCGCCGCGGTCTCGAAGACCCTACGCCAGCTGCTCGACAAGGGCTTGGTCGCCGTCGGCCTCTCCAAGTCCGACGGCCGCCAGCGTGCCTATCTGCTGACGGCCAAGGGCAAACGCGTCCTCGAGGTCCTGCGCAAGGAGCGCGAGCTGGCCATCGAGGAGATCTGGCTCACCCTGGATGCCGACCAGATGCGGAATTTCGTCAGCTTTGGCAATCAACTTTGCAACCGGCTAGAACACTACGCGAGCAACCAGAAGGAAGAATGACCATGGCCCAAACCCTCTATGAAAAGGTCTTCGACAAACACGTCGTCCGCCAGCTGCCCTCGGGGCAGAGCCAGTTGCTCATGGGCCTGCACCTCCTGCACGAGGTGACCTCGCCGCAGGCCTTCGCCATGATCCGTGAGCGCAAGCTTTCCGTCATGTTCCCCGAGCGGACGTTTGCCACGGTGGATCACATCGTTCCGACCCACACCAAGCTGCGCCCCTACCAAGACGCCATCGCGGAGGAGATGCTGCAAAGCCTGGAGAAGAGCGTGCAGGACTTCGGCATCCGCTTCTTCTCGCCGGCCGCCAACGAGAACGGCGTCGTCCACATCATTGGACCCGAGCGCGGGCTCACCCAGCCGGGCATGACCATCTGCTGCGGCGATTCGCACACCGCCACCCACGGCGCCTTCGGCGCGCTGGCCTTCGGCATCGGCACCTCGCAGATCCGCGATGTTCTGGCCACCCAGACCCTGGCCATGGAAAAGCTGAAAGTCCGCCGCATCGAGGTCAACGGCAAGCTGCGGCCGGGCGTCTACGCCAAGGACGTCATCCTCTACCTCATCCAGCGCCTGGGCGTGAATGGCGGCGTGGGCTTCGCCTACGAGTACGCCGGCGACCTCTTCGACCGCTTCACCATGGACGAGCGCATGACCGTCTGCAACATGAGCATCGAGGGCGGCGCGCGCTGCGGGTACGTCAACCCCGACCAGACGACCTACGACTATCTCAAGGGTCGCGAGTACGCGCCGAAGGGCGCCGCCTGGCAGCGCGCGGTCGCCTACTGGGACGGCGTCAAGAGCGATCCCGGCGCCAAGTACGACGACGTGGTTCGCATCAAGGCCGAGGACATCCCGCCCGTCGTCACCTGGGGCATCACGCCCGCGCAGTCGGTGGCCATCGACGGCGCCATCCCGGCGGTCGACGCCTTTGCCGCCAGCGAGCGCGATTCCGTGCGCGAGGCCTACGCCTACATGGACTTCGCGCCCGGCCAGCCCATCGCGGGCACCAAGATCGACGTGGCCTTCATCGGCTCGTGCACCAACGGCCGCCTGTCGGACTTCGAGGAAGTGGTCAAGGTTCTCAGGGCCGGCAAGCATAAGGTGCAGGCCCACGTGCGCGCCCTCGTCGTACCCGGCTCGGAGCAGGTGCGCAAGGACATGCTGGCGCGCGGCTGGGACAAGGTGTTCGCCGAGGCCGGGTTCCTGTTCCGTGAGGCTGGCTGCTCGATGTGCCTGGCCATGAACCCGGACAAGCTCAAGGGACGGGAAATCTGCGCCTCGTCGTCCAACCGCAACTTCAAGGGCCGCCAGGGCTCGCCGCAAGGCCGTACCCTGCTCATGAGCCCACTCATGGTCGCGGCCGCCGCCGTCACCGGCCAGGTCGCCGACGCCCGCAAGGTCTTTGGGATTGGTTAGGAAAAAGGGAATTCACATGGAAGATGCAAAAAGGAACCTCTTTGCCGGATGCGCTGTCCCCTTGCGCGGCAACGACATCGACACCGACCGCATCATTCCCGCGCGCTACCTGCGCACCGTCGTCTTCGACGGCCTGGGGGAGCACGTCTTCGAGGATGACCGCGCCCAGCTCAAGGCGAGCGGCCAGGTCCACCCCTTCGACAATCCCGCCTACCAGGGCGCCCAGGTGCTGCTGGTCAACCAGAACTTTGGCTGTGGCTCCTCGCGCGAGCACGCGCCCCAGGCCATCATGCGCTGGGGGGTCCGCATCATCGTCGGCGAAACCTTCGCTGAGATCTTCTACGGCAATTGCGCGGCCATCGGCGTGCCCTGCTGCCGGGTCGCGCCGGACGTGGCCAAGTCGCTCCTGGCTGCGGTCGAGGCCGAACCGAGGGTTGTGATCCGGGTCAGCCTGCATGACAAGTCGATCACCCTCGGTGGCAAGACCTATGCTTTCGACATGCCTGATGGCGTGCGCCAGCAGTTCCTCACCGGGCGCTGGGATTCGACGGCCGAGCTACTCGAAGCCACGGACCAGATTCGCGGCCGGGCGAAGACCCTCGGGTATTTTATGAGCTTCGCAGTCTAGTCGCGTCACGACGTAGCTTGACGCGTTATTGTGGAAACGTGACAGTTTCCCGGAATCGGGCTAGAAAGCCCCTATGTGTGTCTATGTGGGACACGCGGATGTAGTTTCGACCGTCGTAGACCCAACTCATCAACTGAAAGAAGGAAGACGACCATGACGAGAACGAGAATCGCCCTCATCTCAACCACCGCTATCGTATCCATTCTCGGTGCGGCACTGCCTGCCTTTGCCCAGGCCCCCGCGCCAGCCCCCATGTATGCCCCGGCGCCAGGCCCGGCCACCATGATGGTGCCCGCGCCAGCCCCAGGTACAGAAGTCGCAGTCGTGCCGGTTGCTCCGGTTGTAATGGCCCGGCCGGCTGACGACATGACCGGCTCGGTCGGTTTCGGCGTGGGCGTGGGGGCCGGGGCAGCAACCACCTCCCTGATAACGACTGACAACACCGTCGCAATCAAGTACTGGATGAGCGATGCCATGGCCATCGTGCCCAGGCTGACCTTCTCGATGACCAAGACCAGGGTTCCCCCTGCCGATGCCGGCCCGATGGCCTGGCAGTTCAACCCCGAAGTGTTGGCCTCGTTCGTATTGCTCAAGGGAGCATCCACCCGCCTGGCCGTGGGCGCTGGCCTCGGCATCAATCTGAGCAAGAACATTGTTTCGGGCACCGACACCACCTTCGGCATCAATATCCCCATCGAGCTTGGCGTTGAGCACTTCTTCACGCGCTGGTTCTCGATGGGAATCGCGATGCACGATCAGTTCATCTCCTATACCAAGACCGGGGACGCCTACACCTTCGGTCTCTCGGTCAACACCCTCGCCTACATGGGCTCGCTCTTCTTCTACACCGACTAGACGATCCCATTCGAATCGCCGAAGGGCGTGTTGGCGAAAGCCGGCACGCCCTTTTGCTTGCCCGGACACGGCCGGATGCCGCAGGCGACCCCCGTCGTAGTAGGATGGGTGGCCCTTCGTCACCAGGAGGAATCGTCATGCACCTGCTCGCGCGATCGCCCCGCCTCGCCCCATTCCCGGCCGCCATGCTGCTGCTCTGGCTCGGTCAGACCCCCGCCTTCGCCCAAGCGCAACCCGCCGGTGCGCCGCCGGCCGCCGCTCCCCCGGCGGCCACGACCCCGCCACCGGCCGCGACAACGGCCCCGGATGCCGTCGCGCCGTCATCGGCGCCTACCCCAACATCGCCGCCCGGCTACGCCTATCCGCCCGGCTATCCTCCTCCCGCACCCTACTCTCCGCCGCCCGGCTACTATCCGCCGCCCGGCTACTACCCACCCCCTGGGTACGCGCCGGGTGCCGCATACTATCCGCCGCCTGCCGGACCGCCGCCGGGACACCACGAGCACGACGGTTTCTACATGCGACTCAGCATGGGGCTCGGCTACCTGCACACCAGCGCAAGCTACGCGGGGGAAACCGAAACCATCTCCGGCGGCGGCCTCGGCATGGACCTCGCCTTCGGCGCGGCCGTGGCGCGCAACCTGGTCATCTTCGGCGAGATCGCGGTGACCTCGGCCGAGAGCCCTACGGTGAAGTACGGAAACGCATCGCCGACCACGACCCCCGCCAGCGTGGACCTGGTCGGATTCGGACCCGGCCTCGCCTACTACCTCGAACCTTTGAACCTCTACTTCTCGGGCTCTTTGCAGTTTTCGCGCGTCACCGCCAGCGACAACTCGGGCAGCTCGAATGACACTGCCGACCTCACCGACATGGGCTTTGGCGCGAGCTTCATGGCCGGCAAGGAATGGTGGGTGTCGAGCAACTGGGGCCTCGGCGCGGCCACCATGCTCCATTTCGCGTCCATGAAGTTGAATGGCTACGACGGACGCATGACCGCGACCGGCGTTTCCATTCTCTTCTCCGCCACCTACAACTAGAGCGCCAAACGGTTTGATTCTCCCATGAAATCCGGCGTGCGGCGGAAACCCGGGGTCCGGAAGGGAAAACCACAGAGGACACAGAGGACACAAAGGCCGGAGGGGAAGGGTTTCCGGATCCGGATCCTAACCCCTTCCTCTTCCCGTCTGTCTCTGTGTCCTCTGTGTTCTCTGTGGTGAAAGATCCGGAAATTGCCCGGCTTTCAAACCCTTCGGTGCTCTAGAACGGGCGCCCCATGCGCTCACCGGCTGCGGGCCAGGCCTTCCAGGCGGTCGGCGATGTCGTGCGCGGCCCGTGGCCGGGCCAGGCTGCGCATCGCCGCGCTCATCGCAGCCCGCTTATCGCGATTGCGCGCCAATTCCGTGACGGCCGCCGCCAGGTCTAGGGCGCCGGCCTTGCGCTGGTCGAGGACCAGGGCCGCGCCGGCCTCGGCGAAGCGGGCGGCGTTCTTGCTCTGGTGGTCGTCGGCGGCGGTGGGCAGCGGCACGAGGATCGCGGCCCGGCCCGCGATGGCCAGCTCGGCCAGGGTCAGGGCACCCGCGCGCGCCACCACCAGGTCGGCCTGGGCATAGGCGGCCGCCATGTCGTCGATGAAGGCCGTCACCGTTACCCGCCCACCCAGATCGAGCACCTGGTAGCGTTCGGTCATGCGTTCGAGATCCGCGCTGCCCGTCTGGTGAACGAGGGAGAAGTCGATGCCTGCCTGGGCCAGCAAGGGGGCCGCGCCGCAGACCAGCTCGCTGACCGCGCGCGCGCCCTGGCTACCGCCGACCACCAGGATGCGCAGCTTCTCCGCCGACGGTGACGCCGCGGCCGCGCCTTCGAGCGCCGCCACGATCTTGGCGCGCACGGGGTTGCCCAGTTGCTGGATCTTTCTCGACGGAAAGAACCGCTTGGCGTCCTCGAAGGCGATAAAGACCGCGGCCACCAACTTGCCGAGCACGCGGTTGGTGATGCCCGGCACACTGTTCTGTTCCTGGATCGCGGTCGGGTAGCTGGCGAGCACGGCGGCAAGCACCAGCGGCCCCGAGGCGTAGCCGCCCACCCCGACCACCACGTCTGGCCGGAACCGGCGCAGGATCGCGAAGGAGCGAAGGATGGCCAGGGGCAGGCGCAGCAGGCCGCGCAGGGTGGCCAAGAGACCCATGCGCTTGAGCCCGCTGACCACCAGGGTTTCGAGGGCGTAGCCGGCCGCCGGCACGGCCCGGGTTTCGATGCCGCGGCTGGTGCCCACGAAGAGCACTTCCCCCCCTCCGCGCCGGACGACTTCCTCGGCGATGGCGATGCCGGGGAAGAGATGGCCGCCGGTTCCCCCACCCGCGATCAGCAGCCGCACTACTTCACCTCGACCACGACCTGCACGTCGGATGCGGCGTTGCGCCGATTCTTGGACCGGGCGCGCACCGTGCGTAGCGACTGCCACAGGGTCATGCGCGAGGGCTCGGGCGCGCGCGCCGAGATGTTGGCNNACGCCGGCCATGAACAGACTCATGACCAGCGCCGTGCCGCCGAAGCTGACGAAGGGCAGGGGCAACCCCTTGGTCGGCAAGAGCCCGAGCACGACGCACATGTTGACGATGGTCTGCAGGCCGAAGAGGCAGGTGATGCCGAAGGCCAGGTAGCAGCCATAGGGGTCGCGCGCGCGCACCGAGGCGCGCAGCCCGCGCCACACCAGAACGGCGAAGGCGAAGAGCACGGCGAGCACCCCGACCAGGCCCAGCTCCTCACCGACCACGGCGAGGATGAAGTCGGTGTGCGCCTCGGGCAGGAAGAAAAGCTTCTGGTGGCCCTGGCCCAGACCCTGCCCCCACAGCCCGCCCGAGCCCACGCTGATGAGCGACTCGTAGAGCTGGTAGCCGGTGTCGCGCCGGTACTGCCAGGGGTAGAGGAAGGCCAGCAGCCGCTTCATGCGCCAGGATTCGCCGGTGATGAAGACCTTCCAGCCAATGGGCGCCGCGAGGAGGAGGGAAAGCAGGATGTAGCTCGTGCGGGTGCCCGCCACGAACATGAGGCCGAGCGCGGTGACGCCGATGATCACCGCGGTGCCCAGGTCGGGCTGCTTGAGCAAGAGCCCGAGAAAGACGCCGGTCATGAGCAGGGGCGGCAGAAACCCCATGGAGAAGTCGCGTACCTTCTCCGCCTTGCGCGCGAGCAGCACGGCCAGGTAGAGCACGAGGGCGAACTTGGCCAGCTCCGAGGGCTGGAAGGAGAGCGAGCCCAGACGGAACCAGCGCACCGCCCCATTGATGGTCGGGCCGAGCTTCAAGACCACGGCGAGCAGGGCCACGGCGAGGAAGAGCAGCGGGTAGGTGATCCTCCGGTAGATGGAATAGTCGAGCCGGCTGCCCACCAGGAACGCAAGGAGTCCGACGCCAGCGCAGATGACGTCGCGCTTGAGGAAGTACGTCCAGTCGCGGTAGGTCTTCGCCGCGAAGACCGCGCCCGCGGAGAACACCATCACGATGCCGAACCCGGTCAGGGCGAGCACGGCGGCGACGAGCACGACGACCGGGCCCTCGGCCGCGAGCAGCGAGGCCTCGCCCAGCTCCTTGCGCAGGTCGCGCTTGCGCAGGGGTAGCCAGCCAGC
>PNBO01000118.1 GCA_003136095.1 Myxococcales bacterium
AGCGCGGATCGCCCATGGCGTCCACGGTTGGATTGCGTGCCATCGACAGCGCCTTCTTGGTGCACTTGGCGACGCAGTAGTGATCGGTCTTGGCGCACTCGGGGCCGATGCACAGGTGATCGCGCGGCCGCAGCGAGAAGGTGTAGCCGTCGGGCTTGCGGTGCACCCCCTCGGGGCACAGCTTGGCGCAGTCGCCGCAGCCCACGCAGTCGGCCGAGCGGTTGACCTTGTACTTGCCAAGGGCATTGCGATAGCGGTCCGGCATGGGGCGCACCGTGCGCTCGACGGTCACCTGCGGCTCGCCGCCCGCGGACACGACCGGCGCAGCCACGCCCACTACTTCGGAAATGCTACTTGCAGGCAAGGTCACCGAAAGCCTCCCGTTCGATGTCTTCCATGAAAATCGCGCGTCCCACTTCGCCGCGTAGACGCCGCACCTCGCGGATCCCCATGGCGCCCAATACCTCGAGCAATTGCGAGTGCCACGCGCCCATCAGATTGACCATCCGTTGCGCCGCGTAGGCCCTGTCCAGGTTGCCCGCCTCGGCCGCGCACTCCTCCTCGTGGGTCCGGCCCGCGGCGCCGCGGCACACGCGGCAGCCAAGCGCCACCAGCAGGGAGGTGTCGACCGCCACGAGATCCGCGCCGCAGATGATGGCCTTGGCCATGTGCTCGGCCAGGGCGATGCCTCCCGACACGATGAGCGTGACCTCGTCGCGCACGCCTTGCTGCACCAACCGCGTGTGTATCTCGCGCAGCACATCCTTGATATGGCGGGGGTTCTCCGCGCCGATCTCGCGCCCGTGCAGATCCGCGAAGAGGTGAAAAACCTTCACCCCGGCCGCTTTGGCCGCCAGGATGCTCTCGGCCGCGGCAGCCTCCATCGGCAAGCGGAGGGCGCAAATCAGGCTGGGATGGGCGGCCTTGGCCTTGGCGAGCAGGTCGAGCGACCCCGCCCAGTCGACGAATTCCGCCAGGCGCACCTTCGGCAGAAGCGGCTCCGCGGCGGCGAGGCCCTCGCTGCCCACCAGGGGAACGAAGTGCGGCAGTTGCTCGGCGGGCACGCCGGCAGCTTCGGCGGCGGGCGCCACCGCCAGGGTACCCAGCGCCTTGGCCGCGGCCAGCCGCGCCCGCGTCAGCGTCTGCCCGCGCAGGGTCCACGGCGGGATATCCAGAATCAACGGAATGGGCAGGTCGATGAGCGACGTGGTTTCGCCCACCATCTGGCCGTCGGGCGTGAACGACAGGCGCATCGGCTTGCTGCCGATGTCGACGCTGGTGCTGATGTACTCGCGGCCGTGGATCCCGTCGCGCGTGGGACGGACGATCTCGGACATGTCGGTCCAGATGCTGTCGAAGCCCGGGCCGTGATAGCGCCCGCGGTAGCCGGCGCCCGAAACCGGAACGCGGCCATTGTCGGCCTGGTTCCAGGTGGTGGCCAGGATCTCCGGCCGCCAGTACTCGTCGCCGAGCGCCAGGTACTCGGGATTGAGCGAGATACCGAGGAGGCCCTTGGTGCAGCCCTGCACGCACGACAGACAGCCCCGGCACTCGTAGAGCGGAATCACCGACGTCTCCGGGTCGCGGTTGTAGGCCGCTTCCTTCTTGTAGGTGTCGTACACGCAGCGCGGTTTCACGCAGTTCGTGCAGCGCGAGCAGTCCTCGCGCCAGTCGACGCTGCCGAACTTGCCCACGCGCCGGAAGTGGCCCGGCGTCGCGACGGCCTTGATGTGATACTTCTCGGGCATGGCCGGTTCCGCCCGGCTTACGCCAGGCGCGCCTCCTGCACGATCTTGGCGACCAAGGCTTCGCAGCCGTCGCTGAGGATGTGGATACCGCGCACGCCAGGGATCGCCTTGAGCTTGGCGGCGATTTCCGCGACGATGGCGATGCCGGCGGCGACCGGGTCACTCCCCACCTTGAGCCGCGCGATGATGTCGTCGCCAATCGGCGAGAAGCCGGAGCGCGCTTGCAGGAGCTCGGCCTGGCCCACGCTGCCGAGGGGCAGCACACTGGCGATGATGGCGGCTTGCTTGTCGAGCCCCGCCGCGCGCACCGCCTGCATCCATGCCTCGAAGCCGGCCACGTCGAAGATCGGATCGGTGAGCAGCACCCGAGCGCCGGCCACCACCTTCTTCCGCGTCTGCAACACCGCAAGCTCGAGCGGCCGCAGATACGGGTGAACCGAAGCCGCAATACCGAAATTGGGCGCGGCGGGCAGATTGTTGCCGTCGAAGTCGACCCCTTGCGAAGTCATCCTGGTTAGCGCCTGGCAAAGCTGAACCGAGTCGATGTCGAAGGCGCCTGCGGCTTGCGCGGAGGCGCCGAGCGCCTGGTGCGCGCCCGACAGACAGAGGAAGTTCTTCACCCCCAGCGCGGCGGCACCGAGCACATCCGACTCCAGCGCGATGCGATTGCGGTCGCGCGTGATGAGCGAGAGCATCGGTTCGAGCTTCTCCGCGGCCAGAAGTGCCGCGCAGGCCAGAGCGGAGCCACGCACCTTGCTGGGATTGTCCGCCACCACGACACTGTCGACCGTTGCCGGGAAGCAAGCCGCCAGCTTCTTGATCGAGGTCGCGTCGCTGTCGTGCGGCGGCAGGCAGGCCGCCGTCAATGCGAGTCTTCCGCTCGCTAGTTTCTCGGTCAGTCTACTCGTCGCTTTCATCTTGGGTATCCACTTCGTAGGGGGATTCGTCGGGCAGATCGCCCTTGCCCAGAGGGTTCCGAGGGAGCTTCGCCAGCCGGGCCACGAACGCCTCGCGCACGGCCGCGACCTTTTGGGCGATCGCCGGGTCAGTCATGGGCGTGGTGCCCACCCCCAGCGCCATGTCCTCGGCCGCCGAGCCCAACAGGTGGAAGAGCATCAGCCGGTCCTTGCCGAGGCCCGCCTGGTCGATGATGTCGCCCACGAATTCGAGGCGACGCTGGCAGCGACGATTGCCCTCGAGATGGTGGCAGTTCCCGATCTCGCAGCAGATCACGCCGACGGCGTCGGCGCCGTCCTCGAGCGCCTTGAGAAAGTGCTCGGGCTGCAGGCGACCGGCGCAAGGCACCGCCACCTCTTGGACCGGAAACGGCCAGGCGAAATCGGGCAAGGTTGGACGTCGGCGAATCCCCGACGACGGCAGGCTGCCCGGCCGGCCGCAGTTCTCGCAAATAAAAGCCACGATCATTCCGCCACTGCCTGCCACGCGGTCCTGCCTATCGCTTGTCGGAGCGACTGCGGCCCCGGTATTGGTCATTGGCGAAGTCCCTTTCAATTTGACGCCGATTCAAAGAAAAACCGCTGTCAGAAGTGCTGGGCAAGGTACCCAAACTGAACATCAATTGTCCATACCGGAGGCGAGATGCCAGCACTTTCGTTCGATTCGTAGAAGACCCTCAATTCGATGAACTAACTGAATAGCAATACGGAAGTTACCTAAATGAAGTGTGTGTGCAACGTAGCAGCCATCGGGAAGTTACCTATACGAAATGAACGGATCTACGCCACCTTGCATGGCCACCGTAGCCTCGACGCGTGGGCGCGCAAGCTATGGAAAACACAGAACAACCCGGCGTCCCCGGAGAGGATGGCGACGCCGTCCAGCATCCGAAGGCGGAGTTTCCCGTCGGTGACAGCGCAAATAGCCTCGGACGGCGATCGGTGCCCGTCCTCATGCATCATCCGGCTGTGCTTGCCTTGTTCCTGGCCCTGATCACCACGCTCCGCTCGGCCTTCTGCTCACGCGCTGACCGTGTTCGCGAGAACCACGCCCTTCGCCAGCAACTCGCCGACCTGCGGCCCGGCGGGCCGCCCGCGCCTCCGAGCAGGCACCGAGCCTTATGGATCCTTCTCTTGCGCCTCTGGCGTCGCTGCACGACGAAGAAGGCAGCCACTACGGATCGCAAATCACATGGCTCGCGGGGCCCCAGCCCGGAAGGCAGCCGGAGCCCCACACCCATTCAATCAGCCGCTTGGCTGCTACCAGAGAGCAAACGAGGCGTACGACTGGTTGCCGGTCGTGGTCTGGATGCAGTAGCCGCCATTTCTGACCGCGGGTATCGATGACCAGTTGCCGGAGTTGCAGGTTTCCGTCGTCCCGTTCACCTTCAGGGTGCGCGGGCTGACGAAGTTCGAGCAATTGCCGCCATGGACGACCGAGGTGGTCTGATAGCAGACAGCACCGGTGCCGAGGTTCCCCGACTGATAGCTACCGTTGATGGTGAAGGTGGTCGGGGATGTGCATAGGCCGGCGCATGCCCCGGTCCCAGCAGCGTTCACGGTGACCGTGGTGGTGGCGCTCGCCGAAAGCGCACTGTCGCTCGCCGTGAGTTTGAGTACGTAGCTGCCGGCCGCCGAGAACGTCGCCGTGGTCACCTTCGCTGCGGGGTTGGCAAAGGTCACCGTGCCCGGGCCGCTGGATTTCGACCAAGTGACCGTCACCGTTGCCGGCGGGTTGGGCAGGCCATCGTCGGTCACCGTTCCGCTGAGGTTGGCCGCCGCCGGCAAGGTGATGGTCTGATTCGACCCGGCGTTCACCACCGGCGCCTGGTTCGCCGGGGCGGGATTGACCGTGATGGTAACGGTCGCGCTGGCCGAAAGGGCACTATCGCTCGCGGTGAGCTTGAGGACGTAGCTGCCGGACACCGAGAAGGTCGCGGTGGTCACCTTCGCTGCCGGGTTGGCAAAGGTCACCGTGCCCGGGCCGCTGGACTTTGACCA
>PNBO01000049.1:0-25276 GCA_003136095.1 Myxococcales bacterium
CTTAGGCGCGCTTGCCTGCTGCGATGCCGAGAAGCTCGCCTGTCCGAGCGAGGTGCATGACGAGGGCGCCGCGTAGCAGTTGTCTCCCAGGTAGAACGTGACGCCGATGGTCGAGCTGCCGATGTCGGTCTGTCCGGTGTCGGTGGGCTGCAGCAACGGCGCTAGGTTCTCGGAACATTGGCACCGGTGAGGGCCGAAGACACCGTCGAGACTGCTCGTATCAAGCTCCACCCAATCTCCCGCTTCGGTGTACTCGGCAAGGCCCAGGCTGAAGTCACTTTCGGAGAGTGAAACCGGCGCCGCCGCATGCGCTGCCACTGGCAGGAGCGCAGTCAGCAAGAGCGGCAAGAGCGTTGCGCCCAGAAAACCCGACCACTCTTGCGGGTGCCTCTGTTGCATACGGAATCTCTTGAATGTCTGCGAACGGAGCTGCGCTAAGGCGGCGGTGGTAGTGGCGGGAACGCCGGAGGATGCATGAACCCAGGGGGCATGGGTGGTCGGAGCGCCTTCATCTCGTCGAGCCGCTTGGCCTGCTCGGGGGTGAGGATTGCGCGCAGCTCCCTCTCCATCTGATCGTTGATGGCCTGCACCTTCGGAAAGGTCTCATGCAGGACTTGCTCGAGCTGGGGGCGATAGCGCTCCGTGATCTCGTGGGCCTTCACCTCCTGCGCGGCGGTTAGCTCGAGTGCGCCGGGCGGACCAGGAAGAAATGGTATCGGCCGATGGTGCGGGTACTGCCGCCCCCCGTGCTCCCAGCGCGCCAAGCCCGCGCCGAAAAGCGCGCCTAGCACGAAGGTGGCGAGCAGGAGGAGTGCAGTGAGTAGGCGAATCTGTCGGGGGGATCGTTCGTTGGCCATCAGTATCCTCGCAACGTTCCGAAGAGGTCGGCTGGCTCGGGCATCTGGTTGTTCGCGGCCCAGCTCGACAGCCGCAGTGCGGGCTGCATTTCCTGAGTTAATGTCGGTGGCGGCTGGCTTCCCGGGAATAACCGCGCGGACCATGCCACGATGCATAGCCCCGCAGCGACCAGCAGCACTGCCCGGCCCCAATGCAAGAGTTGCTCGCCTACGACAGCGCTCCGGTTCCGCTCGGCGATCGCTTGGTTGACCAGGGCGTTCGCGATGCGCGCCCAGCGGATCTGGTCTTGGGCAGGGTCAAGCGCGGAAAAATCAATCCGTTCATCCTTCATGGTTTCCCTCGTTCTTGTGGGGGGATCCCTGGCCATCCAGCTTCACGCGCATGGCTCGGCGTGCCCGGAACAGGCGTTGCCGCGAATGGACCTCGCTGATGGCAAGGGCCTGGGCGATCTCCGCGTGGGTCCACCTTTCTAGGTCGTGCAAGAGAACCACTTGGCGGTCTTCCACCTCGAGATCGGCCAACGCGGAAAGCAGCGCCTCGCGCATGCCGGCCGATTCGGGCGGCATCAAAACGATTTCAAGGACCCGCCTGCCGTCGGTGACAACTTCGCGCAGACCCCGGCTCTCGAGAAAATTGCGGGCTCGATTGCGAACAATCTGAAATAGCCAGGCGCCGAAATGTTCGGGCGCATGACAGGTATCGATGGCGGCAAAGGCTTTCAAGAACGCATCCTGGGCGATATCCTCGGCATCGGCAGGCCGGCCCACCACGGACAGCGCGACCGCGTAAGCGGGCCGAAGGTAGGCCCGCACCAAGCCTGCATAGGCTTCGGCCTCACCTCGCCGTACGCGGTCGACCAGATCAGCCGATACATCCGGTTTGAGCACGCTTGATCGACTCTAGAGTATTCTCAGCAGCCGGCTCACGGTCCATGCGGTCGGGTTGGTAGGCACGCGAGCGGCCCGCTACCCGAGGGTGGCTTGCGGCAAGTGCCCTCATGGTTTCTTTCATTGCGCCAGACCGTGCAGGCCGCGCCCTCGCTCAGCTTCGCGCATGCCTCAATCGCCTCGGGTGGGGGTGGCGGTATGCAGGCGAGAGTCTCGTTTCCGTGGGGCCCCTTGCCACAGGCGCCTTGCACGGTCTTTCCGTGAAATGACATCGTGCAGGTCGCGCCTTCCTGCTGATTGGCGCACGCATCGATGGCTTCCTGCGGCGGTCGGCGCGGCGGCATGCAGGCAAGAGGTTCCTGGTCGTCGTGCCCCTTCACGCACTTGCCTTGCACGGACTGCCCACGAAACGAGACCGTGCAGGTCGCGCCCTCGGTCTGATTGGCGCAGGCATCGATAGCTTCCTGTGGAGGCCGCCGTGCCGGACCTGGTCCTTGGTCGTCCGCAGCACGGACCTCGTGCGAGGAATACCCGAGCAGGGTCGCCAAAGCGACGCCCGCAGCAAGTCCAAGATTTCTGGTGGCCATCGTCAATCTCCTTTCTTCCTTCCACGAGAGGACAGCCGACCCTGGCCGAGTGTTACTATTTTTCGCCCCAAAAGTAAGGTCCAGCTGGGTTTTCGGGCACTCGGCAGCTGTGCCCAAGCACATCTAGCGAGGGGCCTGGGCCTCGAGGAAGCCGCTCGACACGTGCGTCGCTGCGAATGGGGGCCGGGGCTGTGCGTTGTCGATGGCGCGGACGATGTCGGCCGTGAGGTGCCATCGGGGGGCGACTGGAAGTGAGTGTCTGTCGTGGTCGCGCCGCCCCCCGCGTCATTCTCACAGCTGTGCGGCTAGATTGTAAGGTCGATGCCGCTCGTCGACGCACCGTCAATCGCGAGCGAGCCCGTTCGCTGCAGCGCGGCCAGCAGCTCCGGATAGGCGAAGGCCATGCGCTCCTCGGCGCTCACCGTGCCGTCGCCGTTGGTGTCCGCGGGATCCGATTTCGTCGACGAGGTGCTGGATGAGGACGTGGAGGATTCACCCGCGTCGGTGGAGCTCGCGTCCGGTGGCGGTCCTGGTGGCGGTCCGCCGGCATGCGCCGGCCAGCAATTCTCGCGCACGACGCGACCCCATCATATTGATGGCCAAATCCAATCATTGTGAGCAGTTCGAATTTCAGTGGACTTCGTTCAAGCAGACAGCCCCGCGTATCCGCACGGTGGTTCAGTCGCTGACCGCGTTGGCTCCTTTTTTGCCTCCCTGGGTGGGATCTTCGCCGGGTTCGTGCTATTGACCGGCGGAACAGGCAGGAAATGGAGACCCAATGCAAGTTCAGAATCTTCTTCTGGGGGGTATCGCAGTCAGCTCTCCGAGCGCACGGAGAACCCAAATGAAACCGAGTCGTTCATCCTACGAGCGTGGGCACGTCGCACTCGGCCTGCTTGTGTTCTCCTTCCTGGGCGCGTGCGGTGATTCCGGCGCGGGAGGGAAGGCGAAAACGGACGGTTCGCTCGACGGAAGGGATGCGCGTGTCAACCCGGGTTCGGACGGATCGGACGTGCTCTCCCCCACCAACCTGGACGTCCCCGCCAGCCTGGACGTATCGAACAGCGACACCACTCCACTAGCCGATGTCGGGCCGACGGACGTAGCGGCAGACAGTGTCGCAATGTTGCCCGATGTCCCACTTCTGGACAGCGGGCGGGATGGGCCCGGACCTCTTCTCGATGTCGGTAGCGACGGGGCTGGACCGCTTCTCGATACCGGCAACAACGATATCGCGCGAAGCGATGCCCCGCCCGCCTTGGATAGTGCAGCGACGGGTGGTCCCGAAGGTGGCACGCTCGATGCGTTGGCAGCAGAAGCCAGTAGCGTGCAGTCAGCTTTCGCTTGCAGCAGTCTCGGGCCGCTCGCCTCGGACGTATCCCAGCGCCTTTGCTACGACTTCTCCAGCGCGAGCGACAGCAGCAATTTCACGAACGAAGCCGGCACTTGGTCGGTCCAGGATGGGACCTACCATGGCCTGGGGCCACAGGACGGGCAGATCACTTGCCCTGGAGGGCCACACGCGGGCTCGGGCATGACAACATCGGTCCTCACGTCGCTGTCCGCCGCTGATGTTCGCGTGCATGCCAGGATGACATCCTGGACCACCCCGGACAAGGTGCTAGTCCTCCGCTCGCATGCCTCTGGCGACCGCATCGAAATCAACTTCCGCTCGTACTGGGGGAACCAACAAGCCGGCGACGTGGTCATCCAATCGCTCATCGGGTGCCAACAGTTCCAGTACGTCGGTCCTGACACGATTCGAGTCCCGCAGTATCCCTACCAAGCCGTCGACGTGGACGTGCAGCTTCGCGGACAGAGACTGACGATTGCCATGGACGGCAACCAGCTCTACGACGATTCGCCCACCGTTACCGACGTGGACGGCGGTATGCATTCTCTCCCAACTGAAGCTGGAAGTGTTGGATTCGGAGTCTTCTGGAACGGTGAGGACGTATTCGACGACTTCGTTGTCGAGGTGCTGAAGTAGCACCACAATCCCGTCCAGTACCCAAACAAGATCGTCGAAAAGCGAAGGAGCTCCAGGAAGTTGGAGGATGCGCGGAGGAACTTGCAGGGGCGGAAAACGGAGTAAAAGGCAGCCCGTGAACCGGGGCGGTAAGTAGGATAAACGCCTTAGAGGACGCAGACGGCCGGATCCCGACCGCCACCCTCGCCGAGGGTCTTTCCCGCGTTCCCTACCCCCTCGTCATGAACGTCAGCGACGCCTTGGTCCAGTCGACGATGGGATTCCACCAGATGCCGAAGAGGAGCAGCGCGGCCGAGAAGGCGCCGAGCATGATCTGGTAGGTGACCTTGGGGCGCACGACCAGCTCGCCCGCGGGCTTCTCGATGAACATGGCCCGCGCGATGCGCATGTAATAGTAGAGCGAGACCGCCGTGTTGAGCGCGGCGATGACGGCAAGGGTGACGTACCAGCCGCCGCCTTGCTCGGCGTAGTGGTCGAGCACGGCCATGAAGAGGTACCACTTGCCGGTGAAGCCGGCGAGCGGCGGCAGCCCGGTGAGCGAGAAGAGAAAGACGGCGAAGGTCACGGCGAGCAGGGGATTCCGGTGCGCCAGGCCGTTGCAGTCGGCGATGGTCTCCGAGCCGGTCGCCTGGGCGATGGCGATGACCGCGAGGAAGGCCCCGAGGTTCATCACCAGATAGACCAGCATGTAGATCATCACGCTCTGCACGCCCAGGCGCGAGGCGGCCGCTAGCCCCATCAAGGCGTAGCCGGCGTGCGAGATCGAGGAGTAGGCGAGCAGGCGTTTCAAGTTGTTCTGGTGAAGCGCGCTGAGATTGCCCAGCGTCATGGTGACCGCGGAGAGCACGCCGACCACGGCCGGCCAGGGCACGTCGGTCAGGCCGCGAGCGACCCCCTCGGCGCCGCCGCTGCTGGCGAGCGAGCTGTAGAAGACACGGATGGCGAGCGCGAAACCCGCCGCCTTGGGCCCGACGGAGAGAAANNGGCCACGCGCAAACCGGCCTGGCCGCCCGCGGAGGCCGGCATCGCCAAATTGTCGAGCCGCACGCCGAGCGCGCTCAGGCTGGTGCTGCCCGTGAGTCCATAGATGTACGACAGGCCGAAGAGCATGATGCCGGAGGCGACGCCGCCGTAGATGACGTACTTGAGCGAGGCCTCGGCGGCGCGGCGGTCACCGGGCTTGTAGCCAGCGATGGCGTAGCTCGGCAGCGAGACCATCTCGACCGCGAGGTAGAGCATGAGCAGGTCGAGCGAGCTGGCCATGAGGAACATGCCGAGCACCACCGAGAGCAGAAGCGCGTAGAAGACGCCGATACGCGGCGAGGTGAATTCATCCGAGCGCGCAGCGATGAGCACGGTGAGCGCCCCGGCGGCGAGGAAGAGCCACTTCCAGAACGTCGCGAAGCGATCGCTGGCGATCATGCCATTGAACATGGCGCGGCTCTCGATCGGCTGAAAGGCCAGACAGCCGGCCGCTATGCCGATGCACGCGAGCGCGCCGAGGGTGAGAATGAGCACGCGATGGCGGCTCTTCTTCCAGCCCAGATCTAGCAAGAAGAGCAAGAGGATCCCCGCGGTCAGCACCAGCTCGGGTCTGAACCAGGAAGCGCTCGCGATGTTGAATTCGGTGATGGTCATGCGGTTCACTCGGCGGGAGAGCTCGGATAGGTCACATCGGCCGAAGGCCGCTGATGAGCTGGATGAGCGTCGGGCTGATGACGCCCAGAATGGCCTGCGGATAGAAGCCGAGCACGATGGCGATGGCGCCGAGCGGATAGAGCACGAGGCGCTCACGCCACACGAGGTCGGGGTAGTCCTTGTAGACGGGGTTGAGCTTGCCGAGGAAGGCGCGGTGAATGGCCCACAGATAGTAGGCCGCGGTGATGATGACCGCGGTGGCCGAGATGGCCGTGAAGGTCAAGAAGGTGGGGAACGAGCCTGAAAGCACCAGGAACTCGGACACGAAGCCGCACATGCCGGGCAGCCCCAGCGAGGCAAAGAACGCGAGGCCCGTGATGCCCGCGTACTCTGGCATGGCCACCGCCAATCCGCCGAAGCGGCCGATCTCGCGGTGGTGGGCGCGGTCGTAGATCACGCCGGCGATGAGGAACAGCATGGGCGAGATGATGCCGTGAGAGAACATGTTGAACACGGCGCCCGAGATTCCGGCCGGGGTCATGGCCGACATGCCGAGCAGGGTGAAGCCCATGTGGCTGACCGACGAGTAGGCGATGAGCTTCTTGAGGTCGGTTTGCGCCAGGCAGACGAAGGCGGCATAGACGATGTTGATGACGCCGAAGAGGGCGACGACCCAGGCCGCCCATTGGGTGGCGTCGGGCAAGAGCGGATAGTTGAAGCGCAGGATGCCGTAGGGGCCCATCTTCAAGAGCACGCCGGCCAGGATGACNNATCTTGATGGCGAAGCCGATGAACAAGGCAATGAAGGCAATCTTGGAAAAGGCGAAGCCGAAGATGGCCGCCGAGCGGGCAAACACGCCTTGCTTGCCTTGCTCGGCCAGGGCCAGCAGGTTCAAGGTGTGGCCGCTCGACATGGTGCCATCGGCCAGCGGCGCCGCGTGGCTGTTGTAGTAAATACCGATGATGGCGAGCAGCATCAGCACCGAGCCGACGAGCGTGTAGAGGAAGAACTTGATGGCGGCGTATTCCTTGCGCGGCCCGCCCCAGATGCCNNATGCCGATGAGGAAGTACATCGGCAAGAGCATCACCTCCCAGAACACGTAGAAGAGGAACATGTCCAGGGCGACGAAGGTGCCCATCATGCCGGTCTGCAGGAGCAGCAGCATGCACATGTAGCCCGGCACCATGCGCACCGAGAAATGCTTGGGATGGTGACCGTCGTCATGTTCATGCTCGGTCATGCCGGCCATCTCGGTGTACTTGGCGCTGCCCCACCAGGGCATCGAGGCGATGAAGGCGACGAACGAGATGAGCCCCGTCAAGAGCACCATCGAGATCGACAGCCCGTCGACGCCCATCAGGTACTCGATGTTGAAGCTCTTGATCCAGGTGAAGTGCTGAACCATCTGCACGCCCGACTTGGCCGGGTCGAACCAGACCCAGGCCAGCACCGAACAGGCGAAGGACAAACCGCTGGCGCAGAGCCCTGTGATGCGCGCGAGCTGATCGAGCCCGTGGCGAGAAAGGCCCAGGAAGTACCTGGCCGCCGTGCAGATGAGGATCANNCCCGATGAGCGGGAAGAAGGTGGCCCAGGAGAGGACGTTCTGTTGACTGATCATGAGCGCATTACCCCGGTCGTCGTCACTTGAGGAGGAAATTCAAAAACACGATGGCGATGGCGCCCACCAGCGCCCCGTAAAGATAGGTTTGGATGCGGCCGGTCTGCACCCGCCGCAGTATGCTGCCCGCCGACAGCGTGGAATTCGCGACCAGATTGACCGCGCCGTCGACGAGATAACGGTCGATGGCGCCGTCCAACTCGGCAAAGACACGCGCGATGGCGCCGGCCAGGTTCACCAGGCCGTCGACGAAGTATTTGTCGAACCCGGAGCAGAGGCGCGCCAGGGCGACCGAGCCGCGCAGGATCGTCGCCTGATACAGCTCGTCGACGTAATACTTGTTGTAGACCACGGTCCAGGCGCGTTTCCAGCGTTCGAGCAGCCGCGCCGGCACCTGGCTCTGTCCATCCTTGTACAGCGCGCGGGCAAAGACCCAGCCGATGACCCCCGCTGACACGCCAATGAGCTGGAACAGGTACTCCGTGGCGTGGGACTTCTCGGCGAAGTGCACCACCGCGGGCAGCGCCGGCTCCAGCCAGTGCTCGAGCAAGGGCGCGCTGCCGCTCCACGCGTACGGAATCCCGATGACCGCCGCCAGCACCGCCCCCGTCGCCAGTGCGACCAATACCAACGTGATCGAGAGTGGTGATTCGTGGGGTACGTGGTCGTGGCCGTGGTCGTGGTCGTGGTCGTGGCCGTGGCCGCGATACTCCCCGGTGAACGTCATGTAGTAGCTGCGGAACATGTAGAACGAAGTTCCGGTGGCCGCGACAATCCCGACGAAGTAAATCAACTGCCCCAGCCACGGCGCCGGGATCCCGAGGAAAGACATGCTTTCCTGCGTGAACGCCTTCCACAGGATCTCATCCTTGGAATAGAAGCCGCTGGCCCAGGGGAAGCCGGCGATGGCCCAGCAGGCGATGAGGTAGGTCCACCGGGTGACCGGCATCAGCTTGCCGAGCCCGCCCATCTTGCGCATGTCCTGCTCGTGGTGACAGCCGAGGATGACCGAGCCGGAGCAGAGGAACAAGGTGGCCTTGAAGAAGGCGTGGGTGAGCAGGTGATAGGCTCCGGCCCAGTAGGCGCCGACGCCGACGCCGATGAACATGAAGCCGAGCTGCGACACCGTCGAGTAGGCCAGGACCTTCTTGATGTCGTACTGGAAGAAGCCGATGGACGCGGCGAAGAGCGCGGTCAGCACACCGACGAACGCCACCCAGCCCATGGCCGTGGGCGACAGGGCGAAGATGAAATTCAGCCGCGCGACCATGTACACGCCGGCGGTGACCATNNATGGCGTCGGGCAGCCACACGTGCAAAGGCAACTGCGCGCTCTTGCCCATGGCGCCCACAAAAAGCAGGATGCCGACCACGGCCAAGATGCCAAAACCGAAGATCTTCTGCGACTTCAGCCTCTCGGCCACGCCCGTGCTGGTGATGACAATCTGATCGCGCAGCTCGCGGAAGTTCAGGGTCGGGCCGACCTCGACGTGCGGAACGCCCTGCCCTTCCCCGCGCGCCGCCGCGACATACGCCGCCGCGTGCGCGTCGGTCTCGACGTAGGTGGTCCTGCCGTCGGGGCCCTTCTGCCACGCTCCCCCGAGCGCCCAGAAGAGCAGGAACAAGCCGAGAAGGAAGCCGAAATCGCCGAACCGGTTGGTGATGAAGGCCTTCATGCCGGCCGCGGCCTTCTGCGGATCCGTGTACCAGAAGGCAATCAGCAAGTAGCTGCACAGCCCCACGCCTTCCCAGCCGAAGAACATGAGCACGAAGTTGTCGCCCATCACGAGCAAGAGCATCGAGAAGACGAACAGGTTGAGGTACGAGAAGAAACGCCAGTACGACGGCTCGTCCGCCATGTACCCGATCGAGAAGACGTGAATGAGCATGCCGATGAAGGTGATGATGAGGGTCATCATCATGCTCAGCGGATCGAGGGCGAAGCCGAGATCCACCGAGATGTTGCCGACGGAAATAGCGTTCCACAGGGTGTCTTGCAGAAAACGATGCTCGGGAGAAAGGCCGAGCAAGCTCACGAAGGCGACGCCGGCCACCATGAACGACGCCACCATGGCCCCGACGCCAATGCCGTGCACCACGCCCTTGCCGAGCTTGCGTTGCAGGGGCACCCCCAGGGTCGCGTTGATGACCGCGCCCACGAGTGGGAAAAACGGAATGAGCCACAAGTAGCTCACGGCATGCGTGGCCAGCGGGCCCAACCCAGAAGCAGCGTGTGCAGCGTGTTCCATGGCGATCCCGCTACCCTATTCCTTCAGCGTCGTGGCTTGCGAGGTGTCGATGCTGCGCGACATCTGGTAGATGGCGAGGATGATAGCCAGGCCCACGGCGGCCTCGGCCGCGGCCAGCACGATGACGAAGAGGCCGAAAACCTGGCCCGAGACGCCACCCGCCACGTAGCGCCCGAAAGCGACCAGGTTCAGATTGGCGGCGTTCAAGATCAGCTCGATGCCCATGAGCACGGCCACGGCATTGCGACGAGTAACCACGGCAAGCATGCCAAAGCCGAAAAGCAGGGCGCCAATGACGAGAAAATGGTTGAGCGAAAGATGTGCCATGGTTTGCCTTCGCCCCACTACGAGTCGGGCTTCACTTCCTTGCGCGCAATGACGATGGCGCCGACCAAGGTCGCGACCAGCAGGACCGACGTGATCTCGAACGGCAGAAGCCAGGTGCCCAGCAGGCCGTCGCCGAGAGCGGCCGTGGTGTCGGCCACCGGCTCCTTGCCGGTCAGCTTCCAGGGAGCCCACAAGGCCACGAAGGACAGCAGGGTCGACACGACGAAGAAAACGGCGTAGCCGCCGAAGAGCCCCATGCTGCGGTTCGAAATGTTGATGTCCTGAATGTGGCTGGTGAGCATGACCGCGAAAATGATGAGCACGAGCACGCCGCCGATGTAGACGAGGAGCTGGGTGATGGCCACGAAGTCGGCGGACAGCAGGACGTAAAGCCCGCCCACGCCGATGAGGGACGAGAGCAGTCCCATCGCGCTCCAGAAGATGTTGCGCGACAGGGCCACGGACGCCGCCCCGACCAGCGTGGCCAGGGCGAAGAAGATGAAGACGGCAAGCTCGGTCTGCATGGCCTAGGGCTTTCTTTCGTCTGAAGAAGGACCCTGAGAGGGTTCTTCCGGGAAGATGTTCGGACGCGCGAGCCACGACGCCTCGGCCAGGTGCTTGCGCAGGATCTCGCCCACGGGGGCGCGGGGCGCATCCTGCCCCTTGACCGGCCGGTAGAACGGCACCGGCTTCTCCGGGTCGGGCACCCAGCGGACGACCAGGCTATCGATGAACTTCCGAGTGGATTCGAATTCGCGGGTGTGCTGGATGGCGCCGGTCGGGCACGGCTCGACGCACAGGCCGCAGAACATGCACTTCGATTCGTCGATGTCGAACTGGGTGATGACCCGCTGCTTGGGGTTCGTGGGATCCTTGTCGGTCGCGATCTTGATGACGGCGATGGGGCAGGCGCGCTCGCAGGCCATGCAGCCCGTGCATACGCTCATGTCCACTTCCAGCAGCCCGCGGTAGCGCGACGGCAGCATGTCGGCCACGCGCTTCTCGGTGCGGTCGGGATACTGCACCGTGATCGGCCGGCGCAGCATGTACGACAGCGTGACCGACAGTCCTTCCCAGAACGTCTTCACGACGTCCGTGATGTGCCCGAAGTATTCGCTAATTGCTAGAGCCATGGCCCATCACCAATTGCTCAGATCCACGCGGTCGCCCTTGACCTTATCGATGTTCCGGCGCGTGGCGAGGAGGAACTTGACGAGCAAGAAGGCCGTCAAAAGGGTGAAGGCATAGCCCGTGTACCGCATGCCGACGGGCGGCACCAGGATCTGCCAGAGCAGCGTCACGATGAAGCAGAGGAAAGCGCCCGGAACGAGGTACTTCCAGCACAGGGTCATGAGCTGATCGACGCGCACGCGCGGCAGCGTCCAGCGCAACCAGATGAAGAGGAAGACCAGCGCCCAGGTCTTGATGATGAACATCAGCATCGAAGCCATCTGCAACCCGAACCACCAGGGCGTGGGAAGCAACCCCGTGCCGCGGGCATGCTCGTACATCTCGGCGGTGACCCCGGGGATCTGCCATCCGCCGAGGAACATGGTCACGGCGAGACCGGCCATAATCCACATGTTGGCCCACTCGACCATGAGGAAGATGGCCAGGCGGAAGCCCGAGTACTCGGCGTGGTAGCCGGCCACCAGCTCCGACTCGGCCTCGGGCAAGTCGAACGGCGTGCGGTTCCCCTCCGCGAGCGAGCTGGTCACCGCGATGAAGAACGCGACGAACGCCGCCGGATTCCGGAACACGAACCATTCCCAGGGGCAACCGCCCTGGGCACGCACGATGCCTTGCATGGACAGCGTCCCCGCCATCAGCACCGGCACCATGAGCGCGATGCCGGCGGGGATTTCGTAGGACAGGACCTGCGCGGCACCGCGAATGCCACCAAAGAGCGCCCACTTGGAATTGGAGGACCAGCCCGACACCAGGATGCCGACGACCACGAACGCGCTCGTCGCGACCAGGTAGAACACGCCGACGTTCATGTCGGTGACCACCGTGCCCTGCCCCAGAGGCAACACCACGAACGGCAAGAGCAGGCCCACCATGGAGAAGTACGGAGCCGCGCGGAAGAGGAGGTTGTCGGCCGAGGCCGGGATGGTGTCTTCCTTGAGAATCATCTTCACCGCGTCGGCGACCCAGGCGAGGAAGCCGGCGTAGCCGGTGCGGTTGGGGCCGATGCGGCTTTGCATGCGGCCGGCCACGCGGCGTTCGACCCAAGTCGAAGCCCCGCCGAAAACCGCGGCATAGGTCACCGCGATGCCGGCAACCAGGAGGAGAAAGCCGGCGTAGACCAGATTGCGGTAGGGCGAGATCGCCAGGTCCCAGCCCAGCCACTCGCGCGCCAACCCATTGAGGATCTCGGGCGTGTTGAACGGGAAAACGGCCAGGGCCGCCAGGTAGAGTCCCAGCGGCAACGCAAATGCCATGAACAAGGTGGCCAGAATCGCCAGCCGCGGATAGCGCCGCGTGAGCGAGGTCGAATCGAGCCCAAGTGTGATTCTCACCGGTCAATCTCCGGAGCGACGACGTCGAGGGACGCGATGATGGCGATGAGATCGGCCACCATGACCCCGTGCGAGAGCTCCTCGACGATGCCCATGGCCATGAAGCTGCCGGTGCGCACGCGCAGGCGGTACGCCTTTTCCGAGCCGTCGGACACGACGTAGTAGAGCATGTCGCCGCGCGCGGATTCGACACGCCCGACGGCCTCGCCCGCTTCGGGCTTCACCTTGCGGGGCACCTTGGCGGCGATCTCGCCCTCGGGCAGCTTGGCCAGGGCCTGGCGCACAATCTTCGACGATTCGACGATCTCCTGCACGCGCACGTAGTACCGATCCCAGCAGTCGCCGACGGTGCCCACCCGGCCGGTTCCGACGGGAATGTTGAATTCGAAGTCGGGGTAGGCCCCGTAGGGCATGTCGCGCCGGATGTCCCACTTCACCCCCGAGCCGCGCAGGTTGGGACCCACCAGGCCGAAGTCGATGGCCTTCTCGCGGGTGATGACGCCGACGTTGGCCAGGCGCTCGACGTAGATCTCGTTGAACGAGATCAGGCGATCCCATTCCTGGATGTAGCTGTCGAGGTGGTCGAGGAAGCGCAGGACCTTGTCGCCCCAGCCCGCCGGCAGGTCGTAGGCCACGCCGCCGATGCGGTGGCAGTTGAAGGTCAGGCGCGCGCCGCACAGCTCNNGAGATGAAGTGATTCGAGATGCGGCACAGCTCGCCCGCGATGGCGCGGATGTAGTTCGCGCGCAAGGGAACCTCGACGCCAAGCAGGCGCTCGACGGCCTGCGCGTAGCCTTCGTTGGTGAACATCGCGGCCAGGTAGTCGATGCGATCGGTGAACGGCATGTACCCCGGGTANNACGAAGTTGATGACCCCGTGGGTGGACGGGTGCTGCGGACCAAAATTGATGACGATCTCCTCGTCGCTCCGGTCGGTGCGACGAAGAATGGCGCGGTCGAGCTCCATGTCGATGGCCACGGCTACCCCTTCCTTTCGGGACCGGGAGCCGGAGCCGCGACCGGTGCCGTGGTCGTGGCCGTGGCCGTGGCCGTGGTCGTGGCCGTCGAGGGCGCGAGCGGAGCGAGCGGGGTGGGTGGGGGTGGTGTAGGTCCTGAAGTCCCCAAAGGGGGGGCCGGCACTATTGCCGGCGCCGCCGCCGCCACCGCCGCCGCAATCGCCTTCCGCTTCTCGTCGGTCACCTTTGAAAGTTGCACCAGCGGATCCGGCCGCTCATTGCCAATGCCGTGGTATCCCCCAGCTTCCTGGTAGTCCTTACGCAGGGGATAGCCCACCCAGTCGTCGGGCAAGAGGATTCGCCGGAGGTCCGAGTGCCCGGTGAAATTCACACCGAATAGGTCGTAAATCTCCCGTTCGAGCCAGGTCGCGGCTTTCCATACGCTCTCCACGGTGGCGATGGACGGGACCTCGCGATCAGTTTCGACCTTGAGCACGAGGCCGTGCCGATGCGCGAACGAATAGAGGTGAAAGACCACCTCGATGATCTTGCGCGCGGGCCAATCGACCGCCGTGATATCCAGGCAGTAGTCGAATTCCAGCCCGGTCGTCGTCTTGAGAAACCGGCAGACGTCGACGATCTTCTCGCCCTTGACGACGACGAAGCGGTCGCCCTTCGTCTCCGACAGCGCGGCAATGGCCTCGCCAAACTGCGCCTTGAGCTGGGTGCAAATCTCTTCCTGGGTCATGATGGTCACTTGGGTTTGGTAATCATCATCGGCGCGTTCGGATCGACGCGACCGGGCCGCATCTTGGTCTTCCAGCGCTCGCACATCATGATGTCCTGGATGCGCATCAGCCCCTCGGTCAGCGCCTCGGGCCGCGGCGGACAGCCCGGCACGTACACGTCGACGGGAATGATCTTGTCCACGCCCTTGCAGACGGAGTACGACATCTGGAACAGGCCGCCGCAGTTCGAGCACGAGCCCATCGACAGGACGTATTTCGGCTCGGCCATCTGGTCGTAGAGCAGCTTGGTGCGCACCGCCATCTTGTAGGTGAGCGTACCGGCGACGATCATCAGATCGGCCTGGCGCGGGCTGGCCCGGAAGATGGCGGCGAAGCGATCCAGGTCGGCGCGCGGGCCGCCGGTCTGCATCAGCTCGATGCCGCAACACGCCAACCCGAAGAGCAGATAGTGAATCGAGTTCTTGCGCGCCAGGTTGATGGCGTCGTCGAGCAGGCTGGTGTTGGTGAAGAGAACCCCGGTGCCCGGTTCGGTGAGGTTTGGCGCTGGGTGGGTCATGGGATCGATCTCAGGCGCCGGGCGAAACCGGGAGCTTCGGTTCGTCCGCTGGGTTGGCGAACCGCGGGGGTTGCGACAGCTTCTTGACCCACTCGAGATCCCCGTGCCCCCACGCCCAGGCCAGGCCGACCAGCAGCACCACGGTGAAAAGTATCAGCTCGATAAATGCGACCCATCCAGTCCCTTTTTTGATCCAGGAAGCATAGACCACCACCACCGGAAACGTCAGGGCGATGTCGACTTCGAAGATGATGAAGACCAACGCGATGAGGTAGAAGCGCGGATTGAAGTTGTACCAGGCCGAGCCGATGGGCCGCTCGCCGCACTCGTAGATGGAAAGCTTGTCGTCGTTGGGAAACTTCGGTCGCAGCAGGCGGCCGACCATCAGCGTGACCAGGGCGAAGAGAATGGCCACGACCGCGAAAGCGAGCACTGCGCCGAATTGGTAACCCATGAAGACCTTCCGTCCCCGGCTTGCCTGCGCCGACGGGACGCCCTTATCTAGAAGATAGGACCACGAAGGTCAAGTGCCCGCGGCCAGCCGTAATCCCGCGACAAGCGCAGCGACGTCGCGGAAGGCGGCAGAAAGAGACGCCTTTCCACGACGGACGCGCCACCCAGTTGGAGCGATGGATGGTGGTCGTAGTCGTAGACGTCGTCGTGGTCGTGGCCGTGGCCGTGGCCGATGAGATCACTCCGGCCACGGCCACGGCCACGTCTACGGCCACGACCCTCTGCGGCTATCGCGGGATAAGGGGCCAGCCCGGGCGGCTCGCGGCGCGCCCCGGGCTTCTCGATCAGGCGACGAAAATGTGAAGCCGCGCTATGCTGCCGGCCATGAGCGAAAACGAGCGGACCGGCACGTCCGAGATCCCGGCAGGTCCGGGCGCCGAGTCAGGCGCTGGCAAGACGCGTTTTGGCAACGAAGACATCGCGCCGTACTTCTTCGTCGTCCTCTTCATCGTCGCCCTCCTGGCGGTCGGCTACGTGATCCTCCCCTTCCTCGGCGACATGGTGATCGCGTTCCTCTTCGTGATCCTCTTGACGCCCGTCCACACGCGGCTCTCCCGTTGGCTTGGCAACCGGCAAGTTCTGGCGTCCGGGCTCACGGTCGTGGCGCTCGTCGTGGTGGGCTCGGTGCCCATCTTCCTCATCGCCTCGGCCTTGCTCCGCGATATCACCGAAGCCTCGCAGTCCTGGGGCGCCGCCGGCCGTTCGCTGACCTTGCGGGCCATCGCCGGCCGCAACGGCGTGATCATGAGCGGCATCTCCAACATCGCCTCCAGTCTCGGCATCACCCTGGCGCCGGAATGGGTGGAACAGGCGCTGCTCGATACCGGCCGCAGCCTGACGCAGTACCTCGCCACGCGCGCCAATGCCTTCCTCTCCAGCCTGCTCTCCACCGCACTCCACACCATCATCATCCTCTTCTCGATCTTCTATCTCTTCATCCATGGCGAGGGGCTGCGCACCTTCCTCTACCGGCTGTCGCCGCTCAAGCACGACGAAGACCAGATCTTCCTCACCAAGCTCGGCGAGGTCGGCCGCGCCATCCTGCTCGGCTCCGGAACCGCCAGCCTGCTGCAAGGCCTGGTCGCGGGCGTGGCCTGGGTGGTGGTGGGCCTGCCCTCGCCGGTGCTGTGGGGCCTCCTCATGGCCATCGCCGCCTTCCTGCCGCTGGTGGGGGTCGCGGCGGTCGTCCTCCCCGCCACCGTCTATCTATGGATAGAAGGCCGGCCCCTCGCGGCCGTGGTCTTCCTGGTCTTCTGCATGGGTCAGTCCTTCTTCTTCGAGTACGGGCTCAAGCCGCGCTTGATGGGCTCCTCGATGCGTATGAACAGCCTGCTCGTGTTCGTGAGCCTCCTCGGCGGAATCATGGGCTTCGGCGTGCCGGGCATCATCTACGGACCCCTCATCATGACCCTCTTCCTGACCCTCGTGCAGCTCTATCAGACCCGCTACCAGCAACACATCGCCCGCCGGCTGTCCGTGACCCTGCCCCAGGCTCCGGACAGGCCTAGGGGGTGACCCCCCACCCATCAGGTAGACAACTCGGGCCAGAGGCGGTGATACAATGGCCCGTAAAGGTTCGCCGTGCCGTCACTCAACGTCATCTGCCCCAAGTGCCTCAAAGGACAACAGGTCGTCGTCGACATACCGGCTGGCGGGCTCGACCACGTTTGCTTGTTGTGCAAGACCTCTTTCAGAGTGAGAGCGCCGGCCAGACCCTCGTCCGACGACCTGCCGGCCGCGCGTGAATCCGTTCCCCGCCCCAGCGACACACCCGCCGTCAAGGGAGCGATCCCTCCTCCCACCAATCTGCCGGCCCCGCGCGAAGCGATTCCCCGTCCCGCCGATCTGCCCGCCCCGCGCGAAACCATTCCCCGGCCTGGCGACCTTCCCGTCGACCGCAACACGGTTCCCCGCCCCGGCGACCTCCCCGTCGACCGCAGCGCGGTGCCGCGGCCGATTCTCCCGCCGTTTGCCCCCCCGCCGCCGCCTGGCCCCGTCGCTTCGGCCGTCGTGGCCGAACGCTCGCCCGTCAAGACCCCGCCGCTTGGCCTGTCGCTGGATTTCTCCTTGCCGCCGGTTCCCGAGCCGCCGGCGGGAAACCAATCGCTCACTCTCGGAGATCCCCTCGCGGACGCGCACGCCCCGAGCCCGCTCAACCTGGGCCGGGCTCCCACCCCACCCGCGCCGGCCCCGGCCAGGATGCCCCCGCCCCTGCCCAGGAGCCAACCGCGATCCGAGACCAAGCCGCTCGAGTCCAACAAGCCGCCCGCGCCACCCGCCCACAAACCTCCGCCGCTTCCCGCTGGCAGCGAGACGACGCTGCCCTCGCTGCGTTCCGTGAGCGGCCCCCAGGCACCACCACCGGCCCCGCCACCCGAGGTCAAACCCAGCCCGCACCACAAGCCTTACCTGGCGCCGCTGGTGCCCGAACCTTCCGAGTCGTCCTCGAGCCCCGACGCTCCCGATCCCGCGCCGGGGATGGGGCCTCCGCTGCAGCCGGCGGCGGGAGCCGGAGCGGCCCCGGGCGCGCCAGGGGAAAACGTCGATCTTGGTTTCAGCCTGGAGTTCGAGAGCAGCCCGCGAACGTCATCGGGATCCTCCCCGGTGGCTATTCCGTTTCCATCGGCACGCGTGGCCAGCGAGGGGATGGCGGAGGCCGCCGCGGAGAACGTGGCCGAAGTGCCGCTCCTGGCGCCGCCCATCTCGCGTCCTTCCTTGTCTGGACGTGCCATGCGACCGCAAGCGCGGAAGTCCGGCCTGCCACGCTGGGCGTATTTCGCCGGGGGAGCCGGGATCTTGGTCGCCGCCAGCGTGGCCAGCGCGGTGCTCCTGCTGGGCACGGCGCCCAATCCCGACAACGTGCTCAAGCCCTTCCTGCCGGAGCTGGCGAAGGACAACCTGGTGGCGTACCAGGACGCCGCCAGCGCGCTCAACACCATCGCCGCCCATTACGGAGATGCGGGCGCCAAGCTGCGCCTCAAGGCCGCCGAGCTGCTCCTCACCGCCGCCGCCGCGCACGGCGGGGAGCCGAACGACGTTTCGGTCGCTGAGCAAGCCGCGGCAGGAGCAGCTTCGCACCCCAAGCTGGCCCCGTTTGCGCAACGGCTCCACGCACTCATCGCCATCGCCAAAGGCAAACCGGGCGAGGCCGACAAGCTGCTCATCGATCGCGCGGCGCCGGAGAGCCAGTTGATTCTTGGCCTGGCCCGTCTGTCCGAGGACAAGCTGCCCGCGGCCGCGACGCCCCTGCGCTCCTTGGTCGCGGCCCGGCCGACCGACCTGCTCGGACACTACCTGCTAGCACGAGCGCTCGCGGGAAGCGCGGAGGCGCGCCAGGAATTCGAGCTGGTCCTGGCCAAGAATCCCACCCACCCCGGCGCTCAGATCGGGCTGGCTCGGCTGGAGGAGACTCCGGCCAAGCGTCTCGCGACGGCGAGCGCTCTCGCCGACAAGAAGCTCGTGGGCGCAGGCTCCATCGAGCTCGCCACCTTACAGCTCATCATCGGACAAGCGAATCAGGCACTGGGACACTCGCCGGAGGCCATCGACGCCTACCAGCGGGCCATCACCCTCGACAAGCGCCTCACCGCCGCCTATCTCGCGCTCGGCGAGTCCTTGCTCTACGAGGGCAAGTACGCGCAGGCCCTCGAACGTCTCAAGGCGGCGGGCCCCACGCTGGAAAACAGCGCCGCGGGCAAGTTCGCGCTGGGCGGCGCCACCATCGCGACCGGCGATGCCAGCAAAGGACTTGGTCTGGTCGGCGCCGCGGCCAAGGAGCGCGCCGACGATGCGCGCGGACCGTTCTGGACCGGGTTCGCCGCCACCGTGAAACAGCCACCGGACTTCGCTGCCGGCGAACAGGGCTTCCGCGACGCCCTCAAGAAGGACCCCAAGTTCCTGCCCGCGTCGCTCAAGCTCGCGGCCATCCTGCAGCAGCAAAACAAGGCCCAGGATTCCCTCACCGTGCTGCGCGCGGCGGAAGAGGCCGGAGCGCCACCCTCGGTCCTGCAACTCGCCTGGGGCGAGGCCCTGATCGTCGCCGGGGAGCCGGCCAAGGCCCAGGAGGTTTTCGAAAAAGCCCTGGAGTCCGATCCCAAGTCGGTGGCCTCGCTCCTCGGCATCGCCTCCGCCCTCGAAGCCCAGGGCAAGATCGAGGAGGCGAAAGTTTCGCTCGAACGCACCCTCAAGGCCTTCCCCGAGAGCCTGGGCCTGCGCGAGCGGCTGGCCCAAGTGTGTCTGAAACTGGGCCAGAAACCCGATGCCCTCACGCACTACCAGGCCGAGATCCAGGCTGGCCATCCCACCATCGCCATTCGCCTGGCGGTCGCGCGCCTGGCGCTTGACCTGGGCAAGATCGAGCTTGCGCAAAGCGAGACCAAGAAGGTTCTCGACCAATCCCCGCGCAACGCGGAAGCGGCCTACTACATGGCGCGCGTGCACGAGTCACATAATTCCACCGGGCTGGCCTTGACGGAGTACCGCCACGCCACGACCTGGGGCAACACGCCGCTTTTCGCCCTGGACTACGGCCGGCTCCTCGACAAGCTGGGCAAGCAGAACGAGGCCCTGGCCTCCTTCGCGAACGCCGTGTCCTTGCCGGAAGGACGCATGGCGCGCGGGCGCATCTACTTCCGCGCCGGCGACATCGAGAACGCCCTGGCCGATTTCGAGACCGCCTCCAAGATGAGCCCCAAGGATGCCGAGCCCCTCATCCTGCAAGGGCTGTGCTACGACAAGCTGGGGCAGTCCACCAAGGCCGACGACGCCTGGCGCCTGGCACTCAAGGTCGATCCGGACGCGCCCGAGCCGCACTACCGTCTCGGCCGCACGGAGATGGATAGCGCCAAACCGGCCGCCGCCATCGAACACTTTCGCAAGGCCATGGCCAAGGCGCCGGACAAGGCGCCCTACCTGGCCGACCTGTGTTTCCAGCTCGCGCAGGCCGAGCTCTTGACCGGCGCCAAGGCAGCCGCCCTGGCGGACTTCAAGAAGTACCTCGAGATCGCGCCGCCCGGCGCGCCGGCGCGGCCCGAGGCGACGAATCAGGTGACCAGGTTGGGCGGCGGCGACAAGACGGTCGGTAACCAGAAGCTAGGAAGCGACAGCAAGAAGTAGGCGCGCGTGGGGAGCCGGCCGGCTTCGCCGACGGCCTGCTGGCCTGCGCACCCTCGCGGGAGGGGCTGGCGAGGCCGAGCGCAGCGAGGGGGTGGCAGGGTGGGTGGCAGGTGCCGAGTGCAGAGCTAACCCTCTCGGGGTTCCAGCTCGTGACGCAAGCATCCCGGGCCGCGGGTGCTATAAGACTGCCCCATGCCCACGGTTTACGTCGAAACCTACGGCTGCCAGATGAACGTGGCGGACACCGACTTGGTGCTCGGCCTCCTCGAACGAGCTGGCTACGCGCGCACCACCGATCCCGCTTGCGCCGATGTCATTCTCATCAACACCTGCGCCGTGCGCGAGCGCGCCGTGGAGCGCGTGCGCGGTCGCGCCAGCAGCCTGGCCCGGTACAAGGCGAACGGGCGGCGCGTGGTTCTGGGCATCACCGGCTGCATGGCCGAGCATCTGCGCGCTGAGTTGCGGCAGCAGGCGCCCTACGTGGATCTGGTGGTTGGCCCCGACAGCTATCGCCGCCTGCCCGAGAACATCGAGCGGGCGCTGCGGGGCGAGGCCGTGCAGGACACCGAGCTCGATGCACACGAGACGTACGCGGGGCTGGATGCCGCGCGCGCCGGCAGCGGCGGCGTGACCAGGCACGTGGCTATTCAGCGCGGTTGCGACCGTTTCTGCGCCTTCTGCGTCGTGCCCTTCACCCGCGGACGCGAACGCGCCACCGTCCCCGCGGAAGTCGTGCGCCAGGTGCGCGCGCTGGCGGTGAACGGTTGCCGCGAGGTGCAGCTCCTCGGCCAAACCGTGAGCTCATATCGTGCCTCCGAGGACGGGCGCGAGGTCGGCTTCGCCGAGTTGCTCCGGCGCGTCGCCGCGGTCGAGGGCATCGACCGCATCCGCTTCCTGTCGCCCTACCCGCTCGGTTTCACGGCCGAGGTCATCGCCGCCATGGCCGAGCTGCCCAAGGTGTGCAAGCAGGTGCACCTGCCCTTGCAGTCCGCCGCGGACGCCGTGCTCGCGCGCATGCGCCGCGGTTATACCCTGGCCGAGTACCGCGCCCTCGTCGAGAACCTGCGCCGGGCCATGCCCGCGATCGCCATCACCACGGATTTTCTCGTCGGTTTCTGTGGGGAGAGCGAGGCGGAATTCGCCGAGACGCTCACGGCGCTCGCCGAGATTCGCTTCGACAACGCCTTCATGTTCGCCTACTCGGAACGCCAGGGCACGCTGGCCGCGCGCCAGCTGTCCGATGACGTGCCGGCGGCAACCAAGCAGCGGCGCCTGGCACGCGTCATCGACGAGCAACGTAAGATCACCGCGGAAATCTATGCCACACAGGTCGGCCGCCACGAGCGCGTACTGTGCGAATCGCCCTCGCGCCGCTCCCCGGCCGAGCTCCTCGGCCGCACCGACGCCTTCCGTCCAGTCATTATGGCGGCAGGGCCCGGCGTGACGGTGGGCCGCCTCGTCGACGTGGTCATCGAGCGCAGCGGTCCGGGAACGCTCTATGGCCGGGCGCTGGCGCCGGAGACTCGGTCGTGAAGAACGGCAAGCCCATCGCCGTGAGCTTCGTGTGCATGGGTAACATCTGCCGCTCGCCCACCGCCGAGGCGGTGATGCGCCACCTGGTGCGGGAAGCCGGTCTCGGCGGCAAGATCACCGTCGACAGCGCGGGCACTGGCGCCTGGCACGTCGGCGAGGAACGTGACCGCCGCAGCCGCGCGCTGGCCAGCCGGCGGGGCATGCCCATCACCGGCGAGGCCCGCCAGTTCACGCGCGAGGACTTCGAGCGTTTCCACCTGGTGCTCGCCCTCGACGACGACAACGCGCGCGACCTGCGCCGCCTGGCGGGGAGCGACGAGGCGCGTGCCAAGATTCACCTCCTGCGCAGCTTCGAGCCTGGCGCCGCGCCCGGCGCCGAGGTCCCCGACCCGTACTATGGCGGCCCCGAGGGCTTCGAGCGAGTCTTCGACATCTGCCTCGATGCCTGCCGCGGCCTTCTCGCTCACCTGCGCGAGAAGTACCGCCTCGAACCATGACCCGGGACGCGCTGCTCGCCGCCGTGGAGGCCGCCCTGGGCAGCGCGGTCGCGACGTGGGACGCGGTCGCGGGCGGCGACATCAATGCCGCGCACGCGGCGCGCCTGGCCGACGGCCGNNGGGCTCGGCTGGCTCGCCGAGGCCGGCGCCCTGCGCGTGCCGTCGGTGCTGGCCGAGGGACCGGATTTCCTCGTCCTGGAACACCTCGCTCCCGGCCGCCGGCGGCCCGACTTCGACGAGGCGCTTGGCCGCGGCTTGGCCGCGCTGCACCGGACCAGCGCGCCCGACTTCGGCCTCGATCACGACAACTTCATTGGGCGGCTGCCGCAGACCAACGGCCCGCTTTCCACCTGGGCCGAGTTCTACCGCGAGCGGCGCCTACTGCCGCAACTGCGCTTGGCCGTCGACGGGCGCCGTGCCAGCTCGGCCATGCGACGCGGGTTCGATGCGTTGCTACCCCGCCTGGCGGAGCTCGTCGGCCCGCCCGAGCCACCCGCCCGCCTGCACGGCGATCTGTGGGGCGGCAACGCCATGGTCGACGAGCAGGGGCAGCCCTGCCTGATCGATCCCGCGGTCTCCGGTGGGCATCGCGAGGTCGACCTGGCCATGATGCGCCTCTTCGGCGGCTTCTCCGGCCGGGTCTTCGCGGCCTATGAGGAAGCCTTTCCGCTGCCGCCAGGCAGCGAAGCGCGGGTGCCGTTCTACCAGCTCTATTTCCTTATGGTTCACGTCAACCTCTTCGGCGGCACCTACATTGCTTCCGTCGAGCACGTGCTCGCTAGATTGGGTTTGTAGTCACCAATGAAACCGCGACGATCGAAACACGCCTTTTCCTACCGCGCGGGGATTCGTATCCCGGGCACGGACATCACCTGCGACGCCTTGGGCTTTCCTAGCGACCTCGTGTTTCTCTCCCACGCCAACGCCCTGGCGCCGCGCGGGGCAGCCGATCTGGCGGGCGGCCGGGCCGGCCGGCGCCAGTTCGTGACCACGGAGACGACGTTGCGCCTCCTCGGCGACGCGGGCGCGAAATTGCGCGAGCGCGCCCTGCCCGCCGCCTTCGGCCGTCCTTTCAACCTTGGCCCGCACCGCCTCGAAGTCGTTCCCACCGGCTACCTGCCGGGCGCAGCCGCCTTGCTTTGCGAGACCGAGACGGTCCGAGCCTTCTACCTCGGCGCGTTTTGCCCCGAGCCCTTCATCGAGGGCATCGAGCCGGCGCTCATCCGGCGCGCCGACGCCGTGTGCATCAACGCCACCTTCGGCGACCCGGGTCTGCGCTTCCCGCCGCGCGCGCAGAGCGTGGCGCAGGTACGCGCCTTCGTCGAGGAGAGCCTGCGGCGGGGCGAGCGCGTGGCGCTGCTCGCCTCGGCCTTCGGCGCCCTGCCGGCCGTCGTCGTCGAGCTGGCTCGGGCGGGGATCGCCGTGCGCGCGCACCGGCGCATCGCCGCTGGGTTGGCGCGCTTGCGCCTCGTGTGCGAGAGCCTGCCCGCCATTCCGCGCTTCTCGGGAAAGCTCGACCAAGGCGAGGTCTTGCTCTGGCCGCCCGAGGCGCGCAAGGCGGCCAGCCTGGCCGCGCTCGGCGATCTCCGGCTCGCCCTGGTCTCCGGCGCGGCCGCGGATTCCGAGGTGCTCGCGCACCTGCGCCTCCGCGATGGGTTCGCCCTGACCAACCTGCCGAGCTTCGCCGAGATCGTGGCCGCCGTCGAGGCCACCGGGGCGCCCGAGGTCGCGCTCTTCGCCGGAGCCGCCGAGTCCGTCGCGGCTCTCCTGCGCCAGCGCGGTTTGGATGCCTACGCTCTCGGCCCGCCCCAGCAAATGACCCTGCCTGCCGGGAAATGAGCCCGCCGCGCGCAAGGGTGGAACTCGCGGGCGTTTGCGGTTAGAAATGACCTCGTGTTCAATCTCGGATTTGGCGAGCTCGTCGTCATCCTCGTGGTCGCTCTCATTGTCCTCGGGCCCAAGATGCTGCCCGAGATCGCGACCGGCCTGGGCAAGGTCATCCGCGAGATCCGCAAGGCCACGGCGGACATCCGCCAGGACATCGAGCTGGACGACATGATCCGCGGGCCACTGCGCGAGTTGCGCGACGCCGCGACCCTGCCGCCCGAGGAGCTCAAACGGCGGGACGAGGCCAAGATCGCGCGACGCAAGGCCGAAGAGGAGGCAGCGCAGCGCAAGCAGCGCGAGGCCAAGGAGGCGGAAGAGGCGCAGCAAAGGCAACGCGAGCAGGAAGCGCGGCTGGCCGCCGCGGCCGCGGTGAAACCGGCCGGCCCGTCCGAAGTGATCAGCGCGGGTGGGACGATGATCGCCAACCCGCCGCCCACCGACGACCTCCGCACCCTAACGCCCCTGCCGGAATTACATTCGCCGCCGCCCCTGCCCACCGCGCCGCGGCCGCGCCTGCCGGCGCCGCCCCTGCCACCACCACCGAAGCCGGCTCCGACCGCCGACGCGACCATTTTCGATCTGCAGGCCCAGCTCAGGGCCGCCGCCGAGGCCCAGGCCACGCTCGCCGGCCGGCCCGTGCTTGCCCCGCAAGGCCCGCCTCCCCCCAAGCCACCCGAGGGGAAGAAAGGCTAGCCCATGGCCGAGAACGAAACCGTCAAGCCAGGACATGCCCAGGGGCAGAGCCAGGATCCCTATCTCGCCGACGCTGCCAGCGCCGCCCAGCTCGGCCC
>PNBO01000049.1:25290-46631 GCA_003136095.1 Myxococcales bacterium
TCTTCGTTCAGAACTACTTCGACTGGCTGACGCGGCCGGTTCGCCGCGGCCTGCGCGCCGCCGGGCACGAGATGAACTTCTACGCCAAGAGCCTCACCGAGCCGTTCTGGGTCTACATGAAGCTGGCCCTGGTTGGCGGCCTGCTGATTTCCGCGCCCTTCGTCTTCTGGGAACTGTGGCGGTTCGTGGCACCGGGGCTCTATCGCAAGGAGCGGCGCATCGGCATTCTCATCAGCGGGGCCACGGGGATCTGCTTCGCGGGCGGCGCGGTCTTCGCCTATGCCTTCATGTGCGAACCCGCGGCCTACTACTTGACCAAGCTATGCACGGCCTTCGCCGGCGACCTGCCGTTCAAACTCGACACCATGTTGATGATGGACGAGGTAGCCAACTTCCAGATGATGACCCTGGCGGGCACCGGGCTGGCCTTCGAGCTGCCGGTCGTGCTTTCCGTACTCGGCTGGATGGGCCTCGTCAGCAGCCGCGGCCTGCTCAAGTTCAACAAGTACGCCATCGTGCTGGCCTTCGTGGTCGGCGCAGTGGTCACGCCCAGCACCGACCCTTTCACCCAGACCATGCTCGCGCTGCCCATCTTCGCGCTCTACAACCTGTCCATCCTGGTGGTCTGGCTGGTCGAGCGCGGCCGCCGCAAGCGCGAAGCGGCAGTGCCTACGTAATTTTATACCAGCCCAGCATGCTGACGGACGCCACCGCGACCCACAGGATGGCCATATTCCGCGTCGCCTGCTCATGCAGGTCGCCGACCTGACCGTCGAGCTGGTCGAAGCGCTTGAAAATTTCCTCGGTGCCGGGCTGGCGGGAGAGCAACTCCTGTTCGACGCGCACCTTGCGCACCTCGGCCGCGCCCGGACCGAAGCAGTAGTAGACCGCCGGCAGGAAGCCGAGCACCAAGGCGAAGACCAGGCCCAAAAAGGCGCGCTTCGCGGGCTTGCGGCGCAGATCGCCAACGCGAAAGACCGTGGCGTCGGCCGTCATCTTGATGGCGACTTCGCGGGCGGGCGACATGCATTTCCGGCAGCCCGAGGCCTTGGTCTTGTCGTAGTACAGGCCATGCTGCACGCAGCGGACGAGGTTGAGGTTCTTCGGATCCTCGTCCATGGCGACGCCCGAGCTGCCGCTCATGCCCATCTCGCGGAGGGACGCGGCCGACCCGCCGGCCCGGCTGCGCGCGGGGGACATGTCCTCGTCCGCGGCGCCGCGATCGGCGCGCGCGAGCTCTAGTCTCGGCCCTGGCGAAGTCTCGACGGCCAGTCCCGAGACGGAGGGACGCCCCGGGCTGGTCGCCGGGAGCGATCCCGTCGGGCGTTGCCGGCTCGCGATGCCTGGGGTTGGCGAGAGGGAACGATTGGGCTGGAAGAGATCGGGGCCGCCGGGCTGCGCCGATCCGGTCGGTGGCGGTTGGGGAGGTGGCGCGAAGGGGTCCGCCACACCCGCGGGGCCGACACCGCCCGGAGCCGCGAAGGGGGATTGCGTCCCCGGAGTCAGCGGGTCGGCCGGCAGCGACGCCGGCCCGCCCGGCCAGCCGCCACCCACCGCGGACCTGGGGGTCGATACGCGCCCCGCCGCCGGCGCCACCAGGGGAGCCGAACCAGCTTGCGGGGGCGCCCCACGCGCTGCCGGCGACGGCGACTGGCCGGGCGGCCGCGCGGCAGCCACCGGGCGAATGACCGTCACGGCGCCGATCGACTGCAGGTGGCGCACCAGGGCCTGGGCCTGGGCCTGTTCGAGGCTCTGGCCGGCGCGCAGGTTCTTGGCCGAGATGGCCTTGGCGACCGTCGCCAGCGGAACCCCGTGCTTGGCGGAAAGCGCGGCGGCCAGACGGGTCTCGCCCGCCGGGCTCGGATCCGTGGCTCCCACCACGAACACGTCGAACAAGTTCCCTGCCATGCCGTCTAGTATATCGGGTATCGGGCCGCGCGGAAGCCGACCCACCGAAACGGATTTCGGCCAGGCTGGTTGGCCGTTGGCGTCAGATGGGACAATTTCAAAAAAAGAGCAGCGAAAACTTGACCAACACTCGGCGCCCCACAGGATGGAAGAATGTTGAGCGCTGCCTGCCACGAGCCGCCAACTCCGCCGACGCCGGAGGCTGCGGAGTCGGCCAGGGCCATCGTGTCGTTCCGGCGGATCGCCGTGACCTTCGCGTCGGACAGCCGCCCGATGGCGGGGTCAAGGCGCGGAAGGCGCGCGATGATCCCGGTGGTCAGCGTGCCCCGCTACAGCCGAATCGTCTTCCGCGCCGGCAGCGCGTTCCCGCGCTAGCCCGGACTCTTCACCACAGAGAGCGCAGAGAGCGCAGAGTCGGAAAAGGATAGAGAGGGTTCCGGAGCTTGGATCGGAATCTCCATGCCGTTTCGGCCTCTGCGGCCTCTGCGCTCTCTGTGGTGAAACCCTTGCTCGACCGTGACTGGCCTGCGGTGGTCTTGCTCGGGATGGCAGGCTGTTTGTGGCTTTTCGTCGAGCGCCAGCGATTGCTGAATCATCCGGGCTAGTGCCTGCGCCTGCGCAGGAGCGTGACCACGACGAAGAGGAGCGGAAAGAGGAGCACTGACGTGGGTGCCGGGGCTGCGCCGCCGATAGCGCAGCCGCAGCCGGCCGCGTTGCTCGTCTTTGTCGTGCTGCCCGTGGTGGTCTGGCCGCCGCTGCCGCCGCTGCCAGTGGAGCCACCGGAATTCGAGCCGCCCCCGCCCGACGCGCCACCGCTCGAGGGTCCGCCAGAACCGCCGCTCGCGTTGCCGCCCGAACCGCCACTCGCGCTGCCGCCTGAACCACCGCTCGCAAGTGCCAGCAATCGCGTTCGGCCTACAAGAATGGCATTGTGTACGCCATCAAGAGCTTCCATTTGCCCAATGTAAGCGTCTACCTCGATGCCGCGCACGCGGGCTGGCTGGGCTGGGACGACAACCGCGCCAAGCTAGCCAAGGTGTTCAAGACCGTGCTCAGCGAGGCGGGCGGCCCGCAGATAATCCGCGGCTTCGCGCTCAATACCTCGAACTACACGCACCTGACGAATCGCGATGGCGCCGTGCTGGAGCCGACCAATCCCCGCCCGAACGAGCTGACCTACGCCAAGCTGCTCCGGCAGACGCTGGCCATGTACGGCTTCAAGAACCACGGCTTCATCATCGACACCTCCCGCAACGGCAAGGGCAACATCCGCAACAAGTGGGGCGACTGGTGCAACGTCCACGGCGCCGGCCTCGGCGAGCGCCCGCGCGCCAACCCCGCGCCCGGCATTGACGCCTACTGGTGGGTCAAACCGCCGGGAGAGTCGGACGGCTCGTCCGATCCCAATGGCCCGCGCTTCGACGTGATGTGCGCCGGACCCAACGCCGCCAAGAACGCCCCGCAAGCCAGCAAGTGGTTCGAGGCATACTTCATGGACCTCGTCCACAACGCGAATCCGTCACTGTAAGTCTCAACAGAAGTCTGGCGGAGCAACCCGCCAAATCTCTCCTCGTTCCGTCAGGCTGAGAAACGCCTGCCTCACTTCGGCGGGGCAGGTGGATCTCTTTGGAGGGCGGCTTGACAGCCCAGCCGCGGTCCCTCAAGAACTGGCTGTGGAGTCGATCGCTGAGTCCGTCCCGAGGGCTCGCCGCAAACCGTGGCGGCGCGTGCTGCGCGTGACCGGCTGGATCTGCGCGCTTCTCGCCGTCGCCGGCATGGCGGCGCTCGCCAGCGGCTGGCGGGCGTTCGGCCGGCGGCCGGTGGGGGCGCGCAAGGCGCGCATGGAACGCTCGCCACAGTGGCAGAACGGCCGCTTCGTGAATCCAGAGCCCATGGAAAACGACATGCTGCGGGCGATTCTGGGCATCGTGCGTGCGAGCAAGCTCACCAGCCCCGCCGGCCCCGTGCCGACCGCAGTGGTCGATCCGAAGCAATTCCAGACGGCGCCGGCAACCGGGCTACGGGTCACCTGGTTCGGACATTCGTCGTTTCTCATCGAAATCGAAGGCCATCGCGTGCTGGTGGACCCGCACTGGAGCCCGCGCTCGAGCCCCATGACCTGGAGCGGGCCGAAGCGCTGGTACGGGCCGCTCATCGCGCTCGGCGATCTGCCTCCGCCCGACGCCGTGGTAATTTCCCACGACCACTACGACCACCTCGACTACCGGACCATGGTCGCGATGAAGGAGTGGAACACGACCTTCGTGGTGCCGCTCGGCGTGGGCTCGCACCTCGAATACTGGGGCGTGCCATCGAGCCACATCGTCGAGCTCGACTGGTGGGAACGCGTGGCCGTGCGCGGCCTGGAAATCGTCGCCACCCCGGCGCGCCACATCTCGGGTCGCACCTTCGGCATCGGCGATGCCGGCACCCTGTGGGCGGGCTTCGCCATCCTCGGGGGCGAGCACCGCGCCTACTACTCCGGCGACACCGGGCTGTTCCCCGGCATCAAGGAGATCGGCGACAAGCTCGGACCATTCGACGTGACGCTCATCGAAGCCGGCGAATACGGGCGCTGGTGGTCGGACTGGCACCTCGGCCCCGAGCAGGCCGTGCGCGCCCACCAGCTCGTACGGGGCAACGTGCTCATCCCCGCCCACTGGGGCATGTTCACGCTCGCGTACCATGCGTGGACGGAGCCCGCGGACCGCGTGCTGGCCGCCGCCGCGAAAGCCGGCGTCACCGCCGCCGTGCCCATGCCCGGGCAAAGCATCGAGCCGCTGGGGTTGCCGCCGCTTCCGCAGTGGTGGCCAAAGTTGCCCGGAAAGAACGCCGAGGAAGATCCCATCGTTTCGAGCCACACGGAGGCCCTTGCGGGAGAGCGGCAATGAAGCTCACCGCAGAGGACACAGAGAACACAGAGACGGACCGGAAGGGAACCGGGGTTCGGATCCGGATCCGGAAACCCTTGCCTTCCGGGCTCTGTGTCCTCCGTGTTCTCTGTGGTGAATATCCGGATCCGTGATTCCTATGAATGAGCCCGTTCCACGCCACGAGCATTTCGCGCACCAGGCGGACATGGGCGTGCGCGGGTATGGACGCACGCGGGAGGAGGCGTTCGAACAGGCTGCGCTGGCCCTGACCGCGGTGGTGGTGCCGCCAGAAACTATCGCCGCGCGAGAAAGCGTGCGGGTCACTTGCGCGGCCGGCGATGCCGAGCTGCTGCTGCTCGACTGGTTGAACGCAATCGTCTACCAGTTGTCTGCGCACAAGATGATCTTCGGTCGCTTCCAGGTCCACATCGCGGGCACGCGGCTCGATAGCGAGCTATGGGGCGAGCCTATCGACGTCACCCGCCACCAGCCGGGCGTCGAGGTCAAGGCCGCCACGGTCACCGCATTGCGCGTGGCCCAGCTTGCGCACGGCACGTGGCTGGCCCAGTGTGTGGTCGATGTCTAGACGACTCGTCTTCCACGCTGTCGCATTGCTTGTCGTCGCGCCGTCGGGCTGCGCCGGGCCGAGCGCGGGGCTGCGCGCCGGCCAGCTCGGGACCGAAGAGGAGGGCATGGCGACCTACTATTCACCGCGCCTCACCGGGCACCGAACCGCCAGCGGCGAGCGCTATGACCCGGCGCAGCTCACGGCCGCGCATCCGGTCCTGCCCTTCGGCACCCACGTGCAGGTCACTCGCATCGATGGCAACCTGCGCACGGTGGTCGTGCGCATCAATGATCGCTGCACGGGCAAGAAGAAAATCGTCGACCTGTCCGAAGCAGCCGCGCGCCAGCTCGACATGATGCGGGCCGGGATGGTGCGCGTGCGATTGAGGGTCGTTGGTGAGGCGCGCCCCTCACCCGCCGAGCTCCCCCCTTCGGGGACGTCGGGACCTACACCTCCACCACCACCCCCGCTCGCTGCGCTCGCGCCCTCGCGCTCGGCGGCCTCTCCCCGCGTTGCGGGGCGAGGCGAAGAAGGCGACCCATGAACCTCCGCCAGCTCGTACGCAAGTCGGACACCGAGTGGTGGCTTCCCCGCGTGGGAAAGATGCACGTGCCGGGGATCATCTTCGCGACAGAGGATCTACTGCACGGGATGGACGACAAGGTCGCCGAACAGGTCGCCAACGTGGCGGCCTTGCCTGGCATCGTGACCGCGTCCTTCGCCATGCCCGACGCGCATTGGGGCTACGGTTTCCCCATCGGCGGGGTCGGCGCCTTCGACCCCGACGCTGGCGGCGTGGTTTCCGCGGGCGGCGTGGGCTTCGACATCTCGTGCGGGGTGCGGACCATTCGCGCGGGCCTTTCCGTTGACGAAGTTCGTCCCAGACTCGAATCGCTGGCCGACGCCTTGTTTCGCCGGGTTCCCTGTGGCGTGGGCAGCACGAGCCGCGTGCACCTCGGCCCGGCGGATCTCGACGACCTCATGCTGCGCGGAGCGCGCTGGGCGGTCGAGCACGGCCATGGCGCCACCACCGACCTGGCCTTCATGGAAGAGCAAGGCACGATCGCGGGCGCCGACCCGGACGCGGTCTCCGCCGAGGCCAAGCACCGCCAGCGCGATCAGCTCGGCACGCTCGGCTCGGGGAATCACTATCTCGAAGCTCAGGCAGTGGCGCAAATCCACGACGAGGAAATCGCCGCGGCCTACGGCCTGCGCAAAGGCGACGTCGTGCTCAGCGTTCACTGCGGCTCGCGCGGGATGGGACACCAGATCGGCACCGACTACCTCAAGACCATGCTCGCCAAGTCCAAGGAAAGCGGCATCGACTTGCCCGAGCGCGAGCTCGCCTGCGCGCGGCTCGATTCCGATCTGGGCCGGCGCTACCTGGGCGCCATGCGTGCCGGTATCAACTGCGCCATGGCCAACCGCGAGGTCATCACCCACTTCGCGCGCGAGGCCTTCGCCGAGGTCTTCCCGTCGGCAAACCTGACCTTGCTCTACGATGTTTCGCATAACACCTGCAAGGAGGAGGTACACGACGTCGACGGCTCACCCCGCCGGCTGTTTGTCCACCGCAAGGGCGCCACGCGCGCCTTCGGTCCCGGCCATGCCGACCTGCCCGAGGCGTATCGCCAAGTCGGCCAGCCGGTGCTGGTCGGCGGCAGCATGGGAACCGCATCGTACGTGCTCGCGGGCATCGGCACCGGACCGGCCTTCGCCTCGGCCGTGCATGGCGCGGGGCGCACCTTGAGCCGCCACGAGGCCACGCGCCGGTGGAAGGGCAAGGACATCGTCCACGATCTCGGCAGTCGCGGTATCCTCATCCGCAGCCCGTCGATGCGCGGCCTGGCCGAGGAAGCCCCCGGCGCCTACAAGGACATCGATCGCGTCGTCGACGCCGCCCGCGCCGCGCGCCTCGCCGTCATCGTGGCGAAACTGGTCCCGCTCGCCTGCGTGAAAGGCTAGCATCCCCCAAGGAGAGCGAACCATGACCAGGCACCTCCGCGAGTCCTTTGCTACCTTTATCCTGGCCACTGGCACGGCCTGCATTCCGATCGGAATGTCGGAGCGGCCCGCTACGCCGTTGGCCGCGGCGACCGCGGCGACCGCACCTTGCCCCGCGGCGGCGGCGCCCGCGTGCAAGCCCTCGGAAGATCGTCAGGTCGAGGCCTGGCTGGCGGCGATGACGCTCGACGAGAAGATCGCGCTCGTGGCGGGCACCGGCTTCGACACGGTCGGCGTGCCGCGGCTGCACATCCCGGCCCTGCGCATGACCGACGGCCCCGTCGGGGTGCGGGTTGGCCAGGCCACGGCCTTTCCCGCCAGCGCCCTGCTCGCCGCGACCTTCGCTCCCGAGCTCGCGGCGCGGGTCGGCGCGGCCATCGCGCGCGAGACGAAGGCGCACGGCAAGAACGTGCTCCTCGGACCCGCGGTCAACATCGTTCGCTCGCCGCTCAACGGCCGCAACTTCGAATACTTCAGCGAGGATCCCGAGCTCGCCGCGCGCATGGCCGTGGCTTACATCCAGGGCGTACAGGGCCAAGGTGTCGTCGCCACGGTCAAGCACTTCGCGGTGAACAACCAGGAGACCGAGCGCCAGACCATCAGCGCCGAGGTCGATGCACGCGCGCTGCACGAGATCTACTTGCCCGCCTTCGAGGCCGCGGTCAAGCAGGCCTCGGTGTGGGCCGTGATGTGTGCCTACAACAAGGTGAACGGCGTCTACGCTTGCGAGCACCCGGGCCTGCTCGACGAGAGCCTGCGGCGGCAATGGGGTTTCCGCGGGCTGGTCATGTCCGACTGGACCGCCACCCACAGCGTGGTGCCGGCCATGCGCGCCGGCCTCGACCTGGAAATGCCCAAACCCGAATTTTACACCGGGGCCGCCATCCGCGCCGCGCTCGCCAACCAGGAGATCGAGCCGGCCGTCCTCGACGAATTGGTGAGGCGGCAGCTGCGCGCCATCGCCGCCCTCCATCTCGACGAAGACGCAAGCGAGCGCCCGGAAGCCACCGACACACTCGAGCACCGCGCGCTCAACCGCGAGGCCGCCCGCGCTGGCTTCGTCCTGCTCAAGAACGAAGGCGCCACGCTGCCGATCGAGCGCGGCAAGCTGCGCCGGATCGCGGTGGTCGGCCCGCGTGGCGGGCTGGTCGACGGCGGCGGCGGCAGCGCCCACGTCACGGCCACCCACAAGGTCACCCTCGTCGACGCGCTCCGCGAGGCACTGGGCGGCAAGGTGCGCATCGACTTCGCGCCCGGCGAAACCACCGCGGACGGACTGGAACCGATCCCAGCGTCGGCCCTGACGCCGCCGGCGGGACACGTCGGCCACGGATTACTTGGCGAATACTTCGTCGGCAAGGAGCGAGCCGGCACGCCCAAGCTGGTTCGTCTCGATGCCACGGTGGATTTCCACTGGGAGCTCGCCGGCCCCGCGCCCGGCCTGCCCGAGGATAACTTCTCGGCGCGCTGGACCGGCAAGCTTGCGCCACCCAAGTCGGGCCTCTACGTGCTCGCGCTCCGTTCCGACGACGGCTCCCGCCTCTACCTCGACGGCAAGTTGGTCGTCGACAACTGGGGCGACCACGCCCCGACCCTCAAGACCAGCGAGGTCGAGCTGGTCGCCGGCAAGGCGCACGATCTGCGCCTGGAATACTACGAAGGCACCATCGGCGCCTCGGTCGAGCTGCTCTGGCAGCGGGCCGACAAGGATCCGCTGCGCAAGGTCGCCGCGGTCGCGCACGGCGCCGACGTCGTGATCGTGGCGGTGGGCGACGGCATGGCCGACGAGACCGAGGGCGCGGATCGGACATCGCTGGCGCTGCCCGGCCGGCAGGACGAGATCGTGCGCACGGCGGCCGCCGCCAATCCCAAGGTGGTCGTCATCACCACCGCCGGCGCCGCCGTGGCCATGCCCTGGCTCGACAAGGTGTCCGCTGTGCTCCACGCCTGGTTTCCAGGACAGGAGGCCGGCACGGCGCTGGTGGATGTCCTGCTTGGCGACGTCAGCCCGTCGGGCAAGCTGCCGGTGACCTTCCCGAAGCGCCTCCCGGACGAGCCGTGGTTCGGCAATTTCCCGGGCGCGGGCGGGGTGGTCGCGTACAAGGAAGGTATCCTGATCGGCTACCGCTGGTACGACACGCGCAAGGTCGAGCCCTTGTTCCCCTTCGGCTTTGGCCTGTCGTACACCACCTTCGCCTACCGCGACCTGGCCGTGTCGGCGTGGGATCCCGAACGCGGGGTCACGGTACGCCTCAAGGTCAAGAACAAGGGTGCCCGGCGCGGCGCCGAGGTCGTGCAGCTCTATGTGCATGCTCCCGCGACCGGCATCACGCGGCCGGAGCAAGAGCTGCGCGCGTTCTCCCGGGTCGAGCTCGTTGCGGGCGCGGAACGCGAGGTCTCGCTCAAGCTCGCGCCGCGCGCCTTCGCCTTTTACGACCTGGGCCGGCCCGAACGCGATGCCTGGCGCATCGAACCCGGCGCCTACGAGATTCGCGCCAGCAGCTCGTCGCGCGACGTTCGCCTGCGCGCGACGGTGACGGTGCCCTAGAACACCGAGCGATTTGATCTTCCTGTGAACCCGGGGTGCGGAAGAGAGCCGAAGTCCGGAAAAGATTAACCACAGAGGCACAGAGGCCACAGAGGCCGGAGGGAAAGGGTTTCCGGAACCGGATCCGGGCTCCTTCCACCTCCGGTCCGTCTCTGTGTCCTCTGTGTTCTCTGTGGTGAAAGACCCGGAAATTGCCCGATCTTCAAACCGTTGATATGGAAACCCTGGCAGGGTTTCCATGCCTTCCCGCGATGGTACGCAGCCGGCATAGCCGGCTGGCTTCCCACGCGACTCGGCGCTCTACGCCGGCGGACCCAGGCAAATCTTGGCCAGCTCGGAAACCGGCATGCCCGCACGATGCAGGCGGAGGATCTCGTCGCTCAGGCCGGCGCCAAAGAGAGTGAAATCGTCGGTGCCGAGGGCGACGTTCACGCCCGCGGCGAGCAGGGCGTGGATGGGGTGGCTCTCGTAGCCGCTCGACAGGCCCAGCGCGAGATTGCTGGCCAGGGCGAGGTTGAGTTGCGTGCCCCGGCGAGCCAGCTCGTCGAGCAGGCGTGCATCGCCGGCCGCGGCGATACCGTGTTGGATGGCATCCACCGCCAGGACCTCGATGGTTTCGCGAATCCGCTCCGGTCCGCAGATCTCCCCGGCGTGCGCCTTGAGCACCAGCCCGTGCTCGCGCGCCATGCGATAGAAGCGCGCGATCTCGCGCAGATCCCCGCTGCGCTCGTCGTCGTAGAGATCGATGGAGGAGAACACGCCGGATGCGATATGCGCGACGAAGCTCGGCCACAGGCGCTCGGGCGGCACGCGCCGGTTGATGCCGATCTCGGGCGCCCAGCGCAGGCGCGGGGCAATGCGCGCGCGTTCCTCGGCCACCAGCTCGATCACCGCCTCGGGCGCGACGTGGATGTGCATGGGCAAGAGCAAGTCGATGCTGGCCTCGGCGTAGGCCACGCCATCGTCGGCCATGCGCTCGAGCCCGGCGCGCACCAGGGCGCGCATGCCCGCCAGGGTGCGCGTGGCGGGAAAGAGGTTGGCCGCCAGGTAGTCACCGAATTCCGTGAAGTCGGTGAAGCGCGAGGGCGGCCGGGGCAGCTCGTGTCCCAGAACCTGCTCATAGGCGGAAAGCGGCGCATTGAGGAGAGCGTGGCAGTGGACGTCCGCCTTGGGCAGCGCGCGTAGGCCCGCGTCGTCCGCCGCGGCCAGCGCTTGCGCCAGCCGCCCTTCGGGAATTCTCGTCAGACTACCGCCCTGCATCGCTTCCGTCGGGGTCGCCCGGTCACACCACGCCCTTGCCGGGATTCATGATGCCCTTGGGGTCGAGGGCGCGCTTGATCCGGCTCATGAGCTCCAGCTCGACCGCGCTCTTGGTGCGGCGGGCTTCCTCGCGCTTGAGCACGCCAATGCCGTGCTCGGCGCTAATCGATCCGCCGTGCGCGAGGACGATGTCGTGCACGACCCGGTTGAGCGCCTGCCATTGCGCGAGGTACGCATCCTTGTCCATGCCCGCGGGCTGGGTGAAGTTGAAGTGCAGATTGCCGTCACCGACGTGGCCGAAGGGCACGGGCCGGACGCCGGGGATCAGTTTCGTGGCGGCGGCCAGGGCCTCGGCGAGAAACGCGGGGAGGTGCGACACGGGCACGGAGATGTCGTGCTTGATGCTGCCACCCTCGTGCTTCTGCGCCTCGGACGCCGACTCGCGCAGCTTCCACAGGTCTCGCGCCTGCGCCGCGCTGCCGGCCAGCACCGCGTCGGCGATCAGATCCTTCTCGAAAGCCGCGGCCAGGAGCGCCTCGGCGGTGGCGCGCGGCACCGTCAGGTCGGCGAGCACGTACCACGGCGAGGGCGCGGCGAGCGGGTCCGCGGTCCCCGGCATGTGGCGAGTGACCAGTTCGAGCGCGAAGCGCGAGATCATCTCGAAGGCGTAGATGCCGTCGCCGGTGAGGTCGCGAGCGAGCGAGAGCAGGCCGAGCACCCGTTCGGGGTCCGGCACGGCCGCGAACAACGTCTGCACCTCGCGCGGTCGGGGAAAGAGCTTGAGCACCGCGGCGGTGATGATGCCCAGCGTGCCCTCGGCGCCNNACCACCTCGATGCCCAGCACGGCGTCACGCGCGCTGCCGTAGCGGAGCACGTGGATGCCGCCCGCGTTGGTCGAGAGATTGCCGCCCACCTGACTCGACCCCTCGGCGGCCAGGCTGAGCGGCAGCAGGCGGTTCACAGCGGCCGCCGCCGCCTGCGCCACGGCCAGCGTGCAGCCGGCCTCGACGAGCATGGTGTTGTCCACCGGATCGACGCGGCGGATGCGATGCATGCGGCCGAGGCTCAGGAGCAAATCGCAGCCTTCGGGCCGTGGGATCTGGCCGCCGACCAGACCGGTGTTCCCACCTTGTGGCACGATGCCCACCTCGCCCTCGGCGCAGATGCGTACGATGGCCGCGACTTCTTGCGGGCTCGCCGGCTTGAGCAGGAGCGGCGTCTTGCCGGAGAAGCGGTTGCGCCATTCGACGAGGTGCGGAGCAAGCTCGTCGGGATCCACCGAGAATCCCGCGGGTCCGACGCGAGCTTTCAGCCGTTCGAGAATCTCGGGAGTGGCGGGCCGGGGCATGGAACAAACCTAGCATTCAATCGACGGACGATTCGCGAAGAAAGGCACCACCAACCACCGCCGCCGCCTAACCGCGATACACTGGGCAGGCGCCGCACTCTGGGCATGGCGCTACCAGTGAGGCTGACCACTCTCGCCTCGGGCAGCCAGTTCTCGATCTGCTGGATGCGGTTGGCATCCGACGGGTGGTCGGAAAGAATCTGGGGCGGCGCGCCTGGCGAAGCTTGCGCCATGCGCTTCCAGAAGGCCAGCGCGGCCCTACCTTTGCGATTCTTCGAAAGCGGAGTAAGAATATGCCGCCTTGGGGAGCCGTCAATTCCGGAACTGACACAGGAGAAGCTAGCGACATGCAAACAAAGCCGATATTCGGGTTATCTTTACGTGCGCCGCGCTAACCGCTACCTCGACCGAGGGTTGCGGATCGACGGTCTTTGTGGTTCCGTAGACAAGCGCCTCGTCAACAACAGAAGGACATGCCAATGAAGAAACTGACCCTCGCACTTCTCGTTCCCCTCGCGCTCGCGCTCGGCTGCGGGCACAAGGAATCCCCGCCGCCCACGGTGGCCCCGACCCCGGAAGCTGCTCCGGCACCCAAGCCGGCAGCGGAACCGGCCGCTACTCCGGCGCCCGCCCCGGCCGAGCCAGCCGCGGCCCCGGCCGCCGAGGAACCAGCGACACCGCCGCCACCGGCCCCGGCCCCACCGCCGCCCGAGAAGACGGCGAAGAAGAAGGCGAAGAAGCACCCAAAGACGGAGTAGGCAGCTTCCTCGAGAGGAGAAGCCCGCGCAGTTCCCCCGAAAGGCGGAGCTGGCGGGCTTTTTCTTTGGGTCAATTGTGCCCGTGCGATGCCGGGCTCGTACCGCTGCTCCCGCCTGGCCGGACCGTGAATGCATCTCTCGCTCAGCCTCTCGGCGAGGGTGGGCGGCAGGACCACAACCTGCGGGTCTGTCGGGGACGTGCCGCAACGCGGCTTGCCCGCACCAGTAATGCCGGCACTGCATCGGTGGGTGCGGCGGGCGTCGCGCCTTGGGCAAAGCGCGGCGAACGAACGAGGGAACACCGGGCCTCTTCGATTTCGTTTGTGCTCATACCGAACGAACAGTGGCAGACGAAAATATCACTTGCGCCTAGCCGCAGTGACATCCGTGTGACAACATTTCTTTTCTCGCGAAGTCTGGTTGGCTTGGTGTCGTGGCTGCCCCGAGTTGGTTTCGTCGGACTGGAACCGAGTTGTTTCCGATTCGCCTCGGTGCCGCCATTTCGATCTTCTAGCTTCGAGGCTGGAGAACAAGGAGGTGCCAATGAGCAATCCGTCCGTGGCAGTTCCCGAGAGCGCGAAGGCAAGTTCGAAGTTGATCTGGACCTTTCCAGACCATGACGACGATGAGGATGATGCCGACTACGACGACGATGATGACGAAAGCGTCGCGGCCCCGCCGCACGAACGCTGGTTCTCCCGCTCCGGCTTCGGCTCGCCGGAGTGGTGGTCCCGCCTGTAGACGAAAGCACGGCAAAGGGGCGAGCCCGCCGTGGGGCTCGCCCCGAGAGGCGCGCTTCGCCGAGTTGACTGGCTAGAACCTGGCCTGGAGTTGGCCCATGGCGAAGTCGTTGTCCTTCTTGTTGGCCCCCTGCTCTGTCGGGTGCTCGTAGGTGACGGTGGCCTTGATATTCGGCGAGGCGTAGTAGAGCAGGCCGCCGCCGGTGGTGATCACGCGGTCGCTCTCCGACTTGGTCTTCTCAGCGCAGCCGTCGGCGATGGAACTTGCGAGGGTGTCCTTCATGTCGAGGCGCGCGACCACGCCGAACTTGCCCGAGATGTTCTGGACCGCGGTCAGGATGAAGCCCCAGGTCGCGCTCGAATTGCACGGGTTGGCCGGCGTGCCGTGGAACTGACGGGCGGTGTCCTTGCCGTAGATGACCTCGCCCTTGAGCGCGAGCGGGCCCACGCTGGGCACGTCGATGTAGCCCTGCACGTCCGCGCCGAAGCGGTACTTGTAGCGGCTGTCGGGAGTCGCCTCCACGGCGGGAGCCGTGGCCGTGGCGGCCACCGGCGGCTTGATGTAGAGCCCCTTGCCGAAGTAGCCGGAGAGACCACCCACGAGATAGCCCAGGTCGAGGCCCAGGCGGCCCACCCAGTCCTTGAACTCGTTCGGGTCGTTGCTGCCAAACGGGTAGTACGTCGCGGATGGATCCTTGCTGGCGGCGAGATTGATGTAGTTCTTGCCGTCATAGGTCAAGATGGTGCCGTTGACCAGGGCCACCGCGAAGTTGAAGAAATCGTAGCTCCCTTGCAGACGCACGCCGCGGTCACGCTCGCCGTCGAAGAAGAACTTCTCGATGGGGGCTCGTTCCGGCATCTCCCGATCGGCGTCTGACTGCTGCACCTCGTACCCGAATGGATACCGGAACTGTCCGACCGACAGCTTCATCTTGACCGGCGTCCAGGTGTCGATGAACGACGCGTAGACGTCCTTGAATCCCAACCCGTCCTTGGTGTTGGCGTCGATCTGCATGAGGTACTCGGCGTTGATACCCGTGTATTGAGTGGTGAGGTAGGCGTGGCGGACCAGGAACCGGTCGGTATTGGTGGCAGTGGCCGTGCCCGAGCTCGAGAACGTGGCGCCGTTGATCGCATCCTGGTGCCACTCGTAGCGGCCTTGCACGTACCCGGAGAACTTCAGCTTGGACGCACTGGCGAGGGCGGCCTGGTTGGCCTTGCTGCTCTCTTCCAAAGTAGCGACCTTCGCTTCCAGCGCCGCGAGCTTGGCGGCCATCGCGATTTCCTGCGGCGTGGCCACGGCCGTGGGCGCAACCGGCTGGGCAGGAGCCGCCTCGACGGGAGCCGCCTCGGCGGGCGCGGTGGGAGCGGACGTTTCCGCGGCGGCCGCGGAAGTTGCCGCGGGTTGGGCCATGGCCACCGGCGCAACCAGGAACATGGAAAGGGACAGGATCGGTGCGCTGAACTTTGTCATGTGCACCATTATAGAAGCGCAGGCTACAGCTGCGTGGTAGATTTATGGTTCTGAGCACCACTCGCGAACGCTAGCCAAGGCGTGGCTGGACCGAACGCGGGAGCGCAAACCCGAACGTCGAGGCGATTACACCTCGTAGTCGACCAGGCGCCGTTCGTCGCGCGCCGCGATGATGAAGGGCTTGACCGCTTCGTGCAGGGGATGCGCCTGGTAGGCGTCGAGGGCGGCACGGTTTTCGAATGCGGAATAGAGCGCGATATCCGACGAATTCGGCGTGGAACTGACATCGAAGCCGACCTCCAGCCTGATGAGGCCGGGGATCTTGCCGTTCAAGGCCTCGAGGAGACGTTTGATCTCCGCCGCGTTCTCGGCCTTGCCGCGACCGTTCGCCGTGTCCTTGAGCCGCCAGAGCACGATGTGACGGATCACGCGACCGCCTCCGCGCTGGCGCGCAGGCGCGCAAGGGCCGCGGCGACGCCCTCGGGCGCGCGAAACACCGCCGCGCCGGCCACCAGCACCCGCGCGCCGGCCCGGACCACCGCACCGGCGGTCGCCGGCCCGATGCCGCCGTCGACCTCGATGGCGCAGGCGAGCCTGCGCTCGACGAGCATCTCGCGCAGCTGCGCGACCTTGGCCTTGGAACTTTCGATGAAGGTCTGCCCGCCGAACCCCGGGTTTACCGTCATGATCAGCACCTGGTCGACCTCGGACAAGATGTCCGCGATGGTCACGAGCGGCGTGGCGGGATTCAAGACCACCCCAGCCTTCTTGCCCAGCCGGTGGATCTGTTGCAGGGTTCCGTGCAGGTGGGAACAGGCCTCCTGGTGTACCAGGATGATNNGCCGAAGGTGATGTTGGGGACGAAGCGGCCGTCCATCACGTCCATGTGAAAGCGCTCCACGCCGGCGGCGTCCGCCTCTTCGACGTGAGCGCCCAGGCGCGTGAAGTCAGCGGACAGAATCGAAGCCGAAATCTCAACCTTGGCCATGAGAAAGTTCCGCGCGAACTATGCCGTTTGCGCCGGTCGCCTTCAACCAGGATGTTACCGCGAGCACTACTTTTGTGCGCGCCGGACTTCCCGGATCAACGCCAGGACTTCGCGGACGCGCGCGGTGATGCCCGCGTAGTCCTTGCGCGCGACGAGCTCGGGGGTGAAGAGATTCGACCCCATGCCCACGCAGGCTACGCCGGCGCCGAACCACGCGCCCAGATTCTCCTTGGTCGGCGCGACGCCGCCCGTCGCCATGATGTCGGTCCACGGACAGGGGCCGCGCACGTTTTTCACGAAAGCCGGCCCGCCCACCTCGGCCGCCGGGAAGAGCTTGCAGATCTCCACGCCCAGGGTGTGCGCCCGGTGAATCTCCGTCACGCTGCCACAACCCGGCAAGTAGGGAATCTTGCGGCTGTTGCACAGTCGGGCGGTTTCCTCGTCGAGGTGGGGAGCGACGACGAAGTTGGCGCCCGCGGCCAGGTAGAGCGCCGCCGTGGGGGCGTCGAGAATGGTGCCCGCGCCGAGCACGAGGTCGGGCCGCTGCGCGGCGGCCCACAGGTCAACCTGCCGGAAGACCTCGATGGCATGGTCGCCCCGGTTGGTAAACTCGACGATGCGCGCGCCGCCGTCGGCACAAGCCGCGACGATCTGCCGGGCGACCTCGACATCGGCCTCGTAGAAGATCGGGACGACGCCGATCTCTTGCATCAGGGTCAGGGTTTCCAGCCTTCGGTGTCTCGCCACGGGATCTCCTTCCGCTAGCGCCGCGGGGATGGCGCCGTCAGTTTCCTCGATGCGGCCGCGGGGGGCAATGCCTTCGCTTCCGGGGGCGGCGGCGCGGGCCCGGGCGCCGGCACTGCGGGCGGCGGCGGGGGTATCCAATCCGGCACCACCGGTCCCGGCCGCTTGCGAAACACCGACCAGGTTCCCGACTGGGCCAGGAGCTCGAACATGCCGTGGTAGCCCCGCCACGGGTCGTGGCCGGGCGGTGCGCTGTGCACGAAGTAGTAGTCGAAGGTGGGCAACATCTGGGCCGGCGAGAAGCTCGCGGGCGTCCACGGCGAGAGCGCAAATTCGGCCGTGCCCTTGAGCCGGCACGGCATGTGGCGAAGCCCGCAGTACGTGGGCGGCACCATGCTGCCCAGCGCCGGACGGAGCGCCGGGTAGAAGCCGGGCAGGCCGACGAGCGCCGACTCGACCTGCATGACCCGCGACCGGCGATCGAAAATGAGACCCATTGCCTTGCCCCCGGGTGGCGTCTTCTCCGCCACCTCGACGAAGCCCGCCACCTCGGCGCCGTATGCCCGGTAGTGCAGGTAGAGCTGCCGGCCGTAGAGCATGCCAAAGACCAACGCGGGCAGCGGCAAGGCGACAGCCAGCGCGCCCCGCAGGCGCAACAGCCCGGCCGGCACCAGCAGCAGGAACATGAGCAGCACGAGCACGGAGAAGCGCGGAAAGAACGTCATCAACTCCATCTCCTGGAGGTGATGGGGCAGTGCCAGGTAGGCGGCAAGCGCGCCCAGAAAGGCGATCGCCCCCGCCAAGCGCATGCGGCGCCGGCGCGCCGGGCGTGGTTCCAGCGCTGCGTCCTCCGGCGGCCAGGCCAAGAGCCCGACGCAGAGATAGGCGACCATGATGAGGAAGAGTCCCTGGCACGCCGGCACGTTGCTCTCGTCGACGAAGGCGCGCATGGCGTGCGCGGGGACGAGAAGAATGCGGTGCCACAAATCGGTCAGAACCTTGCCATTGCCCAGGTCGTCGAGACGGTGCCTCTTGAGGAACTTCCAGGCCAGCGCCGCCGTCAGCTTGGCCTGTCCGGTCACCGGCGGCGAGCGGAGATGCCAATAGGCCAGGCCCGTGAAGGCCGGCGCGAGCGCGCCCGCCGCCAGCAGCTTGCGGCGCCATGGACTCGCGGCGAGGACGGCGAAGGCCAGCGCGGCGCACACGCCGTAAAGGAAGTTCTGCAGGTGGCAGAGGAAGAGCAGCGTCGCGACCCCGGCGACGATGAACCAGCGCACGATGAAGACGCGGCGCAGGTCGCTGTGCGCGAGCTTGGTCATCTCGGCCAGCAGCCAGAGCACCACGGGCAGGGAGAGGGCAAAGCTGATGAAGCCGTAGTGCAGGGTCAGGTTGTAGGCGAGCGGGAAGGCGAGCAGGGCGGGTACGCGACTGCGGCGGCAGGCCGCCAGCAGCGCGGCCATGGCCAGGGGCAGCCCGGCCACGTAGAGAACGATGATGAGCTTGTGCGCGGCGAGCAGGCTCATGACCTTGCCGAGCGCGACCAGGGCGACGAAATGTGCGGCGTAGGGGGCGATGCGCAGCCCCCCCTCGTAGTAGGGGGCGTACGGCGAGCCAGGATGGCCGACCTTGGAGAGCATGTCGGCGGCGGCGATGTGGAAGGGCAGGTCGAGCCCGGGCAGAAGCCGCGTGGCGAAGAGCGGCGCGAGAAAGAACGGTAGAAGCAGCAGGTAACAGGCCCCAAAACACCGCGCGTCGGAGAGCTTGCCCGAAGCCAACCAGGTCATGACCCGGGCGCCCGCATCACGCGCCGGTGATCCATGCTGGCCTGGACTGGCCCGGCCCGATTCCGGTCCCTGTGCTTCGTTGATGCTGGTGTCCACGACGATGGCCGCGTGCCAGAGCGCGTCTGACGGAGATCCGGCAGGCCGGCTGCGGGCGCGACCGCCCCTGTATACAACGAATCCATGGTATAGACTCCGCCAACTCGCCATGGGCCTGCTCGATATCTTCTCCAAAGAGAAGCGCGAGGCGCGCGCGCGTGCTGGAAACCTCCAGCGCACGATCAACAAGTATTCTCAGTCCGGCGATCGCTACCGGGCCATGGAGGCCCTGGCCGTCGAAGGCTCGGACGAGGCACTCTATGGCCTTCTGCGCCGCTTCGGCATGATGTACGACAAGTCGATCGAGGACGAGCAGGAAAAGGAGTGGGTCTGCGACACCCTGATCAGCAAAGGCGAGTCGGCGCTGCCGGCGGTCAAGCGTTACCTGATCTCGGCGGAGTCCGTGTCGTGGCCGTTGCGCGTCTTGCAGAAGGTCTCGCCCAGCAAGGACGCCGAGCTCGACATCGTGGCCGAAGTGCTCGCCCGCCACGAGCCGGGCTACGAGCGCGACCCCACGAAGAAGATCCAGCTCATCCGTCACCTCGGCTTGATGAAGCACGCCAAGGTCCCGCTCCTGGTCGCGCCGTACCTCGCTGACATGGACGAGGGCGTGCGTTTCGCCACCATCGAGGCCCTGCTCGCGCTCAAGAACGAGGAAGCGGCCCGCGAGAAGATGCTCGAGCTCTTCGTTTCCGACAGCGAAGAAAGCCTGCGTCTGCGCATTCGCATCGCCGAGGGGTTTGCCGACCTGGGTTGGCTGGTGCAAGGCCACCGGGGCGCTGTGGAAAAGAAACTGCCCGATGGCTTTTCGCTCGACCGGGAAGGTCACATCCTGAAACTCAAGAAGTCCGAGTAATGCCCCGACGCACAGACATCCAGAGCATCCTTCTCATCGGTTCCGGCCCCATCGTCATCGGTCAAGCGTGCGAGTTCGACTACTCGGGCACGCAAGGCGTGAAGGCCCTGCGCGAGGAGGGATTCCGCGTGGTGCTGGTCAATTCCAACCCCGCCACCATCATGACCGACCCCGAGCTGGCCGACCGCACCTACGTCGAGCCGCTCACCGTCGATATCGTGACGAAGATCATCGAGCGCGAGCGGCCGGACGCTCTCTTGCCCACGCTGGGTGGACAAACCGCGCTCAATCTGACCATCGAGCTCGCCAAGGCCGGCGTCCTCGACAAGTTCGGCGTGAAGCTGATTGGCGCGCAAGTCGCCGCCATCGAAAAAGCCGAGGATCGCGACCTCTTCAAGCAGGCCATGCACAACATCGGCCTCCAGGTACCCCTCTCGGGCTACGCGCATTCGCTCGCCGAGGCACGGGCGATTCAGACCGACATGTCGACCAAGACCGGTATCGGCTTCCCGATCATCCTGCGGCCGTCGTTCACCCTGGGCGGCTCCGGCGCGGCAATCGCGTGGAACGTCGAGGAATTCGACGCCAAGGTGAATTGGGGCCTGCAGCAGAGCCCGCGCGGCGAGGTGCTGGTCGAACAGTCGGTGCTCGGCTGGAAGGAATACGAGCTGGAGGTGATGCGCGACGGGAAGGACAATGCCGTCATCATCTGCTCGATCGANNCCGGCCATGACCCTGACCGACAAGGAGTACCAGGTCATGCGCGACGCGGCCCTGGCCGTGATTCGCGAGATCGGCGTCGACACCGGTGGGTCCAACATCCAGTTCGCGATCAACCCGAAGAACGGCGAGATGGTGGTCATCGAGATGAACCCGCGCGTCTCGCGTAGCTCGGCGCTGGCCTCGAAAGCGACCGGATTCCCCATCGCCAAGATCGCGACCAAGCTGGCGGTCGGCTACACCCTCGACGAGATCCCCAACGACATCACCCGCGAAACCCAGGCCTGCTTCGAACCGACCATCGACTACGTGGTAACCAAGGTCCCGCGCTTCGCCTTCGAAAAGTTCCCGGGCGCGGATACGACGCTGGGCCCGCAGATGAAGTCGGTCGGCGAGGTCATGGCCATCGGCCGCACCTTCCAGGAATCGCTGGGCAAGGCGCTGCGCTCGCTGGAGATCGGCCGCTGGGGCTTCGACCTCGACCACGTACCGCCGCTCGACGAGCTCAAACGCCAGATTCACGAGCCAGGCCCGGATCGCCTGTGGCAGCTCGCCGAGGCCTTGCGCGCCGGGCTTTCCATCGACGAGGCCTTCGCGCTCACCGCCATCGATCCATGGTTCCTCGAGCACCTGCAGGCCCTGGTGCAAGAGGACGAATCGGCCCGCAAGGA
>PNBO01000346.1 GCA_003136095.1 Myxococcales bacterium
GGCAGTACCCGGCGCCTCCACAACTTCACGAGCGACCATATCTTTGGCCATATTCGACCATACGTGCATACTAGTGACATGGGTCATGCGCGGAAGGTAACGGCCAACATTCCCGAGGACATCCTCGAAAACGCCCAGCGGCTCACCGGGAAGGGCATCACACTGACGCTGGTCGAGGGGCTGAAAGCGCTCGACCGGAACGCACGCCGCTCCGCCCTGCGCCGCCTTCGCGGCAAGGTCGGATTCGATCTCGACCTGGACAGGACCCGGCGTTGATCCTGGTCGACACCTCGGCGTGGATCGCGTTCTTTCGCGACCGCGGTCCCGTTGCCGCCATCGTGGACCACGCCCTGGAGGACGACGACGTCGCGCTCTGTGGTCCGGTCTTCACCGAGCTTCGACGCGGGTTTAGGTCCGCCGCCGAGCGCAGCAAGACCATTCCGCTGCTCCTCGCCTGCCACCAACTTCCCGAGCCCGCCAGCCTTTGGAATGAAGCCGGCGATCTCGGGTTCGCGCTTGCGCGTAGGGGCGTCACGATCAAGTCCCTTGATCTGCTAATCGCGGCCTACGCCTTGGCCAATGGCGTGCCCATCCTGACAATCGACCGGGACTTCCCGCTGATCGCCCGCGCCGGCGTCGGCCTGCAACTGGTCGATTTCTGATCGGAGCAGGTTCTAAAGCGGCTACCGGTTCATCCAGCGAGCGTGAAACAGGGCCTGCCCTCGTTCGTCACCGTCGCGCTTTTCTCTTCGCCGCTCGCCGCTTTTTCGCTTCCCCCTTTGGCTTCTTCTTCTTCGCCTTCGCCCTCGGCTTCTTCGCCTCGCCCATGCCCAGATCCAGGCCAAATAGTTCCGACAGTCCGTCGTCGGCCAGAACCTTGGCGGCCCTCGGCCCTTTCCTCGACAGGGGCACGCCCTTGCCAGCCTTGGCGATGAGATCCTTCTCGTCGACCTTGCGCAGCTTGAAGAGCAGCTCGGGCCGCTCGTCGAGACGGGCGCCGATGCCGTAGAGCACGGCGGCGACGTGCTTGCACATCGACGCCCAGTCGGGACAGCTACAGTCGAGCTTGATCTCGGCCGGCACCGGAAAAAGCCCGGTCTTCTGCTGGCAGATGCGCTCCATGACCCCCTTCGAGAATCGCCCTTGCAGCAGCTCGACCAGCGAGTCGATGGCGCCCGCGCAGTCCGCGCAGATGGACGTCCAACACGCCCTGGGCACCTCCGACACCTTCACCACCACATCGTAGATCTCCGAGCCGCTGACCTTGGCCTTGATCTCGCCGGGCGCGATTTGCAGGTCGACCACCGAGCCGTTGCGCACATAGGTTCGCCCGCGCGGCAGACGGTTGGCATAGTCGCTGTAGCGTTCGAGGTTGTCGCACCAGGCTTTTCCCCAGAAGGTCTTGGCGATCGTACGCCCATCGATCGCCACCGGCGACACGGGGTGGCCTTGCTTGGCCAGCTTCGCCATTTCGAGCGCGGCCTGGCGCCGGCGTTCGGCCACGGAGACATAGGGTCGCCACGCGTAGAACATGCATCACTCCTTCACTGCGGCTTTCAGATCGAGGGCAACGAGGCGCAACAGCTCGTCGTCCGCAAGCTCGGTCAGGTTCAGCTCGCCGCCGCCTTCTAGCAAATCCCGAGCGAGCTGTTTCTTCGATTCGATGAGCTCGTCGATCTTTTCTTCGATGGTGCCCCGGCACACGAACTTGTGAACCAGCACGTTCTTGGTCTGGCCGATACGGAAGGCGCGGTCGGTGGCCTGGTNNTGGTTCTCGACGGCCGGGTTCCACCAACGATCGAAGTGCACCACGTGCGCCGCGGCGGTGAGGTTCAGCCCCGAGCCGCCCGCCTTGAGCGACAGCACGAAGAACGGCACCGATTCGTCCTCCTGAAAGCGCCGCACCAGATCCTTGCGCTTCTTCACCTCGGTCTCGCCATGCAGCACCAAGCCAGGCCGGCCGAAAACTTCCCCAAGGAACGCGGCCAGCGGCGCCGTCACCTCGCGGAACTGGGTGAAGACCAGCGCCTTCTCCTGCTTGGCCGCGATCACCTCGGAGAGCTCGCGCAGGCGCGCCCACTTGCCGCTGTCGTCCTCGGCCCAGGCCCCATCCCCCAGCCACTGCGACGGGTGGTTGCANNTGGTTGCAGATCTGCTTGAAGCGCATGAGGAAGGACAGGACGAGTCCCTTGCGGCGAATGCCCTCGGCGTCTTCGAGTTGTTCGGCCAGATCCTCGACCGCCTGCTGGTAAAGCGCGGCCTGCCTGCGGCTGAGCTGGCAGAAGGCTTTGACCTCGGTCTTGTCCGGCAGATCCGAGATGACCTTCTTGTCGGTCTTGAGCCGCCGCAGGATGTACGGCCGCACCAGCTCGCGCAAGGGGCCGAAGGGATTGTGCGGCTCGTCGGCCAGGCCCTTGGAATAGGCCGTGAACTCCTTGGCCGAGCCGAGCAGCCCGGGATTGCAGAAATCGAAGATCGACCACAGATCGCCGAGGCGGTTCTCGATGGGCGTGCCGGTGAGCGCGATGCGGGCCCGCGCCGCGAGCTTCTTGGCCGCGTGGGTTTGCTTGGCGCCCGGGTTCTTGATGGCTTGGGCCTCGTCGAGCACCGCAAGGTTCCACTCGGTGGTCACAAGCCACGGTATGCGCAGGAGCGAGCCGTAGCTGGTGATCACGAAATCGACATCCGCGAGCCGCGCCGGCGTGAGCGACGCGAGGTCGTCTGCGGGCATGACCGAGGTGTGTGCGATGAGGAATTTCAGCCCAGGTGCGAAGCGCTCGATTTCGGCGGCCCAGTTGGCGAGCAGCGAGGCCGGCGCCACCAGCAGGCNNCCCATGTCGTCGGCCAGGCAGGCGCCAAGGCCCAGCCGCGAAAGCAGATGCAACCAGCGCACACCGACCTCCTGATAGGGACGGAGCGTGCCATGGAGCTCGCGGCCGGGGTCGATCTTCGCCAGCTCCTCGGGCGAGCGCAGCCCCCGAAGCGTCTCGGCCAGCCACGGCCCCGCAACGACGCGCGACCAATCCGGATCCGCGCCGGCCACGGCCCCGTCCTGGGCGACGTCCGCACCCGCGAGCATGCGCATCGCCTCCGCAAACGACAGCCCCTCTTCGGCCGCGACCCGGTTCGCCTCCTCGAAGCGCGCCATCATCCGCTGCAAGCGCTCGCTGTCCACCTCGACCCACTGGCCGCGAATGAGCGCGAGCCCATTGGCGCCGGCCAGGATCTCCTTCACGTCACGCGGGCTCAGGCTCTCGCCGTCGAGAGTGACCTCCATGCGAAAGTCGAGCAAGGCATCCTTGCCCAGCGTTCCCGTTGCCTTCGACCCGATGGTGGCCGTCACCTGCGGCCGGGAGGGGCGCCCGCTCCGCCACGTCGCGGGCATGCGAACCACCACGCCGGCACGCTCCAACTCCGGCACGTCACCCAGAAACTGAAATGCCTCGCGCGGCGACCAGCGCAACGGGTGAAAGATCTCGCCCGCATCGACCGTCTGTCTCAGCCACGCGCAGGATTCCGCCGCGCGCTGGACCGGCAGCAAGAGCGACAGCAGCTTTTGCTTGCTGCCCGCGCCCGCGTACGCGCGCAGGGCCTGCCCGAGCGGCAGGTGCTGGGCCTTGCCGTGGGGCGAGAGCCGGTGGGTGTAAGTCGCGAGAAAGGCGAACGGCGCCGCTTCGTCCTTGCGATTCTCGGCGAGGTTGAAGTGGACCTTGCCCACGACGTTCCAGGCCGGATGGAGATTTTTTAGGAATTCCTGGAGACTGGCTTTGGCCTCGGTCAGCTCGGCGCCGAAGGCCGCGCCAATCTCGGTCCACAGGGCGGTCAGGATGTCGGTGGTCAGGTATTCGGCCCCCGGCATCACCGGCGCGGCGGCGGCCAGCGTCGCAATGTCCTCGGGCGGCGGCGGCAGCTCCACCTGCCGTTGGTATGGAAACCCCGGAAGGGTTTCCATGCCTTCCCGCGATGGTCCGCGCCGAGCAAAGCTCGGCGGCTCCCCACGCGACTCGTCAAGATCAGGTCGGGCGCAGAGCGCGGTGACGAAGCGACCGGCGAATTCGCGCCAGTATGCGAAGACCGGTGGGACGATCTGCCCAACCTCAGCGGCGCCGAGGCGCAAGAGCCCATGTCCAGGCCCGCGCGCGAAGGCCCGCCGGACGCGCTCGCCCAGACCTGGCTCAAGCGCAGGCGCGTCTTCCGACGGAGAGAGCAGCAGTCGGCCGTGTGGCGTCAGGCAAAGGATCAGACGAAGGTCGGGCAAGACTGCGGTCGCTTTCGGGAAGGTGCGTGGGTGGCCGAGGATGATACCGGGACAGACGCGCTCTCGAACGTCTTTCTCTTTCATAGCGGGCTTCGACAACGGCAACTGTCATGTCGGGCCGCATCCGCCCTCATGGAGTCGTCAAGTCCTCATGGTGTCGGGCGTATCGAGGTGATGGTTGGCGCTTTCCATGAGCTACATGACCGCCCGGTCTCGTATTTCCGAGAGCGGCGCTCCTCTTCGACATCCGCGACATCGTCTTGCCCGACGACATGAGATGCTGGGACAGTACGACATCGACCTCAGGTCCGAGCAATTTTGTGCTGCCTTTCTGGCGGCGGTGCGCCTTTCACGAACCGCCAAGCCGTGCTAGGAGTTGGAGCTTCCCATGCGCGTCCGTACCATTCTCGTGGCCTGTTTGCTGTCGTTTGCGTGGCTCCCGCAAGCTCACGCCAAATCCAAACCCGAGACCCCTGACAAGGCCGCTAAGAAGGCCTGCGCCGCGGGTGACTTTCGCAAGGGGGTCGAGATCCTCGCCGACCTCTACGTCCAAACGGACGACACCACCTTCATCTACAACCAGGGTCGCTGCTACGAACAGAACCACCAGTGGGTGAGCGCCGTCGATCGATTCCGCGAGTACCTGCGCAAGACCAAGAATCCTACCCCCGAGCTGAACGCGGAGGTGGAGAGGCACATCACGGATTGCAGGCTCCTCCAGGACGAGGAAACAAAGAAGTCCGCCCCGCCGCCGCAGCCCGCACCGCCACTTCCCGTAACTGCGGTCTCCCCCACACCTCCACCTCCGCCGCAGCCCACAGCTCCGGTGGCACCCGGACCGGATGTGACCACGCGCCCTGCCCCGACCGAGGCCGGCTCATCCCTTCGCACATCCGGCCTCATCGTCGGCGGCATTGGGCTAGCCACCCTGGTCACGGCCGTAGTGCTCAACCTGAAGGCGAACAGCCTAGCGGACGAGGCGAATGCCAGCCACGACCTTGCAAAGGAGTCCAGCCAGAAGTCCTACAAGACCGGGGCGCTTCTCTGCTACGGCGTCGGTGGCGCCGCATTGATCGCCGGCACGGTGGTGTATCTAGTCGGTCGTGCGAAGGGGACGGCCAAGTCGTCGAGCGTTGCCCTCCTGCCAATCTGGTCGCCCGGAGAAGCAGGCCTGGCCATTACGGGGGAGTTCTAGCCATGAAAACAAGACCAAAGCCCTTTTGGTTGACGGCCGCGTTGCTCAGCGCCGCGGTTGTCTGGGCTGGTTGCTTCACCAGCGTGCAGCATTCTTCCAACCCCGACACTGCGGGCCAGCCGGGGGAGGCATCCGTGGCTGCGCTCGATGGCCCGCCCACCGAGGCTGGGCCCGCGCCCATCGACACGACCATCGATGTTCCCGCAGCCATCGACGGTCGCTCTGATGGCGTCCCCGATGTTCCGCTGACCTCTACCGGAGGGGCGCCCGGGACGGGCGGTAGCAGCGGTGTGGACGGGACAAGCGTGATCATCGCCACCGGCGGAATCGTAGGTAGCGGCGGCATCATTTCCACAGGTGGAAACGGCGGGGGCGGGGGCACGAATGTTGTAATCGATGCCCCGGTCGACCAGAAGCTGACGGGACAGGTGGGAGCGCCGTGCTCGCTTGCCAGCGACTGCGCTCTGGGCAACTGCGTCGACGGAGTTTGTTGCGCAACCACCTGCACTGGCTGCAATGCCTGCTCGAACACGCTGACCGGGAAGAGTGACGGCACCTGTGCCCCGGCGCTGGCTGGCCTGAACCCCCACAAGACCTGCATGGACGAGACGGCCACCAACCAGTGCGGAAACGACGGCACCTGCGACGGCGCGGGCGCGTGCCGCAAGGTGAGCAGCAGCCACGTGTGCAAGGCAGCCGCGTGCAACGTCAGCATCTTCACACCCGCGGCGACGTGCGACGGCCAGGGCGCGTGCCCCGCCGCGACGCCTCAGGACTGCAGCCCCTTCCAGTGCGCTTCGACCGGATGTCTGAAGACCTGCACCTCGCAAACGGATTGCGGGGGTACCAACTACTGCAAGATCACAAGCGGGACATCCGGGACCTGCGCGGCCAAGAATACCAACGGAACGCCCGCGACGCAAACCTTCGAGTGCACCTCGGGCGTGGTCGCCGATGGGGTTTGCTGTGACAAGGCGTGCACGGGCTGCAGCGCCTGTACGGGATCTCCGCTGACGGCGGCAGCCACAGGTCAGTGTGCGTACGTAGTGGCAAGCCAGGTTGCGCATAGTGCGTGCGCAGCCTCGGGCGCGACCTGCGGCCTCGACGGCAAGTGTGACGGCGCCGGCGCGTGCAGGTACTCCCCCAGCGAAGGAGCGTCTTGCAACGACCCCAGCAACCTGTGCGTCACAAGCAGGATCTGCCAGAACCACACATGCACGACGGGAACCACTACGACCTGCCCGGCCCCGACCCAGAAGTGCCGCAACGCCGGCGTGTGCGATCCGGCCACGGGGAACTGCAACTACGGATTGGCGGCCGTCAACACTACATGCGACGACAGCGATTCCTGCACTAGCCCGGACCTATGTCAGAGCAACGGCCAGTGTGTGGGGACGCGAATACTCTGCAACTCGCCGCCCGCCTGCAAGCTGAGCACGACCTGCTCGGCAGGTGCGTGCAACTACACCCAGAACGCGTCCGATGGAACCGCGGATCCGAACTGCCCGGGAACGGCACCTTACTGCTACTTGGGGGCATGCGTGCGTTGCACCTCCGGCGCACAATGCTCGGGCGTCACGCCAAGCTGCGATCCCAGCACCCACACCTGCGTCTGCAAGAGACCCACTGCAGGCAACCTTCTGAAGAATCCAGGATTCGACGGGTCGCTAGCCAACTGGACGCCGAATCCCACTGCGGTCTATGACGGCAACTACGATGCCGATGGTTGCCCAGGCTCCGGCTCGGTCTACGTGAACAACGGCGAGAACGATCCATACCAGTGTTTTCCCGTTACCGCCGGCACGCTCTATTACCTCGGGCTGCGTTCGCGAGCGGGCGTTTCGGGGGGCTTCGTGCGAATTCACATGTACGCCGGCGTGAATTGCACGGGCAGCGTCGTCACCACGTATGATGGTCTGCGCTTCAATACCCCGTCGGACAACACGACTTGGTTCTCGTACGATGCCTACGGTTTTACTCCCCCGACGGGCGTGTTGAGTGCCGACATCGCTTTCTATTCGATGAACCAGTGGCTGGATCAGATTTACGTGAATACCCAGGGAGCCTATTTCTAGAGCCCTTCTCAAGAAGCCAGACCGGGCCCTGGCCGAGCGATGAATCCCAGCCGCGTGGCGCGAGGAGAAGGAATCCTCGACGTGTTTCGACGACGAGCAGCGAAGCGGACGGGGGCCACAGTCGGCCAGGCGACTTGGAGCGATGCATGAGATTGGCTCTAGTCTCCACATCATCCTTGGGCCAAGTCTTGTCTCGTTCTGGACACTCCCCCACCCTCGGAGCTGCGTCAGCGCCCCGAACATCGATCGGACATCGTGTTGATACACTGGTCCGTGAGTCCGCAAGCACCGATAGGCTGACTTGTCACCCCAACCCAGCGTGCCTAGCGGACGCGCGGGCTGCGTTGATGACATCGATGCGGAGTCCGAGCAAGTCTGCTCGGCGCCCCTGCCCGCTGTACGCGCGAATTGGGGCAACTCCAGACCCTAGCAGGAGTGCAGTGGCGCCTCCGCTCCGGGTGGCTCACGGTTGCCACAAAAGTGCAGAGAGAGCACGATTTCACCCTCCGGCCCGAAGCTTTCGCATCGAGCCGTCGAGCACTATGCTACCCGGCGTCGTTCTTGACACCGCGACGATGAACGGGCTCTAATATTGGGCCATACTTTGGTCTGGCTCGACCGTAGCTGAGGGGGCGGTTTGCTCGCTCCCCGTTGAGCTTCGGCGTAATTGAAGGTTGTTTTCGAGGAGGTCCACCATGAACCGCGTTGCTTTGTTTGGGGTTGTTTGTTCCGTGTTCCTGCTGACGGCGAACTGTTCGCAGCAGGGTCCTGCGGCGACCACGCCAGGATCGGGCGGAAGCGGGGGCACTACCACGGGGGCGGGCGGTGCGACCGGCTCGGGCGGCATGACCAGCAGCGGCGGCGCGGGCGGCTCCGGTGGCTCGCAGAATTCCGGCGGCTCGCAGGGCTCGGGCGGTACGACCAGCAGCGGTGGCGCAAGCTCGGGTGGTACGACTGGAAGCGGCGGCGTGACCGGCTCCGGCGGCGCGAATACCGGCGGCACGACCGCGAAGGCCGGAACCACCGGCACGACCACGACGGGTGGCGTGACTGGAAGCGGCGGCGCGACCGGCTCCGGCGGCGCGAATACCGGCGGCACGACCGCGAAGGCCGGAACGACGGGATCTGGCGGCGCGACCGGCTCGGGCGGCCAGACCCAAGGCACGGGCGGCGCGACCGGCTCCGGCGGCGCGAACACCGGCGGCACGACCGCGAAAGGCGGCACGACGGGAACGGGAGGGACGACCAACTCGGGTGGCAGCTCGGGTACGTCTGTCACGCCGGCCGACATCGTGCCGACACTCGACGGGTACATGTGGATCGGGACTTGCTCGAATGGTTCCAACTCGGGTCTCGATTGCCCGCTCTACGAACCGGTGTCGGCGACGACTTGCCCGAATGCGAATGCCACCGATTGGAACCAGCGCGGCGCCATCAGGAACGTCACGCACACCGTCGGAGGAACGAGTGGGACGAAATACACGATCAACTTCGAGGTTCGGGGCGTCCTGGGCACGAAGTGCTACCAAGGCGGGACCCCCGCGAGCACCACGCTTATCTCCGATGTCGAAGGATCCACAGGAAACAACGGTTGGTACGTCGGCGGCACGCCCATCGAAAGCCTTTGGAATACGTACGAGATTCACGTTAGTCCAGCAGTCACGGGCGCGGCGAATGTCTACTATTTGAATGCGTTCCCCAACAACTCTGGTTACTGCGAGAAGCACGAGACCTTCGTGATGAAGTACACTGCCAGCTTCCCAGTGCTGGGGGGTGGAACGATCACGTTGACTATCCACGATTCGAACTGCCTCGGGCAGCAGAATTGTGGCGCGCCCGACTCTCAGCCGACCTGTGCGAGTCCACGAAGCGTCGACCTGACCGGAATGTCACCGGCTCCTCCGTCGACCTTTTCCCAGCCATACGTCCAATCCAATGGTTTCCATCCGCAGTGGGTCTTCTTCGACGTGAAAACCGTCACGAGCCCGTAGCCGTAATTCATCTACCCCAGTCCTCACCACCACGGCCCTCACCCGAGGAGAACAATCTTGACGAGACCGCGATTGCGGACGCGAAGCGTCCATCTGTTCTGCCTATTCTATTTCTCAGTTCTGACCGCTCTCGCCTTCCCGCGGATCGCGGTGGCAGAAAAGGTTCTGGCAAAGGGCGACGACTGGGAGGTGTACACCGATGGACGGGCCGGCGGATTTCTAAGCTACGTCCATGGGGATGCGCTCCCACAAAGCACCTACGGGGTCGACGCGTCCGGCAATCAGGTCCTGCTCCATGATGTCAAAGGAGGCGGATTCGATGCGCTGGCGGAGCGCCAGCCAGATCCCAGCGGCATGCCTGGCGTGTTGACCCAGGGAACAATCAACAGCATGCGCGTGCGCAGTGGATTCATTGGAAACACGCTGGGCCTCGGAGTGAGAAACAAGATCACCGAGACAACCACCGCCACGGGCTACATCCAGATTTGGGCTTGGGTCGAGAGCATGCAGCGACAGAAGAATCAGCCCAACTACGCGGACGTCAGGCAAGGCTACGCCAAGCTCCAGGGATCCTGGGGAAGCCTGCTGGCCGGCAGAACCAGAGGGTTGTTCTCGCGCGGGGCGACGGATATCGACACCATGTACGCCCACCGTTACGGGGTCGGCTTCCCGGGCTCGAGCGCCATCGACGACCACGGACCGACGCAAGGCCATATCGGATTCGGCGTGGCTGGTAGCGGATTCGCCTCTGGCCTCATCTATGGAACGCCGGTGCTTCGTGGTTTCCAACTCAACGTGGGAGCCTTCGATCCGATCCAACTCCAAAATGGTGGTTGGGTCCGCACCAAGTGGCCTCGCGCCGAAGGAGAGATGACCTTCGAGCGCCTGTTCGGCGAGACCGGCAAAGTCGTTCTTTTCGCCAACGGCGCCTACCAGACTCTTTACTTGAACAACTACTGCCCCGTGGCCATCCCCCCCGCGCAGCAGGTCCCATGTAGCGCCACCGCGAAGGGGGTTGGCTACGGCGGCCGTTTCGAGCTTGGCCCGGTCCGACTTGGTGTCGCGGGACACTACGGCCGAGGCCTTGGGTTGAACTACGCGCTGGAGGTCAGTGACGCCAACTCCGATTCGGAGACCAACCTGCGCCTGTCGGACGGCTATTATGTGCAGTCGATGTTCGTCCTGCGCAAGTTCGACGTGTCAGCCGGCTGGGGTATCACGCGCATCTTTCTCAACCCGAGCGACAACAAGACAGTTGCCGACCCAACGGATCCAACCGGAACCCGACAAATCATCGCCCACAGCGTAATCAAACACCAGATGGGTATCTCGGCAGGCGTCGTCTACAACTACACGCCCTCGCTTCACTTCGATCTGGACTTCTTCCGCGCCGAGGCCGCCTGGTTCCTTGGAGAAAAACAGGTCGTCTATGTCGCCAACAGCGGCATGATCTTCAACTGGTGACGAGCCCGATCCCATGAGCGCGTCGCCCGGGGTCGTGGGCCGATATTGCTGGCTCAGTGTGACCTTCCCTACCGCGCCAGCCAGCCGCCGTCGACGGCCAGGACGTGGCCGGTGACGTAGCGGGCGGCGTCCGAGCAGAGGAAGACCGCGGCGCCCGCGATGTCGTCGGGCACGCCCCAGCGGCCAGCGGGAATGCGATCGAGGATCTGGCGACTGCGCGTTTCATCGGCGCGCAGGGCGGCGGTGTTGTTGGTGGCGATGTAACCGGGGGCGATGGCGTTGACGTTGACGTTCTTGACCGCCCACTCGTTGGCGAGGGCCTTGGTGAACTGCGCGACGCCGCCCTTGGAGGCCGCGTAGGCCGGCACCAGGATCCCGCCCTGAAAGGCGAGCAACGAGGCGATGTTGACGATGCGCCCCCCACCCTGCTCGATCATGAGCTTGCCGACCCGGCGTGACAGCCGGAAGGGCGCCGAGAGATTCACTTCAAGCAGGAGATCCCAGTCCGCGTCCGAGTAGTCGACGGCGGGCGCACGCCGGATCATGCCCGCGTTGTTGACCAGGATGTCGATGCGCCCGAACTCCTTCAAGGCGTCGGCAACCAACCCGTCCTGCGCGGCGCGCTTCGAGAGATCGGCGGAGAGCGCGATCGAGCGCCGGCCCAGCGCGCGGATCTCCTCACTCGTTGGGCGGGCCTCGTCGCCCCTGTCGTGACACGCTACATGCGCGCCGGCGCGCGCGAGCGCCTTGGCGATGCCGGCGCCGATGCCGGTGCCGGTGCCGGTGACCAATGCGATCTTCCCATCGAGGTTGAACCAGTCGAGTGCCATGTCGGTGTTCTCCTTGGGGTGTCCTGGCTACCACCGACAGACGTCGCTGGCAACATCTTGCGGTTGCACAACTCGCTATGCCGCAGGACCGCTCTACCCCTTTCGCATTGCGCGCGCACCCGGCTTGGCGATAATCGCCGTCATGAACATGCTCAGCGTTCTCCCTCTAGCCGCGTTCTTCCTGGCCGCCCCGCTCACGGCCGCCCCCGCCCCGGCGGCGCCGCCGCACGCCGAGGAGCCCGCCGCTGCGCCTACCGCCGCCGCGGCAACCATCTTGGTCACCGTCTCGAACCCGCTGTCCGCGGCGCGCGCGCACGAAACCCTCGCGCTCGCCATCGCCGACCTCGTCAAGCGCGCGCCCGGATTCGATGCGAAGAAGGCGGTGGTCACGGACGCGGCTGGCAACGAGGTCCTTTCCCAGCTCGTCGACATGGATGGCGACGAAACCGCCGACGAGATCGTGTTCCAGACCGATCTCGGCGCCAAGGAAACCAAGACCTTCAAAGTGAAGGCCGGCGAGCGCCGCCCGGCCGCGCGCGACGACTACAAGGCCTTCGGCCGTTTCGTGCGCGAGCGCCACGACGACTTCGCGTGGGAGAACGATCTCGTCGCCCATCGCGTGTACGGCCCGGATCTCGAAACCTGCGCCAAGGAGCCGCTGACCTCGAGCGGCGTGGACACCTGGGTCAAGCGCGTCTCCAAGCTCGTCGTCAACGACTGGTACATGACCGACAACTATCACCAGGACGTGGGCGAAGGCGCGGACTTCTACGCCGTCGGCAAATCGCGCGGTCTCGGCGGGCTCGGCATCTGGGCCGGCGGGAAATTGCATGTGTCGAAGAACTTCGTCCAAACGCGCGTGTTGGCCAATGGTCCGATCCGGCTGGTCTTCGAGCTGACTTACGCGCCGTGGGAAGCGGGCAGCGACCGCATTGGCGAAGCCAGGCGCGTGATCCTCGACGCCGGCTCGCAGTTCAATCGCATCGAAAGCACCCTCACCGGCCAGCGGGGCTCGCTCGCCGTGGGCGTGGGCATCGCCAAGCACCCCGGCAGTGCCGTGAAGGTCGACGCGCGCGCTGGCACGATGCGGGTGTGGGAGCCGCTCGACGGCGGCAAGGCCGGCAACCTGGGAACCGCCATCGTGTTGCCCGCGGGCGCCAAGCTGGAGGAGCACCACGGCGACCTCGAATACCTGATCGTCACCCCAGCGTCCACCAGCGGCCGGCTCGTGTACTACGCGGGCTCGGCCTGGGATCGCGCGGGACGAATCCGCGACCAGGGTGCGTGGGGCGCGGAGGTGCAAAGCCTAACCCGCCGGCTGGCGGCCCCGGTGAGGACGAAGATCGCGATCGACAAGTAGCGGCATAAGCACAAAAGTGCACGCCGCAGCACGGAATCAACGCTCGCGCGGCAATTCAAACCGGGTAAGCTTCCTGAAGATTCGATGCTCGCTGGAATGGGGCAGATCTGTGCAAATCGCCTAGGAGGGAACACGATGAGAGCTGGAACACTCTTGCGTATGTTGCCATCGCTCGCGATGG
>PNBO01000133.1 GCA_003136095.1 Myxococcales bacterium
CTGACGCCCGGACCACTGACGCCCGAGCCGCTGACGCCCGGAGTGGATACGCCACCCTTGAGCGAACGCGACTTCTTGCTCCTGCGTGAGCTCATCTCCCGCGAGGCGGGGCTCCACCTGACCTCCGCCAAGAAGGCACTGGTGGTCGCGCGTCTGAGCCGGCGCCTGCGTGCCCTTGGCCTGCGCTCGTTCGGTGTGTACTACGAACTGGTCAATGGGCCCGACGGCGCCGCCGAGCGGGTCCACATGCTCGACGCCATCAGCACCAACGAGACCAGCTTCTTTCGCGAGCGCCAGCACTTCGAGTTCCTCGAGCGCGAGGTGCTGCCGCGCTGGTGCGCAGAGGCTGCCGCGAAACGGCGGTCGCGCAGGGTGCGCGCTTGGAGCGCGGGCTGCTCGACCGGAGAAGAGCCTTACTCGCTGGCGATGGTGTTGCTCAAGCACTTGCCGCCCAGCGCGGGCTGGCACATCGACATCCTCGGCACCGACCTGTCCACCCGCGTGCTGGACCGGGCGCGCGCCGGGTGCTGGCCGATCGAGAAGGCGGAGGCCATCCCCGGCGAGTACCGCCGCGCCTTCATGCTGCGTGGGGTGCGCGAGCGCGAGGGAACGATGAAGGTGGGGCCGGAGCTGCGCGCCGTGGTGCGCTTCGCCCAGCTCAACCTGCACGCGGAAAGCTACCCGGTTCCGCGCAACTGCGACCTGGTCTTCTGTCGTAACGTCCTCATCTACTTCNNACACCGCCGGTGGCAACGAGCTCAAAACCGTCATGCCCACTGTGTACGCGCGGCCCTCGGCCGACGGTGGCGACGCGCCCGGGAGGAAGGCGTAGTGGCGGAGGCGCGCCAGGGCTTGAACGTGCTCGTGGTGGACGATTCGGCCGTNNATCGAAATGCCGCGCATGGATGGGCTGACCTTCCTGCGCAAGCTGATGCGCGAGCGACCGCTGCCCGTGGTGGTCTGCTCCAGCTACGCCGAGGACGGCAGCGACATGGCCTTGCGCGCGCTGGAACTGGGCGCGGTCGACATCCTGGCCAAGCCGCGCGTCGGCGTGCGGGAATTCCTGCACGACTCGGCGGTCATGCTCGTCGAATCGGTGCGGGGCGCGGCGATGGCGCGCGTGGCGGGGCAACGCCCGGCGGGGCGGCGCGTGGCCAGCGAGGAGAACCGCGTTGGCGAGCGACCGCGGAGCGCCGAGTTGTCCCAGCCGTCCACCATCCCGCCGCGCCAGAACGCCGATGCCGTGCTGCCCCCGGCGGCGGCGCCGCGCGTGGGCCTCGAGGTCGAGCCGATCATCGCGGTGGGTGCCTCCACCGGTGGAACCGAGGCGCTGCGTACCCTCCTCGACGGGATGCCCGCCGACGCGCCGCCGATTCTCATCGTCCAACACATGCCGATGGGTTTCACGGAGGCGTTCGCCAATCGCCTGGCCAAGACGGCCCGCATCGCCGTGCGCGAGGCCGCGAGTGGCGACGCCGTCGTGCGCGGCCAGGCGCTCATCGCGCGTGGAGACCGGCACCTGCTGCTACGGCGGCAGGGCCTCCGTTGCCACGTCGAGGTGGTCGAAGGCCCGCTAGTCTCGCGCCATCGTCCCAGCGTGGACGTGCTCTTTCGTTCGGTGGCGCAGACGATGGGCGCGCGCGGGGTGGGCCTCATCATGACCGGCATGGGCGACGACGGCGCGCAGGGGCTCATGGAAATGAAGGAAGCCGGTGCGGTCACCTTCGCCCAGGACGAGGCCAGCTCGGTGGTGTTCGGCATGCCCCGCGAGGCCATCCTCCTCGGCGCCGTCTCGACCGTGCTCTCCCTCGACGAGCTGCCGGCCGCACTCGTACGCGCGGCCGCGGCGCAAACCCTTGCTTTGGACGAAAGCCAGCGCGGGAGAGGCTCATAAAGCAGATACTCGTCTTGGATGATTCAAGCGGGACGTAGCAACGTCGATCAGAAGGGCTTGGTCGTCTCGGCGTGCCAGTCGGGGCCGCGCATGCCGGTGATATTCCATACCCGCAGCACATCGGTCTTGCCCTTGACCCGCACCGGCGGCAGAGCGGTGGCGTTGACCATCGACTGTACGCGGGCGTAGGTGGCTTCCGATACCAGGACCTCGTTCGCCTTGGCCACACTGCACAGACGCGAGGCGGTGTTCACGGCGTCGCCGATGGCGGTGTACTGGAGCGCGCGCGAGCTGCCGATGGCGCCGGTGACCACCGAGCCAGTGTTAATGCCGATGCCGATCCTGATCTCCTCCTGGCCCTCGGCCGCGCGCACGCGATTGAACTCGGCCAGCACCGCCAGCATGTCCAGGGCGGTCTCGACTGCCTTGATCTCGGCGTTGGGCAGCCCCACGGGCGCGCCGAAGAGGGCGATGATCTCGTCGCCGACGAACTTGTCGAGCGTGCCCTCGTGCTTGAAGACGACGTCCACCATCAACTCGAAGTACTCGTTGAGAATGCGCACGATTTCCTGGGGGGCGCGCTTCTCGCTCATGGCGGTGAAACCCCTGATGTCGGAAAAAAGCATGGTGACTTCGTTGAGCGCGCCGCCCTTCTCGAGTTGCAGGTTGCCGGCCACGATCTGTTCGACAAGGTTGGGCGAGAGTAGACGCTGGAACTGCGCCCGCGTCTTGGCCTCCTCCTCGATTTTGCGCGCCAGCAAGGAATTGCGGATGGCCACCGCGGCCTGGCTGCCGATGCTGGCGAAGATCTGCAGATCCTTCTCGCCGAAGGCGCCGGTCGCGATCATCGAATCCAGGTGCATGATACCGAGGAGCTGGTCCTGGTGAAGGAGCGGCACCGTCATGGTGGACCGGATGCCCTGCATGATGATTGACCGCGCTCCCTGGAAACGGCTATCGGCGCTGGCGTCCGAGGAGAGCACTGCGGTCTTGTGCTGGACCACCTCGGACAGGATCGAACGCGAGAGCAGGATGTGCTCGTTGCGGCCGTCGCGCGTCTTGGCGACGCGCGGCTTGGGGCCGTCCTTCTCCATGAGCAGGATCACGCCGCGATCCGCCGGGATGAGCTCGAAGGCCTTCATGATGATCTTTTCCAGCAGGCCGTCGAGGTCGACCTCCAGCCCGATGGAACGGCCCAGTTCGTGGGCCAGACGCAGTTTCTCGTAGTCGGCGCGCAGGGCATCGACGTCGGCGATCTCTTTTTCGGGCAGGAACTCGGCGCTGGCCTTGACGCTGCGCTGGATGAAGGCCTTGTCGCTTGACACCGGCGGCTCGATGCTCACGCGCTGGGCGGCCTGCGCGGCTTGGGCCGGCAGTTCCTGGTAGATGAGCACGGTTCCGCCCAGGGTGATCTCGTCGCCCTCCACGAGCGGGTGATCGTGGAGGCGCTGGTCCTGCATGAAGGAGCCGTTCAGGCTGCCGAGGTCGCGGTAGAGGAATCCGCCGTCCGGCTGGCGGATGATTTGCGCGTGCTCCTTGGAGACGATGCGGTCGAGGATCTGAACGGTGTTGTGAGGATGCCGTCCGATGGTGGTGACCGGCCCCAGCTCGAACTCGCGCCGGTCCTCACTGCTCTGAACGATGATCTTCGCCATGCCTAGTCGCGCGATTGTACCACGACGCGCATCTACCAATCGACCCGTGTCGCGTCCGAGACGACCCTCGGCGCGAGGTTGAATTCGTAGGTCTTGTCCGGCCAGGGGAAGTGGGCCTTGGCCTTGAAATGGACCTCCAGCTGGATCTCCTTCGGGTTGCGGCGGAGGAAGATCTTGGCGGCCTTGTCGTTGATGCCCAGCTTCGTCAGCTCGGCGGCGATGCTGTTCTTGATGCCTTCCATCATGGGCCGCGAGACCTCGTCGGGCATCAGGTTGGCCTTGTAGAGGGCCGGGACGTGGTCGAGGAGGATGCCCTTGACGCGCGAGTGTACCGAGTAGACCGGCCAGAGGTAGATGATGACATAGACGAAGAGCCCCGCCACGCCCACGAGCAAGAAGGTGACCCAGTTGATGGTTCGCGGCTTTCGGTATTTCATGGCGACCCCTTGGCAGCGGCAGCGCCGTTTCGTCCTCCCAGTCCGCGGGCAAGCTGGCTGCGCATGCAAACAAGGCCGATGAATATCTGGATGAAGTTGGCGACGACCTGGGTGAGCAGACTGGCGGTGAGAACGACGGCCTCGCGTGCTCCTGTGGTCGCACCCGGCGCGTACTCGGCGAAGAACAAGATCATCATGGCTTGGGTCGTGCCTAGCCCCTGGACTGAAATCGGCAGAACCGTCACAAAATAGACGATAGGCAGACAAAGTACGGCCTTGGTCACCGGAAGCACCACGCCGAATGCGGCCATCGATACCCAGCTCAAGGCAAGCAGGGTGCAGATGTGCGGCACGCGCACCAACATGCAGCGCAGGTGGCCCGTGAGCCCCGCGCTGAGCAGCACATCGAAAACCGGTCGATTGGCCAGCCAGCGAGGTCGCAGCGCGACGAGCAAGATGTAGACAATGAGACCACCATAGGCGGTCAGCAGCACCGTGCGCACCCCGCCGGAGACGTCGGACGACGCCACCAGGCCGACGGTCGCCAGCACGAGGAGCATGAGCACGTTGATGCCCATGACCAGGAGAACCGCGGCGGTGCCGCGCAAGATGGGTATCTTTCGCGTGCGATTCACGAAGTAGATGATGGCACCTTGTCCGACGGCGTAGTTGACCAGCGCCAGAAGGTAGGTGGCGCCTCGGACGACCAGGACCTCGCGGTACGAAAGCGGTGCAACAAACCACCCGAAAGTCTTCAGGATGGCGAAGGAATCGGCCAGATAGACGGCCAGCACGATGATCGCGCTGGCGGGGATGGCCCACCATGCGGCCGTGTGCATGGCATTCCACACGTCGGCCACGGGAATCTTCCGGAACAGGTAGACAAGGATGGCGATGGTACCGGCCCACGCGAGGAGGGGCCCAAACTTCTTGCGCATGTCCCTCCACTATCGCACGAAAAGTTAGTCTTGATGGGAACCCCGGGGGGTTCCCAAACCCTCCCGCGCTTTGGCGGCGGCCGGCGGAGCCAGCCTCCGCCTCCGCGATCTTGCTTCCCCTCAGGCCGGGATCCAGATTGGCGGCTCGCCTGCTTGTGTATTCGCCCCGGCGGGGCGAAACTCTAGGGCGGGAACGCAAGTCATGACTCGCTCGGAAGAGGACAGCGGCCGCGCTGACCCAGGCCCCGCCCAGGGGGAGGGGGCGTCGCCGTCCCCCGCCAGGTCGGTGAGCCAGGGGGCGGCTTCCGTACGTGGGGAAGGCTCTGAGCCGCCGTGGGGGCTGTCGTTCTACTTGTTCGTCGAGCCGTTCGCCGCCGGCAAGGTGGTGGTCGACCTTTCGGTTGGAGGCGGGCCTGGCTCGGAGCTGCTGCGGCGCTCCGGGGCGGTCGAGGTGCTTTCTCCCGAAAGGGCCGGCGTGCCCCTGCCGTTCCCGGACGGTGGCGCGGATGTCGTGATCTGTGCCCTCACCCGCGCCGAGGTCGCGGACGATGCCCGGCGCGCGGCCTTCCTGGCCGAGATCCATCGCATCTTGCGCCACGAGGGCATGTGCATCGTGCGCGTGGTGGCCCAGGCGCTAGCCACCGCGGCGGCCGGGATCTCCTCGCGGGCCGCGCTGGCCGACATGGTGCTCGAACACTTCGCCACCGTCGACATCGTCGAGGAGACCCCCTTTCTGGCGGTCTCCTTCTTCGCGCCGGGCAGCGACGATCTCGCGGTCAGCGAGGCCATGGCGCGCGTGGCGGGCAAGCCGTCGCATTTCATCGCCCTGTGCACCGCCGCCAGCGAGCGGACCTGGCAGCTCTCCGAGAGCCTGCTCGTGCCGACGGGCCCCGGCGGCGGCGTGGAGGCGGGCGAGGGCGAGATCGCCGCGTGGCGGGCCGAGGTCGACCGCCTTACCGTGAAGAACGCGGGCATCGCGCGCGAACGCGACGACCTGCGCGAACGGCAGATGATGCTGGACGATCGCGCCGAGCGTCTGGGCAAGACCGTCCTCGCCTTGCGCAAGGACGTGGAACGCTACCTGCGCCAGTTGAGCGACGATGCGGCGGGGCGGGAGCTGCTGGCGCTGGAGCGGGATCAACTGCAGCGCAAGCTGACCGCCGTCGAGGGCGAGATCGTCATCAGCGGCCGCGAGCTCGAGCGGCAGAAGGCAAGCGCACAGGCGCTGCGCAAGGAAGTGGCTCGCCTGCGGGCCGCGCGCGGCGGTCACGCCGGCACTGGCCGCGGCTCCGAGTGAACGCGGCGACAAGCAGGCAGAGAAGCGCGAACAGCTCGGGTGCCGCCGTTTCGGGGGCACCGGCTAGGCTGCATCCGCCCTTTGACTGGGCGATGACGTCGCCGGTGTCGATCGTGGGCAGAGGTGGCCGGACGAGGGCATCGAAGCCCCCCACTGCCGTGATCGTGCCTCCATCGATGAAGGTTCCGGTTCCTGGACCGATGGGGCTGCTCGAGGAGGCCGCGTCGGCGTAGGTGGAGCCGTCGGTCGCCGCATCGGCCGTGCCCGCGTCGGGCAAATCCGCCAAGGGACTCGGCTTCACGCCTCCCGGCCAAGGTCCCAGAGCGGAAAGCATCTGCTGGTAGGAGTCTTGCGTCAGGTAGTCGCAGACATCGTCGACGGTGGAATTGTTGTCCTCGTTGTCGAACCCCTTTGCGTTTGCCTGAACCTTCCGATTCATGACGTCGGTGATGCTGACCGTGTGTTCGAGCCCGACCATGTGGGCGTGCTCGTGCGCGATCACGGTGGCGCAGTCGTGGGCGTTTTCGCAGGAGAAGACGTAGCCGGCATAGCCGGTGAGATCGTCGCAGGTGTTTGAATGATAGGCGATGCCGGCGATTCCGGCCTCGGGTGGGTTCGGGCACCAGCTTCCGTCGTTGGTCACGACGATGGTGTAGTAGTCGGCGTTCGGTCTCGAAAAGGTGAAGACGAGATTGAAATCGGCGTACCAGGCATCGAGGTACGACTGGATTTGCCGTTTGCAGTCGTCCGCGTTCTTGCCGAACGCGCAGCTGAAGGCTGGCACGGACAGCCGGCTGCAATAGGGCCCGTCTTCCGTATTTGCCAGGTTGCTTTGTTCGGGGTACCACAGCCAGAGGTAGGCCGGCTTGCCCGCGGGGCGCCCGCTCCACTGGTGGGCTCGCCGTGACGATGCCGCGACCTCCGCGCTGGCTTGTCCTGCCAGGGAAGAAAGCACGGCGAAGCAGGCCAGCCGCGCGAGCCACATACCGCAGTAAGCCATCTGGCAGACCACCTATTCTCTTAGTGTACACCGAGAACACTGGGGCCGGCGGAACCACTTGGTCAGTCGGTTCTCTTGTGCTACAAGAGCCCCCCTAGCGCTCGCCCTGCGCGGTGCTGCCTAGCTTGACAATTTGCACGTACGCGGTCGTGGCGGAATTTGGTAGACGCGCCAGATTCAGGTTCTGGTGGCTTTACGGCTGTGGGAGTTCGAGTCTCCCCGACCGCACTTGAAAGGCCCTGGTTTTCCAGGGCTTTTTCATTTTCGGCTCTATGCGGTCGCGTCGGGAAAAGCCGAAAAATGGGCCTGGGTAACTCGTGGGTAACTCCCCAAACCCGTTCTGGTGTCTAGTTCAGAGTCGTGGTGTTGGCGGGGGCCAGCGACTGCATCGCACGCTCGTGGTCGTGCTGCTTGGTGATGCCTTGGTCGGCGTAGTGTCGGTAGGTCGTGGTGAGTGATTCGTGTCCGAGCGCTTGGCTGACAGCGCGCGGGGGGCCGACGCAATCAGGGCTAGGTCGGCGTGCGTGCCTCTGAGACCGTGTGGCGGGACTACGGTGACTCCCGCCTGCTTGCAGATTGCCTTCACATTTCGGTGGAGCTAGGTTCGTTCCTTGCCCACCAGGAGGTCGGTGGGCTGCTTGTTCTCCGCCAGCCGCTGAAGGTGGGGCCGCAGCCACTCTGGCACCTGCAGGGCGCTGATGCCTGCTCGGGTCTTCGAGCGGTTGATTCTGATGATGGTTCCTCCGGCATCGAGATCGCGCACCTGGAGTCCGGTGATTTCCGAGGCCCTCATCCCAAACACCAACGCCATCAGCACCGCGATCCCTGCCACGCGCCTTTTCCGGTTGGAGCTACACGCAAGCAGCAGGCACACGGTCACGACCTTCCGGCTCTCGTCTACCGAGAGCTTCTTGCGGCATGCCCGATGCTGACCTGGCGTACCTGTCGGTGATGGCAGGCGGCTACGATTCCTTCTCGCTCCCTGGCTACCTGGGCAGCGGCTGCTACGGAGGGGGTGGGGTAGCCTGCGGTCCAACTTGCTGCCATGCCGGTGCATCTCGTTTCGCACCACGGCCTGCGGCGCTACGATTGGCAGGCTTCCGAGCCGCTTGCGTGCCGAGCGCCCGCATGGTCCCATTTCATGTAGCCTGCAGGCGTTCCCGCGCGCCTCGCGGGAAAGAGACAAAGATGAATCGTCTAGCTTTGCTCCTCCTCTTGATCTTGGCCTGCTCCCGCACGCCCTTGGGATTGCATGCACCCGACGGCAGTTCACCTGGAGCGGGTGGCGCTGGCGGCAGCAGCTTTGGACATATCGGCGGTGCTGGTGGAGTCGGCGGAACGCGAGCGACGGGAGGCATGCCAGGCACAGGTGGCTCGCCTTCGGCATCTGGCGGTTCCGTATCGACGACGGACCTNNNAAGAAGAGATGCGAGGCCAATCATGCGGCCTGGAATGCCTCTTGCCCCGGCCAGACTCCGCGAGATCTCGCATGCCCGTGCATACTATTGTGCGAAGGAGACATGGCGATTTCCTGCGTTGAGGGTCGATGCATCTTTACATGCCCACCAAACAACGATGCATCGCCCGATGTT
>PNBO01000325.1:0-1343 GCA_003136095.1 Myxococcales bacterium
CGTGAGGTGTCGCGACTACGGGTTCATACGTTCTCGGTTTCCATCGATGGGTTCGGCGCGGGCACCGGTCAGGACCTCGAGCATCCGCTCGGCCTGGGCGGTCCGGAGCTTTTCGATTGGTTCTTCCACACGCGGACCTTCCAGCGCATGCACGGGTCTGGCGAGGGTGAGACCGGCCTCGATGAGGACGTCTCGGCGCGGGGATTCGAGGGCATCGGAGCGTGGATCCTCGGACGCAACATGTTCGGGCCGGTCCGCGGGCCTTGGCCCGACGAGAGCTGGCGCGGCTGGTGGGGCGAGGAGCCGCCCTATCACACGCCGGTCTTCGTGCTCCCCCGGCCCGTCCAAGGGCAGCGTCCCACCGGAAATCAGGCAGCTTATTCGCCAGATAGCCGGAGCGAATCCGCTGTGGGGTGCTCCCAAAATCCACGGTGAACTGCTCAAGCTCGGCATCGACATCGGCGAGCGAATCCTTTCCCGCCTCCTGCCGCCAAGGCCACGCAAGCCACCATCCCAGATCTGGCGAACTTTCCTCGACAACCACCTCGGTTCGCCGGCATCCATCGATTTCTTTACCGTGCCCACCGCTCGGAAGCTGGTCGCATGCCCGACGAGATCGTGCTCACGCGCAATCACGCCCTCGATCACCCCTTCCGCGCGGGGTTCGCCACGCCTCCGCGCCTCGGATGACTGGTGGCGAAGCACAGGCATTCCCACCGAAATGCTTGATCTTGCGGTCAGAACCCGACATGCCCGATTGCGCTCGGCGCGGTCGAATGCACGCGCCTTGGCGCGATCGGTTCCAGCCTTGCGTCAATCCACCACCACCCCGGTGATTTCTCCATNNTGTCGGTAGATCGTACGCGAAACACTGGCTTGATGGTGCGATCACGGGCTTTCGAGAGAAGCAACGGATATACTTACGTTGACCTGATCGTGGGTAGGGCCTGGGCCGACCTATTCGCAGAGAGCTCCTCGCGGACCCTCTGCGATCTCGTGTGAGGTCAATCGTGACCTTTCCGCGGCATGAAGGAAAACCCAATGAAGCATCAGCAGTACCATCCGGCCTTCGCTCCCCGGGCAATCCTTGCCGCAGTCCTGGCCAGTGGCTTGGCCGTAGCATGTTCGGGAGGCAAGGGCTCTGGCGGCTCGCCCCCGGCCACCGGGGGGGCGCCCTCGGTCACCGGGGGCAATGACCAAACTCCCATCGGCAGCGGTGGCGTCGGGCCGTCGACCACCCCCACTGGGCGAGGAGGCGCGGACAGCACCGGCGGCGGGTCCGGCAACGGCGGGGCCGGGACCGGCGGCATCGTTGGCACGGGAGGGCAGGCAGGCACGGGCGG
>PNBO01000325.1:1383-9321 GCA_003136095.1 Myxococcales bacterium
CGGTGGCACATCCTCCGGCTTTTTGCACGTCGCGGGGAACAAGCTGCTGGATTGGCGAGGCAACACCGTGCGCCTGACCGGCGTCAACTGGTTCGGGCTCGAGACCAACAACCAGGAGCCACACGGGGTGTGGGTGCGCGACTACCGCAGCATGGTCAAGCAGATCGCGGACCTGGGCTTCAATGCGATCCGCTTGCCGTGGGCCAATCAGATCCTGCGCAGCGGCGCCAAGGCCTCTGACGGCAACAGCTTCGGCAACTCGGGCCCCGATGCCTACGACGGCACCAACCCGATCAACAAGGATCTGGCCGGCAAGTCGCCCCTCGAAATCATGGACAAGGTGATCGAGGCGGCCGGGGAATTCGGCGTGAAGATCATCCTCGACAACCACTCGCGCGAGCTGGACGGCTACATGAACGAGCAAGTTTGGTACACCGACAAGACTCCTGAGAAACAGTGGATCGATGACTGGGTGTCGCTGGCCAAGCGCTACGCCGGCAACATCGCGGTGGTGGCTGCAGACCTAGACAACGAGCCGCACGGCATCGCCACCTGGGGCGCGGGCGATACCAGCACCGACTGGAACACCGCCGCCGAAAAATGCGGCAACGCCATCTTGGCGGCGAACCCCGACTGGGTCATCGTGGTCGAAGGCGTCGAGAAGGTCGGCAGCGACGGATACTGGTGGGGCGGCAATTTGAGCGGCGTGAAGAGCAAGCCCATCAATCTGTCCGATCCGAGCAAGCTCATGTACTCGGCACACGAATACGGGCCCGAGGTGCACGACCAGCCCTGGTTCAGCGACGCGAGCTTCCCGAACAACCTGCCGGCGGTGTGGACCTCCCATTTCGACTTCATCATGCAACAGAGCCTGGGCCACATCCTGATCGGCGAGTTCGGCATCAAGGACCGATCCGCGGCGGGGGGCAAGGCCGGCGTGTGGTTTGACACCGTGTTGTCGAAGCTGGGCAAGACCTACTCCTGGACCTTCTGGTGTTGGAATCCCAACTCGGGCGACACCGAAGGCCTGCTCGGCTATGACTGGGTGACGCCAGTGCAGTGGAAGATCGACGCGCTCAAGCCGGCCATGGCGCCCATGATTGGAAAGTAGGTCAAAACCCTCTGGCGCGTTGGAGGTCCCTGGCACCCCGTGGTGTCCAGTCATTTGTCGCCGAGATTCTCCCAAGAAAACGCCGAGATAGGGAGCTTGGAAAAGCCGGCTTGACCGGGCAACGTGGCTGGCGATGTTGCCCATGACGTTGCAGTTCCTCATCGTGATGATCGCCTCCGCGATCAACGACCGGCTGCGACGCAAGCTCGACTACGTGGAGGAAGAGAGACGCATCCTTCAGTGGAGAGGAACTGCTAGGAGCGCGGTCTTCCGATCGCACCCAGCGCGATCGCCCCGCAAGGTCAAGACGAACGAAATCGGGCATTTCCACCGAGATGGTCCCGCGCCCAACGGGATCCCTGACCCGCGTTTTCGAAGATTCGCTCCAGACAGGACGTAAGATACGCAAGCCCGCTGCCTCGCGCCCGCCTGCGGCGGCCAACTTGCAGGTCATCGCGAGAGCTCTCGGGGTCAGGCGCGTGGAGACCGCCGTGCTCCAGTTCGCGGTGCCAGCTACTCGTCGTGACGTGCAGGAACTGCTGGACCCCACCAGGACGTCGGTGCGCGCGTACGCGCGCTCCGCGATGAACCCCGCCTCGAACATGGGCCGCCGCTTCGGCAAGGCCGCACGCGAGAGCTCGTCGATGGCGGTCTTCTTGATCACGCCGGCCCCGATTTCGAGGCCCTTGGGGAACAGTGTCTCGGCGACCGCGCCGACCTGCGAGCCCTGGTTGAGAAGCGCCTGGGTTGCCGTGTCCACAGGCGGAAAGGCATCCGGCTGGTTGAAGTGGTACCAGAGAAGCTTCGGGCACTGCAGCCCGGCCAGGTAGCGCGTCTTCGAGATCAAGGGCGGCTGCATGCTCCCCGAGTATCCGCGCACGGGAATCTTCTTGTCCATCGGCAGCTGTCGAGTATGGGGCAGGGGACTGACATGGAAGCGAACACGCATCCCCGCGCGGTCAAGACTACCCGCCAGGCACCGCCACTCAGAAGTCGACCAGCTGCAGGCCGGCACCGGCACGTGCGATCAAGCGGAAGTCTCGGTCGAGGGTCAGGATGGGCACGCCGTTCGTCAAGGCAAAGGCCGCGATGAGCAGGTCGAGGGACTTGACCGTGACTCCCTTGCGGGCGAGTGCGAACCCGAGATCGCCGGCTTCATTCCAAAGGCTGGTGGGTTGAGGAAGCTGGTGGCAGGCGAGGAGCAGCGGAATAGTCTTGCTGCGCTCGGCGGTGGACTTGAATCCGCGCCGCAGTTCGGTGAAGACCGGACCGCAGAGCGCGACGTCGTCGTCTTCCAGCGCGTGGTCCACGACAGCGGCGACGGGACCGCGGTTGCGGAAGAACGCGATCCACGCCGAGGTGTCGACCAGGATCAACGGCGGGTCCTGTCCAGATCAAGATCGAATTCAACCTTGCCGCGAAGCCGGCGCAGGGCGGAGAGGCGAGCGTTCCGGTCGAGCGCCTTCAGCCCCTCGACCAGCGTCAGCGTGATCCCCTTCCCAGTCAGCCGCTGGGCGTTTTCGAGGACGTCCTCGGGAATGTTGGCCGTTACCTTCCGCGCGTGACCCATCTGACTAGTATGCACGTATGGTCGAATATGGCTAGGAATATGGTCCAGGCGAAGCCGCTCACCCCAGTCCCAGTTCGCGCCGGATGGTGCCTTCGGAACCGGCGGCCGGGTTCTTCCTGGTTCTCGTGGTACTGGAGAGGATCTGCTAGGAGCGCGGTCTTCCGATCGCACCCAGCGCGATCGCCCCGTAAGGTCAAGACGAACGAAACCGGGCACTTCCACCGAGATGGTCCCGTGCCCAACGGGATCGCTGACCCGCGTTTTTCGAAGATTCGCTCCATCTAGCGCTGACAGAGCCGCGTCGTCAGGGCGGAAATCACGCTGCGCAGTTCGGGATCTTCGGCGAGCTTCCTTTCGATCTTGCGGAACGCGCTGATCACCGTGGAGTGATCCTTGCCACCGAAGCGACTGCCGATCTCCGGATAGCTCATCTGGGTGAGCTGCCGCGAAAGGTACATCGCGATGAGGCGAGGGTGGGCCACGGCCCGGTGGCGCTTGGGACCATTGAGGTCGTGCAGCTTGACCTCGAAGTACGAGGCAACCTCGCGCTGGATGGTTTCCACGGTGAGACCGGTGGGTCCCGGCGACGCGATGGTCTCCAAAATCTCCTCGGCCACCTCCTTGGTGATGCTGCAGCCGAGAAGGGACGCACGCGCCGAGAGGTGCACCAGCGCGCCTTCCAGCTCGCGAACATTGGAGCGAAAGCGGGTCGCCACCGTCAGGGCAACGTCGTCGGGTAGATCGATGTCTTCGAGCTCGGCCTTGCGCTTGAGAATCGCCACCCGGGTTTCGAGATCGGGATGACCGATCTCGGCGATGAGGCCCCAGGTGAAACGGCTGCGCAGGCGCTCTTCGAGGCCGTGCAATTCCGCGGGCAGCTTGTCGCAGGTGAGCACGATCTGCTTGTGCGCGTGGTGAAGGGCGTTGAAGGTGTGGAAGAACTCGTCTTGCGAGCTGTCCTTTCCCGCAAGGAACTGGATGTCGTCGACCAGGAGTACGTCCGGCGCCTCGCGATAGCGGCGGCGGAACTCCTCCATGAGATTGACCGAGCTCGGTTGGCCGGATTGCCGCCGCTGGTTGAGCATCGATCCGATGAAGCTGGTGACGAACTGCTCGCAGGTCACCACCGTGATGGTCCACCCGGGGTGCTGGCGGTGGATCTCGTGCCCGACGGCATGGAGCAAGTGCGTCTTGCCGAGACCGACGCCGCCGAAAATGAAGAGCGGGTTGTACTTCGAGGCGGGAACCTTCGCGACCATACGCGCGGCGGCATGGGCGAACTGGTTGGCTTTTCCGACCACGAAGTTGTCGAATTCGTAGCGGGTGTCGAGCCCCTTGGACTTGGTCGCGGGCGCGGAGATTTCAGCCGGCTTTGCCGCCGGAACGACTTCGCGAGGGGCCACCTTGGTTGTCTCCTCTTCCCCTACTTCGAAAAGCACAGAGTAGGTTGCCTGGGTGCGACTTTCGAGGTTCGAGAGGATCGCGGGCAGGTAATGGTCTTCAAACCATTCCTTCTGGTAGCGGTTGGGCGCGTGCAAACGGATCTGGCTGCCCTCGAACCCCACGCAGCTGATGGGACGCAGCCACTGATCACGGTGCGTCGGCCTGATTCTTTCCTCGACCGATCGTACGGCCTCACCCCAGAGTGCTAGCATGTTCTATCCACAGCAGACGAGTCGACGAGAAATCAATAAAACCATGTCGTTAGACAAATCAATCCACAGACTGCCCACAGTAATGCCGAGACGCCATTCTGGCTCTCCACGCATGGTCGAAGCCGAACGGCTCTCTTGGCGGGAGGCCTTTACTACCAATCCGACCAGCGGCCGGCAAGCCGAAAGTCAGTACTCGGGAGAGCAGCACGGAGTTCTGCGGAGATAGGCCATCGCCACTTCGTTTCGGTGGCCCTCCGAGCATTAAGCCCCGCCCACAACCGACGGACAACTGACCGTGATCCTTGCAAAAAAAGAAACCTTGCGCGACACATGTCTGCGAAACCCGAATTCCACGGACCCACACAAGCGGCAAGCTCGCTAGTGGCCACGTCTTGGGCTTCGCAGCTCCGTTGCAACAAGCACGTGACAACTTTCCGACGGGCAGCATGGGCGATGGTGATCGCGGTCGCTGATCCGCCGACGGACACGATTTCGCGTGCCCGTGCCAGCAGCGCATTTTCCGACGAGCCTCTCGCCTCGGGACATCGCCTTCTCGACGGCAGGAGCCCGGAAACCATCGTCAACCTCGTCTTCGCTTGCACGATCGCTGGGTGCGTGCCCGGAATGACCTCGTGGACCTTTTTCTGTCGTACGTCGCTCATGCTGACTCTCGGCCTGTGCAGCCAGGGTGCCGGTTGCCCCAGGAGCGGGGCTCCCTGCGTGCGCGGCAACCACGACCGGTGGGCCACCGATCCGAAGATGGCTGGCGGGGCATCCGGGTTGCTGTCAGACGACGCCTTGGCGTACATGGCGAGCCTGCCGCGCGGCTGGAACAAGGTCATCGACGGGGTGAGGGTGGCGATGTGCCATGGCACGCCCAGGTCGGATAGGGACGGGGTCGTGCCGGGCATGGCCACGGTCGACGCTGTGCGACGCTGGCTTGGTGCGACGGGGGCGGAGGTTCTGATCGTCGGGCACACCCACGTGCCGTGCGTGCTATCGGGGCTCGAGGGCGGGATGATCGTCAATCCCGGCGCCTTGCTCCGCGATCGCGTCGGCGGGGATCTGCCGGCTCCGGTCATCTTCGATCCGCAGAAAGGCACCTTCGTTGAATCGCAGGCCGCGCCACGTGGCACCTTCGGTGTTNNTTCAACTAGACACTTGACTTTTCCGCAACACGCGCGCACCTTCTTGTTGTCGTGACCAGAAAAGCGCAACACTCCATTCGCTCGATGAGCCGCCAGGCTCAGGGCTGGGTGTGTGCCCTCAATTCGTCGACGATATTGGTCCCGTCTTCACGCCTAGATTTCGGGACCAAGGAGGGTTACCAGGGCGGCTGACACGCAATAGCAACTGTGCTCGACGTGAAGGCCGCCCAAGGAGACTTGAGGCGGCCTTCGGCGTTTCTGGAGGTCGATCATGAAACACGGTCCATAAGCCCCGCTTTCGGGCAGGAACAGTCAAGGTGACGAGGGGCGCTGTAAACGCCTTGCCGTCTGGCGTGGTGGGTTCAATTCCCACCCCGCCCACCATCAATTGCCGCGTAGGCAGGGGCGGCCTTTGCCCGCCAATGCCAGAGCGCGGGAAGGAATGGAAACCCTTCCAGGGTTTCCATAATAGAGGTCTAGCGCTATTGCGTGAGATCAACAGGGAAGTACTGCCGTCCTAACTCAATGGCAGAGGGGCAGGCTATTGTCATGGAAACCCTGAGAAGTTTTCCAAACCTTCCCGCCATGGTACGCCGCCAGCAAAGCTGGCGGGCTCCCCACGCGATTGCGCTGCTGACTGCGGGTTCAAATCCCGCGGACAGCACAATTGTGATGGGAGGGGGAGGGTGGGGCCCCCACCCTTCCCCCCCCAAACCCTCCCGCGCTCTGGCTACGGCCGGCAAAGCCGGCCTCCGCCAATGCGATCGCACGGCTCTGTGACAACTGAAGAGTATGACAAGCGGCGGGACATGCCAGTCCCGCATTTGCCCCGAAAGCTCTCGTGGGATGAGCGCCGCACCGAAGCCGCGGAGGGCCCGGTTCGACTCCGGGGTGGGGCACAGTGATCCGGTGTCGGCCAGTGGCAGGCTGGGGGGCTTTGAACCCGTCGATGGGCGTTCGATTCGCCCCACCGGAACGAAGCATCCACGTGTAGCACAGTGGCAGTGCGGCCGCCCGATGAGCGGCCGACGTGAGTTCGATTCTCAACACGTGGACCGTGACCGTAGCCAAGTGGTAAGGCGGAAGGCTGTGGCCCTTCTATCGTGGGTTCGAGTCCCACCGGTCACCCTAACGGCGTGTGGCGCAGGTGGGAGCGCGCCTGGCTTGGGACCAGGAGGTCGAGGGTTCGAGTCCCTCCACGCCGACAACACTTTGGGCCTGTAGCTCACCTGGGAGAGCTCCGTTCTCGCACGGCGGAAGCAGCCGGTTCGAGTCCGGCCAGGTCCACAATGGGCAGCGCGCAGGGCGCGGGCCGGTCTCCAAAACCAGCCTCGCAGGGTTCGAGTCCCTGGTTGCCTGCAGCGGAAAGCGAACATGGCTGGGCCATGGCCAGGCCGGAAACCTGTGCGAGCCCTCGGGCTTTCGGTTCGATTCCGACGCTCTCCTCGGTGGAAGGTGAACGCGGCAGGGCCGCGCGCTGTCTCGAATACGCGTGGGCGCCGGCGGGCTTTGCCTGCCGGCGCCCTTCGCGGGAGGGCGTGGGGACCCGCTCCGGGTCCCCACCACGGGCGACGGAGCCCTCGGGCTTGGCGTTCGATTCGCCCGCCTTCCGCAGCATTCGTTTTCTGGAGAGTTGCTCGAACGGGAAGAGGTCGGCCCGCTAAGCCGAAGCCGGTGGTGGTGAGCCCCGAGCAGGTTCGACTCCTGCACTCTCCTCATTGTTGATGGGAACCCTCAAAGTGTTCCCATGCCCTCCCGCGCTCTGGCTCCGGCAGGCAAAGCCCAGCTACGCCAACGCGCTCACTTGACCTCGTGGCCGAGAGGCAAGGTACCGGTCTGCAAAACCGGGAACGCGGGTTCGATTCCCGCCGAGGTCTCAGATTTCGATTGCGCCCAAGGTGTCATCGGATGCACGCCTGACCGCCAGTCAGAAGGGGCGGGTTCGACTCCCGCTGGGCGCTCTCAGAATGCTTCGCACCGTTGTCCGAGTGGTTAGGACCTAGCCTTCCAAGCTAGAGACGCGGGTTCGACTCCCGCACGGTGCTCAATCCTGATGGCCGTCGCGCCCGCGCCACTTCTGGGCGGGCGCGGCGGCCGGAAACGTGCCTGTGAAGCGTAGTTGGTGACGCGCCGGTTCCGTAAACCGGAGGACGGGGTTGGAGTCCCCGCACGGGTTCTAATGGAAACCCTGAGAGGGTTTCCAAACCTTCCCACGATGGTGCGCGTCCGGCAAAGCCGGCCGCTCCCCACGCGATTTCTGCAGGGAGGGTGGACATAGTTTCCCGGCGGATGCTCATAACCTCGTCGCTGACGGCCGGTGCAACACGGCCCCCTGCTACCGCCCCTCAAGCGTAGATGGCGACGCGCGCGGCCTGTACCCGCGAGAGGACCGTTCAAGTCGGTCGAGGGGCTCCATTTCAGGGTACGCGAGTGGTAAGCGGCCTGCCTGTTAAG
>PNBO01000298.1 GCA_003136095.1 Myxococcales bacterium
GGAAGGCATGGAAACCCTCCTAGGGTTTCCATGTTAGAGGTTAGGATGACCCGATGACGGCGCGGGACGCCCCGCGCCGCCCGTTTGCCGATGCCCTCCGCCCGCAAGCCCCCTGCCCTTTTCGCCGCCGCCCCTGCCCCCGCCGCGCTTCGCCGCGCGGTGGCGGCGCTGCTGGCCGCGGCGCTCTCGTTCACGCTAGCGCCAAGCGCCGTCGCCGCCGATCCCGACCCGTGGTTTGGCCGCGACAAGGCCCTGCATTTCGGCGCCAGCTCCCTTCTGGCCGGCGGGGGCTACGCCGGAGCCGCCGCGTTCTCGGAGCGAACGGGCGTGCGCGTGGCCACCGGCGCCAGCCTCGCCCTGAGCGCCGGCATCGCCAAAGAAGTGTACGACCGCTACGGCGGAGGAGATGCCTCCTGGCGCGACCTGACCTGGGACGTGGTGGGCACGGCCACCGGNNGCATGCGGGACCGAATATCGGGACTACGGGGCTACTGCGTGTAAGGCACGCCGTTCTGATCGCAGGAATAGAACGAGTTGTAGAGGCCCGTGGCGGTGAGTTTATTGCCCGTGACATTATCCCGGAAGGCACAACTGGGCATGCAGCAGTCCTCCATGGTCGAGGTCCAAAGGCGATTGCCGTTGCCAGCCTTCGATCGGAAGGAAGAATTCGCTGCAGCTTGGGCCGCCGTGGTCACATTCGGGTTGACCGCGGGAAGCCCCTGGGGGGCCAGCTTGCATCCCGTGAGGTCGGTGAGGTGCGTCGGACACTCGACCTTCATCGCGTAAACGAACCAGTTGAGGTGATAGTACGTCTGGGGATTGTTTGATTGGATGCAGGAGCGAATCGAAGTGTCCGCAAGAGTCGCTGAAGGCGCCTTGAACATGTTGCACTCGGTTTGAATCTTGCTCTGGCAAGCCGCACTCGAGAGAGTGGCCGTGGTCACCCAGCTCACGGCGGTCTTGCACTCGCTGTATTTCGTGGCGCCCTTCACGCCGCCGTTGTCCGCCCCATCCGGTGGAAAGCTGGTGTAGAGATACTTGCCCGACGAGTCCGTTTGCGGGCTGTTCGGATCGCACGCGTTGTTCGCGCCAAACCCACCCGCCGCCATGAACACGTCGAAGCTGTCGGTCGTGGCACCCAAGTCGAAGGTCTGGACGATCAGCGGTGGCGGCAGGGGCTGGATCCCCGATTGAGTGTTGTTCGGGTCGTCGGGATTGGCCCGAGCTTGAGTGTCACGGTCGGAGGGATAGTCGTACACGAGTTGATAGCATTGACAGCAGCTGTGGGCACCACTGTCGATGCCATTTGTGTCGGGGTCGTGGCCGACGATCGCGTAGTTGAACGCGGTGTTGCCATCGAGATCGGCTGCCTGCCTCATCACATCGCTGAACAACATCCACTGCGGGCAGATGAAGGCGACGGGCATGTTCGGTTTGCTAGCGAGGGTATCTTGGCAGGCGTTCACGAAAGACGTGCAATTGCCCCCACAAGTGCTGCTGGCTTGTCCCGTCACGCATCCTTCGTCTTGCGTCGCGAACTTGTTGCCGCACTGCCTGGGCGGCGGCAAGGTTGTCCAGGGCGTGGTGGAGGTCCCACCGGTGCCGGTCGTACCGCCAGCGCCGCTGCTCGTGCCCGCCGTGCCGCCGCTGCCGCCCATCGTGCCGCCACTCCCGCCGGCGCCGCCCGAGCTTCGTGGCGCCGACGTGCCGCCGCCAGCCGAGCCGCCCGTCGCGGAGACGCCACCCGCGCCGCCTGCCCCGCCCTTGCTCACGCTACCGCCCGTGCTGCTCATGCCGCCGGAACTGCTCGTGCCGCCACCGGCGTTGGTCGTGCCGCCGGAGCCGCCGGAGGCAATCGGGGCATCGGGTTGGCCGGAGCCGCCGCTCGACGTCACGCCACCCGAACCGGACGCGCCGCCCAAGCTGTTCGCGCCGCCGGCCCCGCCCAGGGACGAGGTGCCGCCCGAACCGCTCGCGCCGCCCGAGCCGCTGCCGCCTCCCGAGCCACCGCTGCTCCCCCCCGCTCCCCCGCTGCGCCCGCTGGGGCCGGCGCAGGCAAGGGGGAAAAGCGCCATCGCCAGGGAGCCGGCAAAACCCATGGCCACGCAGGAGCTCGGGATTCTCATCGTGGAGGTACCTCTGGTACTTAGTGTCCTATTCTTTGCCGCATAGGCAAAGCAACAAGTTTGGGCTCCTCCCGTGGGGAAAGCGACCTGTCGATCATAGAACACACCACTCCGCCCCGCATCATGCGTCGGGCAGCAAGTGTCGCGCGGATCACAGCCTGCCAAAGTCCTTGGACATGCTCTCCCGCCAGGCAACCGCAACGGCCTGGCGAGAGCCGAGCCTTTCCCCTCGATGAGAGGGCAGCATCGGTCCTGGGATCTTGGGTTGCCTCGATGATGGACGTCGCATAACTTGCCCCGGTGTTCTCCTCCCTTCGCGCCGCCTGCCTCGCGTGGTTGCGTCGGCAGATCGCAAGATTGACTTCCGGTCGCGCGGCAGCCGACCTCGTGCTCGCGGGCGCGGCGAGCGCGAGCCTGGGTTTCCTGTTGGCGTGGCTCGTGACCTCGCCTTCGTGGTCGATGGGGATCAATTGGGACACGTCCGGCTACGCGAGCGAGATTGCGCGAGGAAGCCCGTGGGCAAGAACACCTTGGAATTCGCACTACGGCATCGGCCACTTGTACTGGCTAGCGGCGCACCTGGCCCGACCGCTCGGCCTCACGGTGCTGGACAGCATCCGCGCGCTCAACGCGCTGGCATTCGCGACGTCCGCCCTCGTCATCGCGCTCGCGGCGATACGGCTGCGGCTGCGCCCTTTGCATGCCGTCCTGGTGGCCGCGGTCTACTTGACCGGCTGGGGCACGCTGCTTTTGGCCTCTACCTGGGAAGACAACATCCTCTTTCACCCGCCGGCCCTCGCGACGCTGGCGCTCTGCCTGCTACGCATCGACGCGTGGCGCTGGCGCGACAGCCTTCTCGCGGGGCTGCTGGCCGGGCTGGCGAGCCTGATGTCCTGGCAAGGCGCGGCCTTCGCGCTGCCGGCCATCTACGCGTCTCTCTTCCTCGCCGGTGCGCATCGCAGTTGGTGGCAGCGACTGCGTGATGGCGCTTGCGTGCCAGCGGGATTGATCCTCGCGCGTTTCGCGTGGGCCAGCCTCTACTGGTTGACGGCGTGGCAGCTCGACTACCCGGGTTTGCTGAAGACCGCCTTCGAACGGCCGTCGCCCAATTTCCTGCCCCAACACCTCCCGGGCTGGCTGGCCCTGCTGGGCAGGTGGCGCGAGCTTCTCGCCCACCTGGGGCTGGGCATGACCCACGAGTTGGGGCCGGGCGTTCGCGACTCGGTGACGGCGCTGCCGCACCTGATGGCCCTCGGCACGGTCTTTCTCGGACTCGTGGTCTTGGCGTGGTTGCTGGTCTGTCTGGTCTGCCGGCGCAGATTTTCACGCCGCGCGCAGTTCGTGGTCATGGGCTTCCTGCTTTTGACCTTGTCGGCGGNNAGGGCCGGGGTCGCTGGCCTCGCCGCGTCCTCATGTTCGGTCTCGTGGCCCTCGTCACCGGGCAGCTCGTGGTTGCCTACCACTGGAATCGGCAGTGGTACGCCCGCCTGACCACCGGGCCGGCGGCGAAGCGCCTCGGCCACGGCAGGAAGACCTGGTTCGCCTACACGCGCTCGCTTGGGCGTGCGGCACCTTCGGCTTGCTCGTTTGTCTTCGCCTTCGACGAAGTCTCTGGCGCCAAGGACAACCTCGAGATCCTTGCCGCCCTGCTGTCCGAGCTGCCCGATCCCCTCGTCATCGATGCGCCGCCCACCGCGCCGGCCTGGCCCCGCCCGCTGCCGCTCTCGTCTGCCGCCGAATTGGCGGCGCACGGGCGAGGCTGCGAATGGCTGTCTCCAGCTGCCCGGTCTCGCATGCCATCCCAGTAGCTCTGGAGTATCGTGGGGCATGGGCGAAGGGTTTGCCCATCGCGAGATCCTGGGGAAGTCCGTGTACCGCTACGGGATCTCCGCCTCCTATGGGCTGCCTGAAGCCGGCGGGCGCGAAGCGATCGCTCTCGGCGAGAACTACATCTTCTGGAGCCCGGTCAAGAAGTTCCTCCAAGCGGTACACGGCTGAAGATCGCCATTCATCACGGGCGTTCGCAGCACCTCGGGCTGGGCCTTGCGGCGGTCTGGGCCTCGTTGGAGCTTTCATGGTAGGTAACACCGATCGTGCCGACCGACTCTCCCAGGGACTCGCGCACGGGCACCGTGCTCGAGGGTGCCTACCACCTCACGCGTCTCATCGGTGAAGGCAGCATGGGCAGCGTGTACGAGGCGGTGCAGCTTCGTCTCGGCAAGCGCGTGGCCGTCAAGGTTCTGGCACGCCACCTGGCCACCAACCAGAAGTCCCTGGCTCGCTTCCATCGCGAGGCCGAGATCACCTCGCAGCTGGGACACCCGCATCTGGTCTCGCTCGTCGACTACGGCCAGGCGGAATCTGGCGAGCCCTACCTGGTGATGGAGTATCTCGAGGGTGAGGATCTCGACCACCGCCTGCGGCGCGTGGGTCGTATGCCGATGGAGGCGGTGATCCACGTGGTCAAGCAAGTCGCCTCGGCGCTGAGCGCCGCCCACGCCCAAGGCATCGTTCACCGCGATCTCAAACCGGGCAACATCTTCCTGGTGGAAGTTCCCGGCGAGTCCGATTTCGTGAAGGTGCTCGACTTTGGCATTTCGAAGATGATGGCGGCGCGCACGCGACTGACGAAGCCATCGGTGGCGATGGGAACGCCTTTCTACATGTCACCCGAACAGGCCACCGGAATGACCGAGGCCATCGACCACCGCATCGACCAGTGGGCCCTGGCCTGCATCGCCTGGGAAATGCTGCTCGGTGAACGCCCCTTCGTCGCCAGCGACCCACCCGCGCTCTTGTACAAGATCGTCACGACGGAGCCGCAGCCCCTGACGCCGCTCGTGCCGGGCCTGCCGCCAGCCGTGGAACCGGTCCTGCGACGTGCACTCTGCAAGCGGGCCGCGGGGCGGTTCCCCTCGATTCGGGACTTTTCGTTCGCCCTGGCATCTGCCGTCTTGGGTCACCCCGCCGATCTGACCCCGACGCCCGCGCTGATGTCGGCCCCCACGTTGCTGGATGGGTCGAACATTGAGCATGGCCATGCGCGGGCGGCAAGGACGCCCGACCCCCAGCCAGCCGCTCGGGCGCCGCGGGACGACCGCCCGCCCGACGCCGGTGTGTCGCAGGCCGGCCCCGAATCGCCTCGCGCGAAACCGTGGCGTCGAGTCAAGCCGATTCCTATCATCGTCGCGGCGGCCGGGGCTCTCTTGCTCCTTGGAGGATTCTTGTGGTTCGGTTCGGGTCCCGCGGCCATCCCAACGCCCAAGACCGCGAACTATCCGGTGACCTCGCCGCCGATCATCGTGCCGATTCCCCCGCCGCCGGCAGCTCCGGCAGTGGTCACGCCGGAACCCACGGAAGTCAAACCCGTCGGAATTGGACCCGAGCCTCCCCGGACGAAGCGCAGCAAAACCACCCATCCCGCGAACGCCTCCCGCCGGGAGAGCACCAAGCAACGAACCAAGGCTTCCCCGCGCCCCAGGGGCAAACGGCCGCTGTTCGAGAGCCTCTGACGGGAGCGCCCCTAGCGCACCGAACGGGTTGATTCTCCCGTGAAATCCGGCGCGCAGCAAAGATCCGAGGTCCGGCAAGGGTAAACCACAGCGGACACGAAGGACACAGAGGCCGGAGGGGAAGGGTTTCCGGATCCGGATCCGAAACCCTTCATCTTCCGGTCCGTCTCTGTGTCCTCTGTGTTCTCTGTGGTGAAAGTTCCGGAAATTGCCCGGCTTTCAACCCGTTCGGTGCTCTAGTTGTAGGTCGCCGAGAAGAGCAGCGAGAATACGGACGCACGCAGGCGGGCGTCGACGGTGGGGTCGTGCATGGCTGCAATATGGAATTGTCCCGCGATGCCGATGCCCCAGTCGGGAGTGACCCACCACTCCTTGCCGACCATGAAGCTGAACCCAATGCCAAGGTTGGTGTTGTCGAGAGGCTGCGCGGTGTTGGTGTCGCTGAAGGAGATTTCTGTGAAGGTCAAGGTGCCGGACAAGTACAGGTTGACTGGCTCGATGTAGTAGGCAACGCCGGGGCCAAAGCCGAACAGTGTCAGATCCAAGCCGGAGAAGTCCGGCGCCCCGCCACCGTACGACGCAGTGGCATCGGTGACCGTCGTTCCCAGGACTTCGCCGTAGAGGATCAGGTTGCGGGCAATCGTACCGCCGAATGCGGCGCCATAGGTCGCGCCCAGGCCAGAGTACGTATCGGTCGCACCGCCGAAGGTCTCCGAGGCAGTGAAGTAGCCGAGACCCGCGTAGACCCGCATGTAGAACCCGTCGTGTTGGTGGTATCCGTACCACGAACCGTAGGCTGGTGCGGGTCCGTAGCCCGGCTGCGGCCCATAGCCACGGCCATAGTACGGGCGCTGGGCAAACGCCGCGGATTCGCCGAGCAGCAGGGTGCCGCTTGCCACGGCGAGCAGGACGAGCGGTCGTAGGGAGTGGCGCATGCGGATTCCTCCTGGATGAGATCCCGTGTTTCTACTCTCGGAGACGGCGCCCGTCGACAGGCGTTCCCCGCATTCTAGACGGCTGCCGCGCCCTCGGCATTCATAGATGCAGACTTTTTCGGCTGTCGTTACGGGTGACCTTGATGCCGAATTTCCCTCTACGGACTCGCAGGCCACGACCAAGGCACGGAAGCGTCGTGGCCCGGAAAAACGAATGATATTGAGCATGCCGCCGTTGCATGCACGAAAGTTCGGTGTCACTCGGTAAACAGCTGTGGTAGGGTGGGTTGAAGCGGCACGTTGCGGCGTGTCGATCAATGCGTCAGATTCACCATCCCTTATGATGGATGAAAGAGGGAGGTCGAACATGAGATTCCCGAAAAGCAGAGTCGTTCTTGGAGTCGTGCTCTTCCTCACGCTGGCCTCGAGCAATGCGTGGGCCCATTGGTGCGATGACCTATGGAGCTCGGGCTACGACATCGTGGTTAAACCGGACAGCGACACTTCGCCCAAGCAGCTCTATGTAGAGAACCGCTGGGGGTATCAGCTGACCAACTTCCAGCTGATAGCCACGTCTTCGAGCGGCGGCACCATCACCCTCACCCCTCCGACGACTCTCAAGGTGGCGAACACTCTGCTTCCGGGTGAGAAGGGTATCTGGAAGATTGCGAGCGGCAACCCGGCGAAGATCGAGGACATCACGTTCGACGTGAAGTTCGGCGACACCTCGGGCGCGACTCCCAAGCAGTGGGCATGTTACCCAGTCCAGGGGGCGGGTCCCGTCATGGTCGTGAAGAACGACGGGAGTCTCTTCCCAATCGCCATCACGGGCATCGACAGTCCCAAGTCCAACACGGCCCGCGGCTGCTCACTCGGTGACGTCGGCCTAGGCACTTCGCTGCAAGACCAAACCATCGCAGACTGGGAGGACGAGAACGCCGGATTCGACGCCCTTATGCATATCTATTGTTCGGGCCGTGGCTCATGGGGCACCGCCGGCCCCGTCGGAAACTACGCCGGCGAAGGCGTGAGCCCGAGCTACTGCAAGGACAGCTCGAGCTATTCCTGCCCGACGACCAAGCCGACGGCCTCCCCGGGCTCGCGCTCCGACTACATGCACCTCTGGGCGGCCGGCGCTCTCGGCATCCGGAAGTCGGCGCTGGGCGCCCGCCTGCCGGTGGTCCGCCAGCGCTTGAAGTGCGGGGCGAACGATGGGGATCCAGGCATCGCCGGGTACACCCTCTTCGTCCTCGGGTACTTGGGTGACGACTCGGACGCCAAGTCCTTCCTGCAGACCCAAGCCAGCGCGAGCGGCGACATCGGCACCATAGCCAAGGCCGCGCTCTACCTCATGGGCGACACGACTCAGAAGTCCGCCGTGCAAGCTGGCGTGCAGTCGAGCTCGGTCTGGGTCAAGGTCGCCTGCGCCGGGGCCCTTGGCATCGTGGACAAGGACGATGCCTCGGTCAATTCGGCCATCATCCCGGAGGTCAAGTGGATCGAGCCTGACACCTTGGGCGGCACGACCGACAACGGCAAGGGCATGTACGCAGCGCACATTCTCGAAATCGTGGCCTTCGATCGACGCGGTTGGGTCTTCAAAGGCAATGCCGATGGCCCCGTGACTTTCTATGGGGAAACCGCAGGGGGTACCGGTGGCTCCTCGGGCAGCGGTGGAACGTCCGGCACAGGCGGGAGTTCGGGCGCTGGTGGAACGTCCGGCAAAGGTGGCGCCGTCGGCTCTGGCGGGACCTCCGGTGCCGCCGGCTCTGGCGGGACCTCCGGCCGCGCCGGCTCTGGCGGGACAGCCGGTGCCGCCGGTTCTGGGGGGACCTCCGGCCGCGCCGGCTCTGGCGGGACAGCCGGCTCCGGCGGGACCTCGGGAGACGGGGGCAGTGGCGGCCGTTCCGGCAGCGGTGGCACGACGGGGGCGGCCGGTGGCTCGCCTGGCTCGGGCGGATCGCCAGGAGTTGGCGGGGCCACGAACAACGGTGGCCAGGGTGCTGGTGGCGAGACGCAGGGCTCCGGAGGCGCGGCCGGCTCGGGTAGCGGCGGTACGTCAGGTAGCGGCGGCACGACAGACCAAGGCGGAAAAGGCCAGTCCAGCGGCTGCAAGTGCAGCCTGGGTGGGCGGCCCGACGAGCCGGCCCTCTCGTTCCTGGCCCTGGTCGGGCTGGCGATTCTGTTGGTGCGCCGTCGCCGTCATTAGCCCTGCTCACAAACGCGAAGGAGGAATCGATGACTCGTTTTGGCTCACTCATTTTCTGTGCCGCGTTGGGCACTGGGCTTCTGGCCTGCGGCAGCAGCGGCACGTCCAGCAAGGACCCCCTCGACCTCGTGCCGCTCGACAACGCCGTGTCGGGCTGGACCGCCGATCAGGCGCACAGCAAGACTCCGGGTACGCGGGCGATGACTGCAACCACGGCGCAGCAGGCTACAGACCTGATCGACGGTGCGGCCGCTCCGTTCTACAAGGCGCCCTACACGCCTAAAGAGTTTCTCGAGCAAAACTACCTCAACGCGACCTTGCCGGCCGCCCCGCCAAACCCAAACTATCCAGTGGGAGCCTCGCTGACGCTCTACATCCTGGAGATGCCGTCCGCGGACCAGGCGAGCGGGCTCTACACGGCCTTGCTGCAGGAATCGGAGTATACCGGCCACGATTGGCAACCGACGTCACCGCCCCTGGGCACGGAGTCGCGCATCGAGGACACGGTCGTTTCATGGTGGATCAACTTCCACCAAGACGTGTTCTACGTCGAGGTCATGCTCACCCCGTCGTATGGACCGCCACCTGACTTCACACCCGGCAACACCGACCTGGAGAACGAAGCCATCCGCTTCGCCCAAGCGGTTGCCGGCAAGATCTAGGACCGCGGCCCCAATTCTCTGAGCCCGAAGCGGGCTGGACATACGGCCAAAAAAACCCGCGATTTCGCCGATCCCCCTGCTTCGATCGGGCTTCTGGCCTCTGTCGTTCGCCAGATGGTCATCCGGTGGCAATCGGACGACCGACGCCTGACGAGGGCGTCATGCTCGACGCCGCGCCGGCCCAGGCTGGCGACGTGGAGAGCGTAGGGACGTCACGGCGATCACACGCCAGACGGAATTCAGGGGCTCCCGCCACTGCTGATCACAACGGCCTCTGCCCCAAACGGGTTGGATGCTCGCAAGAGGATTCCACCTGCTCGTCCTTTCCCTGCTTATCGTGTTCGTCGCATCGCCCCTGACAGATCAGCTGGCCCCGTGGACGCGAAGTCGACCCCTGACAGATTCCGACCGTTCAACTCCCAAATAAAGAGGAACGCATGACATCAAGCCGCTTCTTGCGTACAACGGTTGCTGTGCTCGCGATTGCGAGCGCTGCTTGCTCATCGGGCGCATCGGTCATTTCCACGGGTACCGGAGGATCGGGAGTCGGAGGCAAATCCGGCGAGGGAGGGACTACCGGGAGCGGGGGAGTGGTCGGTTCGGGCGGCGAAATCGGAACCGGCGGGGCGACCAGCTCGGGCGGCCAGCCGGGAACCGGCGGCGCGAGCGGAACCGGCGGGGCGACCAGCTCGGGCGGCCAGCCGGGAACCGGCGGCGCGACCCGCACCGGCGGTCGCAGTGGTTCGGGCGGCAGCAGCGTGGCGACCGGCTCGGGCGGCCAGCCGGGAACCGGCGGCGCGAGCGGTGGTCGCAGCGGTTC
>PNBO01000190.1:0-1538 GCA_003136095.1 Myxococcales bacterium
GACCAAGCACCTGTCGATGGCCACGGCTCCCGGCTACGGCATCGCCGACGGGCAGCCGTGGTACGCCGAGAACCTGCTCGAGGAGCTGACCGTGCCCGGCGAGTACCACATCGACCGCAGCGCCGGCATCCTCTATTTCTTGCCGCCCGCAACACCGCTTGCCGGACACCGCATGGTGGTGTCGATGCTGTCCGATCCGGTGGTGTCCATCAACGGCACCAAGTACCTCACCCTCGACGGCATCACCCTCGAGTCGAGCCGCGACGCTCTGATCACGGTGCAAAACGGTTCGGACGTCGTTCTGTCGCATCTTCGCCTGCTCGCCGCGGGCACCGACGCCGTCCAGATCTCCGGCACGCACAACGGGATCTCCAGCTGCGAGATCTCGGGGCCAGGCGCCAGTGGCGTTGCGCTCTCGGGCGGCGATCGCAAATCGCTCACCGCCGGCAAGAACTACGTCGAGTACTGCCGCATCCACGACTTCTCTCGCTTCGAGTTCATGTACACACCGGCNNGACGGGTCGGGGCAGCGGGCCAGCCATAACCTGATCTACTCGTCTCCCCATTCCGGCATCCTCTACTGGGGCAACGAGCACCTCATCGAGCTGAACGAGCTTCATCACGTGTGCCAGCAGACCAGCGACGCTGGCGCTATCTACTCCGGGCGCGACTGGGGCGCGCGCGGCAACCAGGTCCAGTACAATTACCTGCACGACATCTCGTCGGTGTTCGTCGGCTACGGCGTGCACGGCATCTATCTCGACGACTGCCTGTCCGGGATCCTGGTGCAAGGCAATGTCCTCTCCAAGATCACCGGACACGGCATCCTGCACGGCGGTGGCCGCGACAACGTGATGGTCAACAACATCATTGCCCACTCCGGGGAGGGCATCGCGGCCGACAGCCGCTGTGTGGACTGGCTACCGAACGGCACTCCCAACAACACTCCTGGCGACAGCTGGAACCTGCTCGAGAAGCTCGCCAACGTCGGCTACCAGCAGGAGCCATGGCTGAGCAAGTATCCCGCCTGTGCCGCGATCCCCAACGACTGGGCCGTGGTCAGCGCGAGCGGGAGCCACTGGCTCAAGCCCGAGGGCTGCGTGTTCGAGCGCAACGTGGGCGCCGGCAACGCGACCTTCCAGAGCGGGGATGCGACCACCTACGCCGCATACGCCTCGATCAAGGACAACCTTTCCGATGCCACCGTGCTGTTCGTCGACGAGGCCGGCGGGAACCTGGCCATCAGCGCGAGCTCGCCCGCGATGTCACTACCGAACTTCGTTGCCCCGCCTTTCGCCGACATGGGCGTGGGCCCGTAGGACTACGCAACCGGCGTTTGCCTATTCCTTCCAGTACCGGAACCAGTCCACCCGCATGACGGCGTCGCTGGCTGGATAGTCGGCCGNNCGACGGGATGTACTTTGCGTCGGTGTAGGTCCACAGCGTGACCTCCTTGCCGCCGAAGACGATGAAGTAGCGCAAGGAGGTGGCGTGCCACTCGAACCCCATCTCGTAGAAGGCGTTGGGGTCGGGAAAGC
>PNBO01000190.1:1596-2808 GCA_003136095.1 Myxococcales bacterium
TCGCCGTCGTGGTCCTTGCCGTCGTTGAAGTAGGTGAAGACGCCGTTTACCAGTTCCTCGCTGGAGCTGCACTGGGCCAGCTGCACGCGCGTGCGGTAGGTGCCGTAACTGAAGGACTGGTTGGTTCCGATCTCGGTGGCGTAGTCCGGGGTCAGCTTGTCTCCAGGGCCGAGCGATGCGTTGCCCTTGAAGACGAGCTCGGCCACGGCGTTGTCCGCGGCGCTGGAGTTGGCGGCGCCAAAGGTGACGCTGCCGCCGTTGTCGGCGCGGCTGTAGAAGCGCGACTGGTCGGCGGTGATGAAATCGACGGAGAAGGTGGGCGGCGTGGCGGCGTCGAGGCTACCGCCTGCGTCCCCGCCAACGCTGCCGCCGGTGCCGGTGCCAACGTCAGCAGCCGCGCTCCCGCCCGTGCCCATGATTCCGCCCGTGCCCGCGCTTGCGTCCGTGCGCACGCTCCCGCCCGTGCCCAAGCTTGCATCCGCGTGCGTGTTCCCGCCGCTGCCCAAGCCGGCGTCTCTGCCCGTGCTCCCGCCGGTGCTCCTGCTTGCGTCGGCGCCCCCGCCTCCACCCGTGCCCATGCTAACGTCCGCGCCCGCGCCTCCGCCCGTACCGGCGTTGGCGTCCGCTTTCACGCTGCCGCCTGCGCCTCCACCTGCGCCGGCATTGCCGCCCGCCCCTGCGCTGCCGCCTGACCCCGCGCCTGTCGCGCCCGCACTCCCACCTACGCCCGGGCTGCCGCCGGTTCCGGCCCCGCCACCTGTCCCCACGTCACCGGAAACCACCGCGGCGTCGCCCACCCGACCGCTGCCAGCTTTGCCGTTGGTGCAAGCGAGCGACGCAATCACCACGAACATCGGACCAAGATACGGAATGGTGCGCATGAACAGCCCCTCTTTGAAGATCCTGTTGTCTATCAGGCACAAAGCCATTCGCTTTTTCGGTGGCGTTTCCGCATGATCGCTGAGGTTCGCCAAGAAGTCATCCGCGGGCCATCGTCCCCGATGGTGAGGCCGATTGCGAGCGTGGCGGGCCGTGCCCGCCTTGGCAGCAGGGCGAGGCTAACTTCATCTTGACCCATGGCCAGAAATCACGGCATATCTTGACGTTCCGGTGGCCCGCTGACGTTGCTTTTCACGTCCAGGCACAATGGAAACATTAGAAACAAATGGAGAGTAGCTAACTTATCGAAATCATTCGCGGAGAGATGGCCGA
>PNBO01000276.1:0-1790 GCA_003136095.1 Myxococcales bacterium
GTCCTCATGAAGAGGGTTGGCCGGAAGCGGCGGCCGGCGGGCGCAACAGCCAGCCGAGGATCCAGGAAACCAGCCCAACGACCAGCGACCCCAGGACTGCCGAGCCCAGCGAGGAAACCGTGAAGCCGGGGACCAGTGCCGCGGCCAAGGCAAAGGCAGCGCCGTTCACGATGAAATAGAACAGCCCCAAGGTCAGGATGGTGATGGGGAGGGTGAGCAAGATCAACACCGGTCTTACGAAAGCGTTGACCAGGCCGAGCACGATCGCCGACAAAAGCAGGGATGGCAGCGAGCTGACGTGAATGCCGGGTACGATGTGAGCGGCCGCGGCCAGAGCAACCGCCGTGATGCCCCAGTGGACCAGGAACCGTTTCATGGTGTGGCCATTCTGTCTCATTCTCGCCGCATTGCCAGGGCGCTTGCGACCGCAAAGCCGTGCGATGTAGACAACCAACAGGCATGAGCGATGCGCGGCGGAGAGTGCCCGGCACAACACGCGAGGGGAAGCTTGGCCTTGCCTTGATCTGCGGGCTATTGGCCTTCAAGGCTTGTCCGGTGATGGCGGCGGAGCCTAGCTGCCTGGGCCAATGGCATTTCGAGCTCTCTCTGGCGGTGCCGGCCGGACCGCAGCCTTGAAGCAGGCGGAGCCCTTCGCCACGAAGTCGTCGTAGGCGTTGGTCTGGATGGCCTGTACCAATGAGCCGCCAGCGTGGGGTCATCCGTGATCGGGCCGGTCGGCTCCACGATGCAGATTCTGCGCGCTACCCCAGCAGGGCTTCCAGGGTCTCGCGGTCGAGGTCGCGCAGCAGGCTGTTGTCGCCGGTGATGATGGACTCGGCGAGGCCGCGCTTCGCGGCCTGGAGCACGGCGACCTTCTCTTCGACGGTCTCCTTGGCCAGCAGACGATAGACGAAGACCCGCTTGTCTTGTCCAATGCGGTGCGCGCGGTCGACCGCCTGGGCTTCCACGGCGGGGTTCCACCAGGGGTCGAGGACGAACACGTAGTCGGCGGCGGTGAGGTTGAGACCGACGCCGCCGGCCTTGAGGCTGATGAGGAACAGGCCGCAATCGGGATCGGTTTGGAAGCGCGCCACGTGCTTTTCGCGATCGCGGGTCTTGCCGTCGAGGTATTCGTAGCTCACCTGGGCGGCGTCGAGCGCGGTACGGACGAGGGCAAGGAAGCTGGTGAACTGCGAGAAGACAAGCGCTTTGTGGCCTTCCTCGCGCAGCTCGAGCAGGCGGGGCAGCAGCACCTCCAGCTTGGCGCTCGGTTCCTTGGCGCGCTTTCCGTCGATGAGGCCGGGATGGCAAGCGGCCTGGCGCAACCGCAGCAGCGCTTCCAGCACGTGCAGCTTCACCTTGGCGAGGCCCTGTTCCTCGATCCGGCCGAGGAGGCTGGCGCGGTAGTGCTCGCGCAGCTCTTGATAAAGCCGTCGTTGCCCGGGCTCGAGCTCGCACAGGATGGTTTCCTCGTGCTTGGGCGGCAGCTCGGGCGCGACCGCCTCCTTCGTTCGTCGCAAGATGAACGGCCGCAACGCGCGGGCCAGCAGGGCCACGACCTCGGGGCGGGGACGCGAACCGGCGGTCGCGCCCTCGGCGATGCGGCTTGCCCCGAGCATGCCGGGGTTCAAGAACTCGAACAGCGACCACAGCTCGCCCACGTGGTTCTCGATGGGGGTGCCCGACAGCACAAGGCGATGACGGCCGCGCAGCAGGCGGGCGGCCTTGGCCGACTCCGAGTCCGCGTTCTTGATGGCCTGGGCCTCGTCCAGTATCACGTAATCGCAGTC
>PNBO01000276.1:1907-2764 GCA_003136095.1 Myxococcales bacterium
CCGAGACCCTGTTTCTGGTAAGGGCGCAGCTTGCCCCTGAATCCCGCGGGCTCGTCTTCTGCGGCGATGCCGTCGAAGCGGGCCAGCTCGGTGCGGGCCCGCGCGAACATCTCGTCCACCCGACTGTCGGCGTCGGCCTCGGCCGCCAGCAGGGCGGCGTCGAGGATGCCGGCCTGGCTGCGGCGAAAGCGCAGCTTGTCGCCCTGGGCGCTGCCGAGCTCGCCCAAGAGGCCGTACTTGGCCAGCCACTCTTCGGGCAGGATGCCGAGGCTGCCATCCCCGAGCACCACCGTGTTCTCGCCGCGGCGCAAGGCGCGCAGCAGCTGGGGCAGAGACGCGGGCAGTCCATCGAAGTCCACCGTCGCGCTGAGATCGAACCAGTCGATGCCGCTCGTCACCTCGAGCTTGAAGCGGCCGGGCCGGCGATAGAGCTTGCCGTCGGCCTCGACCCGCCAGCCGTCGGCAAGCAGCTTGCGTACGGCGGCGGGCACGTGCTTGGGCGCCACTTCGAATCCCCTCACTTCGCCTGCCCACTGCATCGCGGGGACAGGTCTGCGGAAGCCGAGCCCCGCCAGCTTCACGGCGGCGGCGCTCTCGGCCTCGAGATCGCGCCTGATGAGGAGCCGTTCTTCGACTCGCCGGACGATCGCCTGGCCCTGGTCGTAGAGCACGAGCTCGCCTTGATAGTCGAAGCGCAGCTCGGCCACCAGCCGATCGGCCCCGGCGTACCAGCGGGGGCGCGCGGCGGGCGGACCGATCTTCAAGATGGGTTGCGGTACCACCGAAACCTCGCGCAGCGCGAGCTCGGGGGGCAGCACCAGCCGCGGCAAGCTGGGCAGGGCCAGCAGCTTGGCCAG
>PNBO01000403.1:0-1477 GCA_003136095.1 Myxococcales bacterium
GCGATCTCGCGCACCTCGTGTTCGAGATCCGGGTCGGAAACCGCCTCGAGCAGGACCTTGAGATCGAAGGGCAGCGAGGCCAAGGCCCGCGCAAGTGTCTCGAGGAAACTGCGCTCTTGGTCCTTGTCCATGGGTCGTGCTCGGGCGAGAGGGATGGTTGGCGAAAAGGCGGGCGACAGCTCTTCCCCGCCAGGATGGCTTCATAGTACCCAATTCCTCGAGGAAAGACAGTGGCTAGTCTTCGCGGAGAGCCATGGCCTACCCGGGGGCGGGCCCGTGTTGCGGCGAGGCACAGTGCGCCGGAACCCCACGGAATCGTTGCCAGCGATTGATTCGTCAGCCAACTATCCCTAAGATTGGCGCTAGGGTGGTAGAAGGATCACGCCACCCGAGAGGCTAGTTTGGTGTCAGACCACTTTCGTCGCACAGATCCCCGTTACGCTCGCCGCCTGGATGTCGAGGTCGTCGCCGGCAATCGCACGCATACCGCCACCACCGGGAACATTTCCCTGGGCGGGGTTTTCGTCGAAACCAACGAGACCTTCCCCCTGCAATCCCGGCTGCAGATTCGCTTTCGCATCCCGACCCAGCCAGAGCCGATCGAAGTGACGGGCGAGGTCCGCTGGGTTGAGCCCGGAGGACCCGACCAAGCCGCCGGCATGGGCATTCGCTTTCAGGGCCTGCGCGCGCGCGAGGTCTGGGCGCTGAATCGCTTCTTCCAGGACTAGTGCCGCAGGTCCGGCAGCAGCGGCGACGGTTGCCCTGTGTACGTGACCCAGAGCTGGTGGGCGGCGCGGGTCATGGCCACATGGAGCAAGCGGCGCGCATGGTCGCTGTTGGGATAGGACTGCGCGTTGGCTTCGAGGAGGATCACGATGTCGAACTCGAGCCCCTTGGTCTGCCGGACATCGGTGACGTCGATGCCCGGCCGGAAGCAGAAGTCCTGGTCGGCCACCAGGCGCAGGCCGGACACCTCGGCCGCGGCCAGCGCCTCGAAGTAGGCGCGGGCCTGCTCGGGATGGCGCGCGATGAGGGCGACAGAGGCCTGCGGCTCGCTCTCGATCAGGTCGCGCAGCACGCACACGAGGAACTCGCACGCCTCGCCCGGCGAGGCGAAGGGGAAGGCCTCGACCTCGGCGCCGGTGCGCGGAGCGGCCGGCCGCTGGTCGCCCAGCAGGGAACCCAGCACGTGGAGAGCGGCGTCCACGATCTGCCGCGTCGAGCGATAGCTGATGCGCAGGGGCTCGACGCATTCGTGCGGCAGGCCCAGGCGGGCCAGCATGGCTGTCCAGTTCTCGAAACCATGCTCGGGCGCGATGGCCTGGTTGGCATCGCCCGCCAGGGTGACCGATTTCCGCGCGGTCGTGCAGTCGAGGAGGACCGCGAGCTCCACTGGCCCGAAGTCCTGCACCTCGTCGATCATCAGGTGATGGTAGGCGAGAGCGCCCTTGGCTCCGAGGAGCGGGCCGCGCTGGAG
>PNBO01000403.1:1497-6534 GCA_003136095.1 Myxococcales bacterium
GGAAGGCCTCGCGATCGGTGAGCAGGGCAGCCCACTCGCCGAGCACGTCGCGCGTGCGCGCGCGCAGTCGCGCGCCACAGGCCTCGAGGCGTGCGCGCAGCAGCGCCGACACGGCCGCCTCCTTCAGCCAGCGCGCCAGCGCGGTCACCCGCGCGTCCACCGGGCCGCGGCTACCGTCCCAGGCGGCGAGCACGGCATCCGCGCCCTCGAGATCGGCGAGCGCCGCGGCCAGCGTCCGCCGACACCACGCGGCCAGCGCGACCTGCCGGTCGGCCAAGATGGCGAGCATCGCCCCGTGGGACTTGGCGCGCATCACCGCCGGTGGGGTGGTGTCCGTAATCTCGCAGCGCAGACCGGGCAACGTCGACTTGCGCACGTACTCGGCCCAGGCGCCGAAGGTCTGCACCCTCACCCCCGGCACCTCGAGCCCCGGCAGCACGCGCGAGACGTAGGCGGCCAGGGCGCGCTCATGCACGATGACCAGCATGTCTTCGGCGCGGAAGTAGCCAGGCTCGGCGAAGTTCAGGTAGGCGATGCGATGCAGGCCGATGGTGGTCTTGCCACTTCCCGCCGAGCCCTGCACGACGATGGTCCCCGAGCTCGGCCGGCTGATGAGCTCGAACTGGCGCGGGTCGATGAGCGCGGCAATGGCCGGCAAGAAACGGTCCGGCCGCCGCCGCCCGTCGCTGACGAATCCGAGACGCGGGCCGCCGTGGGCCGCGTTGCTGGCCGGCGGTCGGGAAGTGCCCAAGCGAACGTGCGCAGGAGGTAGGCTGCGCCAGGCTTGCTCCGGCGGCTCGCGGGAAAAGATCCCCTGCGCTGCGGCCACCCGCCGCAGCTCCGCATCCACGATGGTCACCGTCCGGCGGGCGAGGATTTCCCCTTCGACCTCCCGTTCACCGAGCCGTTCCTCGAATCGGTCGCCTTCCTCGTAGCGGTAGTAGAGCCGCGAAACCGGAGCGTGCCGCCAGTCCACGATCTGCACGGAGCCGCCCGCCTCGACGTAGCCACGCTGGCCGAGGAGAACGTCGCGGTGGCGTCCGTCCTGCAGCAAGCGCAAATGACCGAAGTAGGGCGCCCGCCGGTCGACCGGCGGGCTTGCGCCCTTGCCACGCTGGCGGGAGAGCGCCTCGATCCGATGCATCTGTTCGAGTAGCGGTCCTTGATCCTCCGGCTTGGCCTCGGCCAGAGCATCGCGCAGCTCGATGAGCGCGGCCGTGTCGTCGACCGGGGTGTGCGAGCGCGTCCGCGCATGGTCGAGGGCGGCCAGGACGACGCGCAAGAGCGATTCCTCTTCGCGAACGATGGCGGGCGTGTCCTCGTTCGCCACTGCGTTGGGCGGCCAGGCACCCTGGCGTTGGCTTTCGTTCTTCACGGCAAAGTCATTTACTCTAGCGGAGCTTTCTGGCCTTGCCAATTGCACCCGGAACCCTCCCAGAGTTCCCATGATCGCGTAGGCGCAGCCGGGCTCAGCCCGGCGAAGCCAGAGCGCGGGAAGGTTTGGGAACCCTTTGAGGGTTCCCATGTCAATAGACGCGGGGGAGCTTGATGGTGAAGGTCGTACCCTTGCCGGGCTGGCTGCCGACCTCGATGGTGCCCCGATGAGCCTCGACGATGCGCACAGTGGTGGCGAGGCCGAGCCCAGTGCCGCCCGGCTTACGGGAGAAGAAGGGCTCGAAGATGTGATCCAGGTCGGCCTTGGCAATCCCCACGCCCGTGTCGCGAACCACCAGCACGGCCAGCCGCGGATCGCTGTCCTTGTGGCCGACCGCCAGGTGGATGGTGCCGCCCTTGGGCATCGCATCCACGGCGTTGCGCAGCAGATTCCACAGCACCTGCTGCATCTGTCCCGCGGCGGCCTCGACGAAGATTCCGCCCGGCGCGTCGAGCTGCAACACCACCGCTTCCGTGCGCCGTTCCTGCTCGAAGATCTTGGCGATCTCCCCGACCATCTCGCCCAGATCGAGGCGCTGCCGCTCATCGGTGCGTGGGCGTGCGTAGTCGAGAAAGTTGCTGATGAGCGCGTTGACCCGGTCCACCTCACGCACGGCGATATCGACCAGCTTGCTGGTTTCCGCGTCCGCGCCGGGGAGACGCTTGAGCACCTCGACCGCGCCCGAGATGCTGGCCAAGGGATTGCGGATCTCGTGCGCGATGTTGGCGGCCAACCGGCCGATGCCCGCCAGATGCTCGGCCCGCACCACGGCCTGCTCCATGTGGCGAAGATCGGTCAGATCCTGAAAGTGGATGACCCGTCCGATGACCGTGCCGGCATGGTCGGAGAGCAGGGTGGCCGAGAGGCCGAGGCGCCGCTGGCGCCCGTCGGCTCTGACCACGTCCACCTCATCGCGCAGGATACGGCCCAGCGAGCCCGCGCCGGCCAGAAGACCGTCCAGTGACGGAATGTGGCTGGCCAGCGTCTGGCCGATGGGTGGCTGGCCCATCAGCCCCAGGATCTCGCAGGCCGCGTCGTTCATCGTGGTGATGCTGCCATCGAGGGTCGTGGTCACGAGACCCGAGGGCAAACATCGGATGGTGTTCTGGTGCAGCGACGCCAGATCGCCCACCATCTGCTGGTGCTTGACCAGCCGCTCGCCCACCTTGCGTCGCTGCCTGGCCAGGCCCGCGCCGAGCGAGCCCACGGAAACCAGGCCGGCCAGGAAGACCACGAGGCGAAAGACGAAATCCTCGCGGGTCATATCCCACGGGAAGACAGTCTGCCCAGTGAGCGGCGGCAGCACCTTGAGGTAGCCGAGCAGCGAGATGCACACGTAGAGCAACGCGACGGCCACCGAGGCGCTGGCGGCGCCGAACCCCTTGGGCAGCGACACGACCGCGACCACGTCCACGAGATAGAGAAAGGTGTAACCGCTCTGCGCCCCGCCCGTCGAGTGAATCAGCAGGGTCACCAGCACCAGATCCACGCCGATCTGGATGTCGGCGAAGCGCACAGGATCTTGGATACGCCGCAGGCTGATGGCATAGGCCAGGCTCGCCAGGTAGGTCGTGGCCAGCAGGCCGAACACGAAGCGGCCGAAGGGGCTCGACAGGGTCTCGGGCGAGCCGACCGTCCAGGCCAGAATCACCACCGAGAGCATGAGCACCGTGGCCAGCGCCGTGCGCACGAGCATGAGGTAGGTGACGATGCGCAGGGCCTCGCCGCGCGGCCGGTCCTCGATGGGCAGGGAGGAGGGCTCCTCCATCATGGCCAGGGGCGCGGCCCCTACCGCGGTGAACCCGCCGTCGCCCGCCAGCGGCTGCTTGCCGGTCGAATCCGCGGCAGGCCCGTCGCTCCCGCTGACTGGTTGATTGCCCCCCACGAGCGTCACACGGCGGTGGTCGGCTAGCTCTTGATGTTGCCGGCCATCTCGAAGATGGGCAGGTACATCGCGATGACCAAGCCGCCGACGACGGTACCGAGGAACACCATCATCAGAGGCTCGATCATGCTGGTCATGGAAGCGACCGCGACGTCGACTTCTTCCTCGTAGAAATCGGCGATCTTCGTCAGCATGGCGTCGAGCGCGCCGGTCTGCTCGCCGACGCTGATCATCTGAACCACCATGGGCGGCATGAGGCCGGTCTCCATGAGCGGGGTCGACATGTCCTTGCCTTCCGAGATGCGCGCGCGCACGAACATGATGCCGTCCTGGACCACGGTGTTGCCGGCGGTCTTGCCCACGATTTCCATGGCGTCGAGAATGGGCACGCCGGACGAGAGGAGAGTTCCCATGGTGCGCGTGAAGCGCGCGACCACCGTCTTGCGCAAGACGTTGCCCAGGACGGGAAGCTTGAGCGTCATCGCGTCCCAGGCCAGCCTCCCCTTCCGGGTGCGCAGAATCGCCCTCCAGCCCGCGAAGAGCAGGATGCCCCCGACGACGATGTAGGGCAGATAGTTGCGCATGGCGTACGAGAGATCGATTACGAACTGCGTCGGGGCAGGCAGCTTGCCGCCACCGAAGTCCTTGAACATCTTCTCGAAGACCGGGATGACCTTGGTCAACAAGACCACGACCACGACGGCCGCGATGCAGAGAACGATGATCGGGTAGCTCATGGCGCCCTTGACCCGGCGGATAAGCTTCTGGTTCTTCTCCAGGTGAACCGACAGACGCTGGAGAATGGTGTCCAGGATGCCGCCGGCCTCGCCGGCCGCGACCAGGTTGACGAAGAGCTGGTCGAAGATCTTGGGGAAGCGCTTCATCGCATCCGACAAGGTCAGACCCCCTTCCACGCTGCCGCGGATCTGCGCCAAGATCTTGCCGAAGCGCTTGTTCTCGGCCTGCGTGGACAAGATCTCCAGGCACTGCACGATGGGCAAGCCGGCGTCGATCATGGTCGCGAACAAACGCGTGAAGACCACGATGTCGTTGACCTTGACCCCGGTGCCAATAGTGGGCAGCGTGAGCTGAATCGGCTGCTTCTTCACCAGGACTGGCGAGAGCTGCTGCAGCTTGAGCTTGTTGTGGACGGCCTCCTCGCTCTCGGCCTCCATCACGCCCTTCTTGACCTCGCCCGTGCGGGTGCGGGCTTCCCAAATGAAGGCTTTCGTCTGCGCTGCCATGGCTTGCTACCCTCTCCCCATCGGGCGGTTGGCCTGCCGGACGGCCCCGGCCCCACCGGTCGAGATGATCTGCTCGAGCTCCTCTGGCTCGGAGCTGTGGCCCATCGCCTCCTCGAGCGAGATGAGCCGGCGCAGGTAGAGACTGGCGAGACTCTGGTTCATGGTCTGCATGCCCGACTTGCCCTGCCCGATCTGCATGATGGAATAGATCTGATGGATCTTGTCCTCGCGGATAAGGTTGCGAACGGCCGCGTTGGGAATCATCACCTCCAGCGCCGGAACCCGCCCCTGACCCGAGGCCCGCGGCAGGAGCGCCTGGCTGATGATCCCTTCCACCACGAAGGAGAGCTGGGCGCGGATCAGCGACTGCTGGTAGGGCTGAAACACGTCGATGATGCTGTTGATGGTCTGCACCGCCACGTTGGTGTGCAGGGTGGCGAAGCACAGGTGGCCGGTTTCCGCCGTGACCAGGG
>PNBO01000402.1 GCA_003136095.1 Myxococcales bacterium
CGTGGGAATGGGCAGTGCGGCTCCAGACGATGAGATTCTGCGGCTGCGAGCCTGCAAATACAATGGGCTCGAAATCATCACGACGATGAGGCAGGTCCGACGGTCGCCGCTGTCATCCGCCGTTCCGGGGTGCGTGGCATCTGGTAGAGCTTTTGCCGGGCCGCGGCCACGCGCTGGCGAAGCTCGACATCGGGCAAACCGCAGAGTCCGGCGAGNNAGGCTCCAGGCTCCAGGCTTCAGATTCTCTGGTCGAGAGCGGCGATCAGCGCCCGCAACCCAAGGCTCCAGGCTCCAGGCTTCAGGCTTCAGGTTCTCTCTTCGGGACCGAGACGGCTGCCCGCCGGATCTGTGCTTGCAGCCCGAAGCGCTCCTCGGACGGAAAACGAGCGGTCGCGCGCTAGACACAGTCGACCCGATCGTCTGCCATGGCGAAGACCTTGAGCTTTGCTGGATCTCGACACACGCGCCTGCATATAGCCTGAAGTCCGAAGCCTAGAGCCTGAAGCCTCATGACACGACCGCTGAAAAAATCGTCGCTCCGGGCGAAGAATCTCGAAGGTAGTGGATCAGGGCACGAAAGGCGGGAAGGGCGGGGCGCCGGGGCAGCCGAAGAGGATCTGGACGGTCGTGTCTTCGCCCGCGGTGATGTGGTCGCAATACGAGCCCTTGAGCACGATCTCTTGGTTGGTGGCACCATACTGCCAGCCCTCGTTCGGATCCTTGGCGATCAGTTGCTTGTTGACGTAGACCGCGACGTTCTCCGGATCGGGCGGTGGGTCTTGGGACTGGAAGGTGCACGACCCGACGACCTTGCTGATGGACGACAAGGCGCTGGCGAGTTGGTCCGGCGAAGTGACGGGATAGAAATCCGTGGTACCGCCGGCCGCGGCGAGTTGGGTCAAGTTGCTCAAGTTCGGCCCGATGCCGATGACGTAGACCGGGAATCCAGCCGCCCGGGCGGCGGTCGCGGCGGTGTTTGCGCCGGTGAGGTCGGGCGTATTGATGTTGGCGGGGGTGCCGCCGCAATTGGGCTCGCCATCCGTGGCCACCAGAATGAACTTCTTGTTCGTATCCGTGAGCGTCTTCAAATAGGCGGTGGCGGCGTTGATCGCCGCCGCGGTCGGCGTGCTGAGGCTGAGCGTCGCGTTGTTGACCTGAGACTCGATGTCGGACGCGGAGCTCGCGTCAACCTTGACTTCCATCGTCGTTGTTTCGCCGCAGCTTGTGCTGGTGTTGGGCGAAGGGAAGAACTTGAGACCCCAGTTGACGTAGGTCGAGGTCGACAACGTCGTCGTCACCGCGGGTTTGACGGAATTCCACCGAGTCGTGCAGTTCGTCGTGTTGGAGCAAACCGTGCCGGCCGTGGCCGTCGTGCTGGAGCAGTAGCAGTCTTCCGCGATGCTGTAATCCATCGATGCGGAGCGATCGAGCACCAGCAGAACGTCGACCGGCTGGCGAGTCGTGCTGCTCGCGACGCTGCCGCAGTTGGCGTCGGCGCTCGGCGCGGGCGGGATGTCGGGCGCATGGGGCGCGTCGGATTCCGCGTACCATATCGGCTGCACGTCCGTATTGATCGAGACCTTGTCGACGTCGGGGCCGGCCACGGCGGCGTCACTACGGACAGTCGTGGAGCCACCGTGGCCCCCGCTGCCAGCGCTGTTTGAGGGTGAGATGACCGAGGGCGGTTGATTGCAATGGATAAGCGACAATCCCGCAACCGCGCAGGCAACCGCAGCCAACACCTTGACCAATGGGTTCCGATTCATTGCAACTCCTCCAATGCGAGGGAGACTCGCGAGCTACATCCCATGGAGTGACCTTCGAGGTCAATCAACCAGTGGCTGCTACTCTAGTAGAAAGATGCCTGGGCGCCACTCCTTCATGCCGGCGGACCGCCGGTGGTTTGAGCCGTGAGGGGCGAATCGGATGGTGCTGAGCCTGGAGGACGCGACGAGCCACATGATGCAACGTGACGATTCAAGGCGAGAGGCGCGATGTGACATTCTGAGACGCGATGCGGCTTACGTCGAGAAGAGCGCCGCAGCCACGATGGCAAACGGTATCGCCACGGCGGCGGTCCGGAACAGGAGATGCGACAAGCTCCAACCACCTTTGCTGGCCGACATCGCCACGGTGACTGCACCCTGTCTTCACGAATTCATCTAGATCTGCGACAAGATCGAGCGAACGAAGGTCGCCAACTTCAGCCCCGCCCTGGCGCGCAGCCTGGCCTTCACGACCGAGAGAAGGATGGCGGAGCAAGTGTGCGGGCTGCGCATGAAGTCCGCGAATCTCGGGTAGCTTTCGACCTTCCGCGGGTCCAGTCACGGGCCGAACGCAGGCATCGCCGCGTGTGCAGGGGCCGATGAACCGGCCAGGGATGGGGCTCGGCACGGAGATTGCGTACGTGAATCTCTGTGGCCGCCTTTCGGTCCACCGCCGGAGCATCCGGAGGATGGGCCGCGACCGAACTTCATGGAGGGCAACCGATGAACACGTACGCCACCCCCCACTCATCCAACCAGGCCGAGATTCCGTCGCTGGCCGAGCTCTCGACCAGCCCAGAAACCCGCGGCGCCCTGAAACCCCTCACGGACGACGCGCTGGTGTCACGTACGCGAGCCGGCGACATCGGCGCATTCGAGGAGTTACTTGGGCGGCACGAGCAGAACCTGTTTCGACTCGCCCGACGCTTCGTTCGCAACGAGCACGACGCCCAGGAGGTTCTGCAAGACGTGTTCGTGACGACCTGGAGGAAACTGCCCGGCTTCGAGGACCGGGCGCAGATTGGCAGCTGGCTCTATCGGGTGACGGTCAATGCCTCGCTCATGCACCTACGCGGGCGGAGCCGGCGCCCCCAATTCATGGACTTCGGCCTCGGTGCTTCCGCCCTCGATGCCGCGGATACCCAGCGGGTGGTGGAGCGAGGCGCGCGGCTTCGCCCCGACGAGCAACTGGAGGCGCATGAGCTGAGGCGTGTGATCCAGCGCGCGGTCGACAAGCTGCCGGCGACCCTGCGTTCCGTGTTCCAGGTGCGCGAAATTCAAGGTTGGTCGACTCGTCAGGCTGCCCGGTCGCTCGGGATCACGGAAGCCGCGGTGAAAGCGCGACTGCATCGGGCCCGGCTCGCGCTACGCGATGAGATTGAAGGCTATCTGGTCCAATAGCTCGTGCGATAACCCGGCCAGGAAATCGTGCCTGCAGAATTCACGGTCATCGTTCTTCACGACGAACCTCTGGCCCATGCAGCCCGGCTATCCAGGCCCCATTGCCATGCTCGGTCCCGCCTCTCGTACGCGTCACCGTTGGGTGACGTCGGGGGCGGCTAGCGCTACCAGATCGAAACGTGTGCCGCGTTTGTCCTCCAGGTCGGCGAGCGCGTACGGCCTTGCTCGATGGGCTGAACCGCCACGTGTAACCTCGCATGACGAGAGAATCTTCACCGCCCGCGCCCGTCGGAGGGTCGCGCTTTTCCTGCATGACAATTCAGCGCTGCCGCGAATGCAAGCCGTGCACCAATCCAAGCGAGCCCGAGGTGCTTGCTTTTCTCGGGAGCGGGTTTCACTATCGGCCCTTGCGTTCCTGGTAGAGACTGCGGGCCTGCCATGCTGGATATCCTGCTCGTAGACGACGAGGCCGACATTCGCCTGCCGCTCGGCGAGGCTCTGCGTGAGCTTGGCCACCGCGTCTCGCTTGCCGCCGATGGCGGCGAGGCCATGCACTGCCTCGATCGTCAGACCTTCCATCTGGTGATGAGCGATGTTCGGCTGCCCAAGGTGGACGGATTCACTATTCTGCGCCGCTTGCGCGACGAACGCCCCGACACCCATGTCGTGCTGATGACCGCGTTCGGGACCATCCAGGAAGCGGTGGCTGCGGTCAAGGAGACCGCGGTTGACTACGTGACCAAACCCTTCGAGCTGCCCGAGGTGCTGGCCATCGTCCACCGCATCGACGAACGCGGGCAGCTCTTGCGTGAGTTGGCCGAGGCACGCGCCGAGCTCGCGGCCAAGCACGCCGATCAGATGATCGAGGGCCGTTCGCCGGCCATGGTGCACCTGCGCGAGCAGATCGGCGCCATCGCGGCCAGCTCGGCGGCGGTTCTGCTGGTGGGGGAGAGCGGCACGGGCAAGGAGATGGCGGCGCGCATGCTCCATGCCATCAGCGAGCGACGGCAGGCTCCCTTCGTGGCGGTCAACTGCGCCGCGGTGCCGGCGACCTTGATCGAGGCCGAGTTGTTTGGCCACGAGCGCGGGGCCTTCACCGGCGCGGTCAAGCGGCGCGAAGGACGCTTCAAGGCCGCCGACGGCGGTACCCTCTTCCTCGACGAGATCGGCGAGATGCCGACGGAAGTTCAAGTCAAGTTGCTGCGCGTTCTGCAAGATGGCGTCTTCGAGCCCATCGGCACCAACACCCCGGTCAAGGTCGACGTCCGCCTGGTTTCGGCCAGCAATCGCGACCTGCGGACCTTGGCGGCGGAGGGCAAGTTCCGCCAGGACCTCTACTACCGCATCAAGGTGTTCGAGTTGCGCCTGCCGCCTCTGCGCGAGCGCCTCGCGGACCTGCCGCTGCTGGTCGAGCAGTTCCTGCGCGAATTCACGCCCAGCGGTGCGGAGAGTCCGGTCATCGCGCCCGCCGCCTGGGCGGCGCTACAAACCCATAGCTACCCCGGCAACGTGCGCGAGCTAAAGCATGCTATCCAGCATGCCATCATTCTCGCGCACGGACAGCCGATCCAGTCGCACCATCTGCCCATGGACTTCCGCGGCCAGGTCGAGGCACCGCCATCCGCCGCCATCGAACCCCTGGCCTTGGTCATGGCCCAGTTCGAGAAGGAATACGTCGAACGTGTGTTGCGGAGCACGGGGGGTGAACGCGCGCGCGCCGCAGAGCTGCTCGGGATCTCGCGCAAGAACCTCTGGGAGAAGATGGTCAAGTACGGGGTGAAGTAGCCGCAGATTGCGCGGGCAGAAGGATTTCGAAGCCGATGGTGCGCGGGTCGCCGTGCGTGGTTCGCAGCCGTCCGCCGTGACACTCGATCAGGGTGCGCGCGAAGTGCAGGGCGATGCCTTGGCCGGGGTCGGGCTGGGTGCTAGCGCTGGTCGCGTTGGCGGAGACCGCGCGGGCGTCCGCCGGCCGGGAGGCATGGATCGAGCAGCACACGTCCGCGTCCTTCGCTCCGAGCTCGACCTCGGCCGCGGCCGCGCCGTCGGCCTCCTGTACGGCCAGGACAAGCAGGCCACGAATGGCGCGGCCGAGACGTTCGCGCTCCGCGGAAACCACGACGGGTTTCTCGGGCAGGGTCAGGTGGACTCGGCGCGGGTCGAGGTCGGCGTTCGTTTCCGCCAGCATGCCGCGGAGCAACTGGTCCAGCGCCACCGGCTGGAGCGCGAGCTGCATGTGGCCCGAACGTAGACGCTCGGCCTCGACGAGTTGCTCGATCATGCCGTCCATGCGGCGGGCCGCCGCGGCGATGAGCCCGGCCCAGCGCGCCTCTTTCTCGCGTCCCTCGCGGACCGCCGCGCGCTCGATGAGCTGGGCGTTGAGCTGCACGGCGGTGAGTGGATTGCGCAGGTCATGCGAGACCAGGCGAATCACCGGTTCGCTGGCGTCTTTCTGCTTGGCCACGACGCCATCCTAGCCTGGATCGAGGCAGCGCGGGTCGGAACGCGGGCGGACGAAGCGCTGGCGAGCGTCTTCCTCGTGGCGCTGACCGGCTGTGGGCTGCACGAGGATCGGGAGCGTGCCGGGGCGCCCGTTCGACAGGCACCTCGCCCAGCCACCGAGCCTGGAGAAGATCGAGGAAATCCCCGGCAATCTGGGCTAGGTTCGACGGGCCGCAGTAGGGCGAGAAAAAGCGTCTTCCAGCACACCAACCCTGTCGGCCAACGCCGCGAAATCTGCTGGCTATGCGCCTGGTGAATGACGGATTGCACAGCGGATCCTATCAGCGCAATCGGCCAATCGATGTCGTTATGTTGGCGAAAACAGGCACTTTCTGTCACTAATGGACCCGGAGGACAGTCATGATCAAGTTGCGATCAGATGTAACGTTGTCAGGATACATGGGCGGCGCGTGGATCACATGGTGCGCGGCCGCGTTGTTCGTCGCGGGTTGCGGAGGCAGCTCCACGTCAAGCACGGATGCCGGCGCGGAGGCCGGCCTGGATGGAGGTGCAACGGAAGCGGGAGTCCGCGATGCGCCGAGCAGCACGGTCACGCCGACCGCGACGGCCACCAACACCCACACGGTCACGCCGACCGCGACGGCCACCAACACCAGCACGGTCACGCCGACCGCGACGGCCACCAACACCAACACGGTCACGCCGACCGCGACGGCCACCAACACGCGAACCCAGACCACGACCACCACCACCACCACACCGACCTCGACGGTGACCAGCACCGTGACGACGACTCGAACCGCAACGGTCGATGGCGGGGCGGTTGACGCCCCGGCTGCGACCTGTGGCGCTCTGGGCGAGGCGTGCTGCACGGGCAACACCTGTTCGGCCGCGTCGTCGGTATGCAGCAACGGCGTTTGTCGCGCCTGCGGAGCCAGCGGCGAAATCTGCTGCGCGAGTCGGACGTGCAGCGCCGCGGGAACCATGTGCAGCGGCACCGGCACCGGGACGTGCTCGCCCTGTGGCGCCGCCGGAAATGCTTGCTGCGCGGGTGGTAGCTGCAACGGCGGTGGGTGCTGCGTGGGCAACGCCTGTACGGGCACGGGCTCGACCTGTCCGACCCTGGGCGGAACCTGCAAAGCCGGCTCGTGTGGAACCTGCGGGGCCTCCGGACAGCCTTGTTGCACGGGCGACGTGTGCACGGCGGGCGGCATGGTGTGCAACGGCAGCACCTGCGAGGCCTGCGGCGGCGTGGGCCAGCCTTGTTGCGCGAACGACGCCTGTTCGGCCGCCGGCACGACCTGCACGGGTGGCCTGTGCGTGGCCTGCGGTGCGGTGGGCGAGATCTGCTGCGCTGGCGACACCTGCTCCTTGGCCAGCAATGTCTGTTCGGGCGGCAACTGCGTCCTGTGCGGCGGCGCCGGGCAACCCTGCTGCGACAATAGCGCATGCAGCGCTGCCGGAACGGTCTGTGTGGCCGCAGGAAGCGCGGGCGGCGCCGACACGTGCCAGCCTTGTGGCGGTGTTGGGGACGCGTGTTGCGCGAACGACACCTGCACGGCGACCGGCACCGAGTGCGCCTTGTCCGGGAACAACGCGGGGACCTGTCAAACCTGCGGCGGGGCCGGCGATGCCTGCTGTTCGGCCAATCGGTGCAGTGCCGGCGGTTGCTGCTGGACGACCACGGCGGGCGGCGCGACCTGCGTGCGCGCGGGCGCGGCCTGCGCGAGCACGGGAAGCGCGGCAAACCTCACCTGCTCCGCGAGTGCCTGCGTGTCCGGCGTCATCGACGGCGGCGCGGCCCTCGACGGCGGCGGCTCCAAGTGCGGAGCGCTCGGCGATGCTTGCTGCACGAACAACCGCTGCACGGCCGGCAATACGGTGTGTAGCGCCAACGCGTGCGTGGCCTGCGGCCACGCCGGCGAGCCCTGCTGCTCGTCCAGCGTTTGCACGGCAACGGGGACGATCTGCGTGACCGCGGGAGCTGGGGGGGACGAGAGTTGTATGGCCTGCGGCGGCGCCGGACAGCGCTGCTGTTCCGGCCGAAGCTGCAGCACCGCGGGGCTGACCTGCAGCGGAAACACCAACCCGACCTGCGGCTAGCGCCCGAGATTCCTGGTTACCGGCGTTCACCCATGGGTGGGCGCCGGTTTCTTGTTTGCATGGACCTGGGAGATGATGGCGTGATGGTCAGCATTCCCGGCAGCGATCTGGCGCGCATCGTTGGCAATCTCAAGGAGATGCGGTCCAAGAAGGCGTTCGCGGAGTAGTCGAGCTTGCGCGAGGGGAAACCGCCGAGGCCGTCATCGCCACTATTGCCGACGGGCCCCCCCCCGCGCGAGATTCCGGCCGCCACGGCCTTCGCGCACGGCCAGGGCATCTCGCTCCGCGCTGCCCTGGGTTCGTTCGCCTACGGCGATTGACAGGCTACCTCCGGAACCTTGACGGCCGGGACTCCCTCCGCAAGGATGGAACCGGCAGCAGCTAGAATGACCGACTGTTTCGATCGCAGGGATTTTCTCACGGCCTCGCTGCTCGGGGCGGCAGGCGCCGTTTTCGTCGGGAGCGTGGCGGCCTGTAACGGCGGCGGTTCGCGCACGACCTGCAACCGGCAAGTGGGCGATGCCCATGCCGGCTCTGTCCTGGCCCTCGCCGTCGATGGCAGTGGCGCCTTGCTGGCTTCGGGCGGTGGCGACACGCTCATCAAGCTGTGGCGCCTGCCCGACGGTGCGCTGCTCAGCACGCTGGCCGGGCACATGGGGAAGGTGAGCGCGCTAGCCATCTCGCCCGGCGGGACGCTGCTGGCCTCGGGCAGCTCGGACAACACCGTCAAGGTGTGGAGCCTGGCGGACGGCGCCTTGCTGTCGACCCTGGCGGGACACTCCGGGGCCATCGCGGGCGTCGCGTTCAGCCCCGACGGCCAGATGCTGGCCTCGGGCAGCGCGGATGCGACGATCAAATTGTGGAATCTCGCCGACGGCAGCCTGCTGGCCACCCTCGCGGGCCACACGCTGGCGGTGCATGCCATCGCGCTTAGCCCGGACGGAACCTTCCTGATCTCGTCCAGCGAGGACAACACCATGAATGTGTGGAGCCTGCCCGCTGGCGGCTTGCTGGGCTCGATTCCCACTGTTCCCGGCTGGGTGGCGTCGCTGGCGTTGAGCGCGGACGGGACGCTGATGGTTACCGGCGGCGCGGACGCCGCCGTGGTCCTGTGGAGCATGCCCGATGCCACGAAGACCAGGACCCTCAAGTGGCACACGCAGGAAGTGGCGTCGGTGGCGATGTCCCCCGACAAGTCCTTGCTCGCCTCGGGCAGCCAGGACACGACCATCAACCTGTGGCGCGCGTCGAGCGGCGCACGCTTGAAGACCGTCCTGGACCACTCCGGTTCCGTGAACGCGCTGGTGATCTCGCCGGACGGACAGTTGTTGGTTTCGGGCAGCAGCGATCGCAGCATCCGGCTCTGGCGTTTGCCGGACGGAAGATACGTGGGCAGCGCCAGTGACCCGGCCTTGCCCGTCCAGGTCGTAGTCTCCTTCTCGTGCTAGCGGACCTCCGACAGCGGTGGCGCCACCTGCTCCAGAGGCTTGCGCGCGGCCTCGACACCAAGGGCGCATTCGACCAGGCCGGCCAGGATCATCAGGATGGCGCCCAGGTAGTAGCCGCCGGCGATGGCCTTGACGGTGCCGATCTCGATGGCCAGGCCGAAAAGCAGGGGGCCGGCGATGCCACCGATGCCGGTGCCCACGGCGTAGAACAGGGCGATGGCCATGGCCCGGATCTCCATGGGGAAGATTTCCGAAACGGTCAGGTAGGCCGCGCTGGCGGCGGCGGAGGCGAAGAAGAAGACGACCACCCAACCAAGGGTCAACGTGGTTGCGCCAAGCAATCCCCATTGAAAGAGCATGCCAGTACCGATGAGGAACCCGCCGGCGGCAATGAAACTGGCCGCGATCATGACCTTGCGGCCGATGCGATCGAACAGCGTGCCGAGGAGCAACGGGCCGAGGAAGTTCCCGAGGGCGAGGGGAATGATGAAGAGCCCGACGCGCGCGTCCTTGACCCCGAAGAACTTGCTGAGCACCAGGGCCTGGGTGAAGAAGATGGCGTTGTAGAGAAAGGCCTGACCGATGAAGAGCGAAAGGCCGAGCACGGTTCGCTTGGGGTAGGTGCGAAGCAGCGTGCGCGCCAGAACGGCGGGCCCCACGGATTCGGTCGGCTCCACGACAAGGAAATGATCGACCTCGGCCAGGGCGCCCTTTTCGTGGGCGACCCGCGCTTCGATGGCGCCGACGATGTACTCAGCTTCCGCGAGCCGGCCGTGCAGAAACAGCCAACGCGGGCTCTCGGGCACGTGCCGGCGTACGAGCACGATGGCGATGCCGAGCACGGCGCCGAGGGCGAAGGCCAGACGCCAGCCAAGGTTGGGGGCAAAGCGGGCCGGGTCGAGCAGAACGATGGACAGGGAGGCGCCGGCCATGGCGCCAATCCAGAAGGAGCCGTTGACGATGAGATCCACGGTGCCGCGCACCCTGGCCGGGATGAGCTCGTCGATGGCCGAGTTGATGGCCGAGTATTCGCCGCCGATGGCGGCGCCGGTGAAGAAGCGGCAGACGAAGAAGAAGGCGGCGGAGGTGGCGAGCGAGGTGGATACGGTGGCGGCCAAATAGAGCATGAGGGTGGTGAGGAACATGCGCTTGCGGCCCAGGCGATCCGTGAGGTAGCCGAAGAAGATGGCTCCCAGCACGGCGCCCATCACGTAGGCGGAAGCGGCGCCTCCGACCTGGGTGGCCGTGAGCCCCAGGCCGCTGGCGGGCTGCGTGAGCCGGTCGCCGAGCGATCCGACGATGGTGACTTCGAGCCCGTCGAGGATCCACACCGTGCCCAGACCCAGCAGGACGCGCCAGTGCCAGGAAGACCAGGGCAGCCGGTCGAGCCGCGCCGGAATGTTGGTTCGCATTACAGGTTGAGCCGGCCGATCATCTACGCCCCGGATTCGGTGAACATGTCCGATTTCCTGTGCTCAATTCGGGGCCATCCTATCACCTCACCGCAAAGGCGCGGGCATGGGGTAGTATGGCGGCAACATCTTCGGGGGTTTCTTTATGGCAAAGCACGGTCCTCTCTTTCATCTCTTCCTTACTCTAGCGGCGTGGCTGCCCATGGGCGTGGCCAGCGCGGGCACCTGGCAGTCCGTTGGTGTGGGCGACTGCCCGGGCCGGGACGTGTCCGGCTCGCGCGGGCCCAAGCCGGAGGCCGCCAAGTGCGACGCGAGCTTCGCGGGCAACACGGCGGTGTGCTGGGCGACCGGTTGCACGTACAAGAGCGTGGCCACGGCCGCGTGCACGGGCGGGGCGAATCCCGGTCAGATGTA
>PNBO01000430.1:0-6968 GCA_003136095.1 Myxococcales bacterium
CCGTACAGGACGCGCACGGCTGTCCCCACGACGGAAAGACACAGGCGCCCACGCCGTCGCAACTGGACTTGCACAGGCCCGTGCCCTTGCCGCATTCACTCTGCGGATCTGTGCCGGCCGCGTAGGGGCTGCACTTGCCCGTCTGGCCCTTGATGGCGCACGAGACGCAGGCTCCGCTGCACTTGCTATCGCAGCAAACGCCGTCGGTGCAGTAGCCCGAGGCGCAGGTGCTCGCGCTGGTGCAAGCCTGGCCNNTTGCACGGACCCGTGCAGGTGCCCGACTCGCAGCACACGCCGTCGACGCAGTTGCCGGACCAGCAGGAGGACGCGAAGGCGGCCGTGCAGCCTTCGCCGTTGCCCCACTTGCTGACCCGGTATTCCCAGGTTTCGTTGGTCGAGGCGCCGGTGGGGCTGGCGATGCCGCCGAAGAGAACTACGACGCCGCGACCGCTGTCGAAGGCCATGGCGGCGTTGTAGCGCGGAGTCGGCGAGGTGGCGGGCGTGCGCACGTACCAGGTCGGCCCCCGCGCATCGAGCTCCCAGGTTTCGTTCGTCCCGCCGGTGTAGTTGGCGGTGTCGGTGAAGAGGATCTCCCGCCGGCGGATGGAATCGTAGGTCGCGAACAGGTTGTACGTGGTGTCGAGCCAATCCCCGGTGTCGCGCACGGCCCAGCCGGCCGAGGTGGTGTCCCACTCCCAGAACGAGCTCGTGCTGCCGCCGGTGTTGTAGTTGAGGCCATCGTAGAGGAACAGCTTGCCGCGGCCCGCGTCGTAGGCGAGGATGGGGTACTGGCGACCCACGGGAACCAGCGAGGAGGTCGTGGGTGTGCGGTTGGTCCAGGAGAGATTGGCGCCGTCCCACTCCCACACTTCATTGCGCATCGGATCCTTCATGGGGGCGCCGGCCACGCCACCGTCCGGCCCGTTGTACCAGTAGTAGTTGCTCAGGCCGCCGAAGAGCAGGATCTTGCCGCGGATGGTATCGGTCACCATGCCATGTCCGTACAGCCCATCCGGGCTGCCGGTCGTGGCGAGCTGGCTCCAGCCGCCGGCGCTGGTCCACTCCCAGGTATCGCTGAAGACCTGCGAGCCGTAGTAGCTGGTTCCGCCGAAAAGAATGAGCGACTTGCGCACGGGATCGTAGGCCAGGCCCGCGTCCCCGCGAGCCATGGGCCCGCCGGCGGTGGCCACCTGGGCCCAGGTCGTTCCATCCCACGCCCAGAGGTCGTCGAGCGCAGTGGTGGTCATGTTGCTCTGGTAGCCGCCGAAGACGTAGACCTTGCCGGTTGACGGGTTGTACGCCATGGCGTGATTGCTGCGCACGCTGGGCAGGTCGAGTGGCGCCGTGCGATCGACATAGGTCGCGGCCGCGGGATCGAGCTCCCAGACCTCCCTCGACCCGGTGATGCCGTAGTAGCCGATGGGCAGGGGACCGATGTAGCTGCCGCCGGTACCATACGGGCCGTACGGATTGCTGACCACGGCGCCGGCGACGATCTCGATGCGCGCGCTCGCGTCGATGGAAATCATGGAGGCATACAAACGGCCCGCGGGGCCAGCCGCACTGCTGTCACTCAGGCGCTCGGTCCACGCCCCGCTGGTGGGATCCCACTCCCAGAGATCGCTCAGGAAGCCCCCGGTCGAGATGTCCCAGCCGCCGAAAACCACCGCCTTGCCGCGGCTGCCGTCGAAGGCCATGGCATGGGCGTAGCGCTGGCTCGGCTTGCTGCCTGGCGCGGTTCGCTCGGTCCACGCGCTCGCCGCGGGGTCGAACTCCCAGGTGTCCTGCTTGGGCACGCCGGTGGCGTTGGCGATGTCCGTTTGCATGCCGCCGAAGAGCACGGCCTTGGCGCGGGTCGCGTCCCAGACCATGCCGAAGTCGTGACGGACCGACGGCCCGCCGGTCGCGCTCACGGCGGTCCAGGCGTGGGTCGCGGGGTCCATCTCCCAGGCATCGCCGAGGGAAACCGACACGCCCGTCCCGTCGGAGGAATTCGGGTCGCTCCGGCCGCCGCCGAAGAGAAAGATCTTGCCGGTCGACTTCTCGTAGACCATGGCGTGCTGGCTGCGCGCCGAGGGGTGGCTACCCGCCGTCGAAACGTTCGTCCAGGCGCCGGTCGCGGGATCCCACTCCCAGGTGTCCTCGACGTTGTAGCCACTGCCCGCGCGGCCACCAAAGAGCACGAACTTGTTTCGTTGCGAGTCGAAGACCATGGCCGCGCCCGAACGCGCCTCCGGCGCGGTCCCGCCGGTGCGGTTGGTCCACTTGCCCGTCGCTGGGCTCCATTCCCACGTATCGTTTGTGGGCGCGCCGCTGTAACTGTTCGGATCGTAGATTTCGCCGCCGAACATGACGATGACCTTGCGGGTCTCGTCGTAGGCGACAGCCTGCAAGTAGCGGCCGTCGGGAGTGGTGCTCGATCCCACCCGTTGCCAGGTCGCGCTCTCGGAGGGCGGCGACACACCGAGGGCCGCGCGCGCGGATTCGATGTTGGACGGGTTGTTTTCCCGGCTCTCCTCGCTACAGGTGGCGAGAAATGCCAGGGCAATGACGGCGCCGTTTCTGGGCTTCATCGGGGGTCTCCTTGCGAGAGCGGAAGCATGGATGGTCGATAGTTGCACGGGTGGACATCCAAGAAAAGCGGTGCGATGAGTCACAGGGAACCAGGCAGCCGTGACCCGCCGTGGATGACCTTCCCAGGCCAATCTTATAGCAATATGCGCGCCACGGCATCGCGGCGAAATCGCGCGAGAATTCGTCGCTCAATGACGGGAAGCACAGTCCAGTCTGACAGGAATGTCGCACCCACGGCCCCGCGGCTGGCGGGCGTCTGGGATGTCGCGTCATGTTAACCCGAGTGATCGAGTAGGTCGGGCCGTGCTGGCCGCCGGACCGTCGGGACGATGGGGAGCGCTGCGGCGGCGGGGCGCGGGCGGCCAGGCCCCCGCTGGCGGACGGCTGCCGATCGCGGAGTAAACTAGTCTGATTTGCGCCAAACTTGTGACGGTCCTGCGGGAAAAGGTGGCCGCTCTTGTAGGACGCGGGCCTACGCGCATCTAGGCGCGGAGACGACAAGAAAATCGGCAGAGGCGCGACTCAAAGCCGGAGTGGAACAGCCGTACTTTCATTGCAGGCGATCGGCAGTCTTTCTGTTGGGGGGAACATGGAAAACACGAGATTGATGACCCGGGAGATTGAGGTACGGCGTCCAGAGGCGCGCGTGGCGCACGAGGCCGGTTCCTCGGGCGGGAGGTACGGCGCGTTCGGCGTGGCGTGGGACATGCAGTCCGACGACGCTTCCCTGTACCGGACGCTGCTCGAACGATTGCCACCGGGCGCGGTTTCCACCCCCGGCAAGGCNNGCGAGCTATCTCCTGCTCTCCGACGGCCGGCCGCTGGTTCGCTCCTCGGAGGCCGCAGAGATCGCCGATGCGTTCGAGGACAATCTCAAGTGGCTCGTCGCCGAGCGCTCGCCGCGCAAGGTCTTCCTGCGCGCGGGCGTGGTCGGCTGGCGTGATCGCGCCATCGTGATTGCGGGCGGTCCGGGCACGGGCAAGCGCACGCTCGTGCGCGCCCTGGTGGCGTGCGGGGCCAGCTACTTCTCCGACGACTATGCCGTGCTCGAGGGCAATAGCGTGCTCCCGTATCCGTCGCGGCGGCACAACTGGCTGGAGCCCGGGAACGCGCTTTCCCACTGGCTGGACGAGTTCGCCCCGGCGCGTGCGCCCAAGCCGGTGCCGGTCGGGGTGGTCCTCTTCGCGCCCTACCAGCCTGGTGCGGTCTTCAAGCCCAAGCTGATTTCGCGCGGCAAGGGGCTGCTGGAAATGTTCAAGCACGCGGTCGCGGCGCAACGCAATCCCGTGCAGGTCCTGCGCGCGCTCGAAACCGTGTCGCGCCGTTGCAACGCCCTCGAAGGCGTGCGTGGCGACGCCCGCACCGTCGCGACCTATCTCCTCGACCGCCTGGTGTAGGCCTACAGGCGGAGCTTGTCGCCGGGGCTGGGCGCGGTGACGGTCGGGAAACCGAGCTCGGCTAGCTTGGCCATGAGTGTGTTCTGGGCGGGCGGCTCGCCGTGCACCAGGACCACCTGGCGCAGCTTGCCCAGGTCGCGCACGGCCTCGGCGAATTCGAGCAGGTCTTTCTGGTCGGCGTGGGCCGAGAAGCCGTTCAAGACCACGACCTCGGCGGCGAGGCGGCGCATGACCCCGAAGACCTTGACCTCCTGGTGGCGCTCGACGATGCGGCGGCCAAGGGTATGCTGGGCCTGGAAGCCGACGATGAGAATGGTATTGCGCTGATCCTCCACGCCCTCGCGCAGGTGGTGCAGGATGCGCCCGGCCTCACACATTCCGCTGGCGGCGATGATGATGCACGGCCCGGGCTGGGCCGCGATGGCTTTCGACTCTTCCACATCCGACACGTAGTGAAGTCCGTCGAACTCGAAGGGCGGGTCGCCGCCGACCAGACGGGCGTAGGTCTGTTTGTCGTAGCACTCGGGGTGCATCTTGAAGACGTCGGTCAGCTTGACGGTGAGCGGGGAGTCCACGTACACCGGCACGCTGGGCACGCGCTGGGCGGCGCGCAGGCGCTTGAGCGCGTAGACGACCTCCTGCGCGCGTTCGAGGGCGAAGGCGGGAATCAGGATCTTGCCGCCGCGCCGGACGGTGCGGTTCACCGCCTCGGCCAGCGCGCTGTCGACTTCCTCGATGGGGGCGTGACGGCGGTCGCCGTAGGTACTCTCGGTGATGAGACAGTTGATGCCGCCCGGGATCTCCGGATCGCGCAGGATGGGCAGGCCCTTGCGCCCGAGGTCCACCGCGAAGGCGATGCGGACGTGGGCGCCGTCGTCCTCGACATCGAGCACGACAATCGAGCTGCCCAGCACGTGGCCGGCGTCGAGCAGCTTGAGCCCGACCCCGGGGGCGATGGTGTGGGGGCGGCGGTAGGGCAGGCCCACGATNNTCGCGCTCGATGAGCTTGCGGATGTGCTTGGCGTCCGCCTCCTGGATCATGGCGGCGTCGAGCAGCATGGGCGTGCACAGATCGCGCGTGGCAGGCGTGGCATAAACAGGACCACGATAGCCCTTTTTATAGAGCAGGGGGAGAAGCCCCGCGTGGTCGATGTGCGCGTGCGAGAGCACCACCGCGTCCAGGTCGTCGATGGGCACCTGCATGGCTCGGTTGCGCTCGTTCGCTTCCCGCCGGCGCCCCTGGAACATCCCGCAGTCGAGCAGGACGGACGCCTGCGACGTGCGCAGAACGTGCTTGGACCCCGTGACCCCGCGCGCGGCGCCGATGAACTCCAGTTCGATCAATCGCCACTCCTTTGGTAGAGATAGGAAAGCTCGCGGCCGGTGGGACGGGTCTTGGTGTAGGCCGGGGCGGCGGCTTCCAACCAGGGGGAGATGCCGCGCTTGAGCTGATCGAGCGCATCCGTCGGGGTGCTGGCGAAGCTGAACAGCTCCAGGTCGCCGGCGTTGATCATGCCGTGCTTGACCAGCGCTTCGAAGTTGATGATCTCCCGCCAGTACGACTCGCCGTACAAGATGACCGTCATCTTGCCCTCCAGCTTGCGCGTCTGCGACAGGGTCAGGATCTCCGACATCTCGTCGAGCGTGCCAAAACCGCCGGGGAAGACGACCACGGCGCGCGCGAGGTGGGCGAACCACAGCTTGCGCATGAAGAAGTAGTGGAACTCGAGCGACAGCTCGGGCGTGATGAAAGCGTTGGCGGTCTGCTCTTCTGGCAGGCTGATGTTGAGACCGATGGTGCGGCCTTTCGCGTCGGCGGCGCCGCGATTGGCGGCTTCCATGATGCCGTGGCCGCCACCCGAGCAGACGAGGAAGCGCGGCGCGCTGGGCGGTAGGCCGTTCGACCAGGTAGTGAAGAGCCGCGCCAGTTCGCGCGCGTCGGCGTAGTAGCGCCCCATGGGTCCGTCGGCCGCAAGGCGAGCCGAGCCGAAGAAGACCACGGTGCCGGGAACCTTCTGCTCTTGGAATCGGTGGAGGGGTTCGAGGTACTCGGCGAGGATGCGCAGCACGCGGGCATCGTCGCTGTCGACAAACTTCTCGTTCTTGTAGGCCAGGGAATGGCGGACCGGGTTCGTGGGGTTGGCTTCGCTCATGAGTTGCTCCGTCGGAGGCGGCATCATAGCCGGGTTTTTACGCGCGTGCCTGATCTCGCTTTTGTCGGGATTACCGGCTGCCTGGCCTTTGCGAGGCGCTCCAATTGCCGCTTTGCGGAATTGACCCATTTTGCCCTCCATGTTATCGAAGTTACACTGGGTACCTGATGGGCAAGCGCATCCTGGTCGCAGACGACAGCCGAACGATTCAACAGGCATTCGCCATGGTCATGGATGGCTCGGGCTACACGCTCAGCTACGCCCGCTCCGTGGACGAGGCCCTGTCCGTGGCCAAGCGGGATGGCCGGCCGGATCTCGTGCTTTCCGATGCGGTGCTCGGCAGCGGCAGCGGCTACGACCTTTGTGCGCAGCTCAAGGCGGAAGCGGCAATGCGCGACGTTCCCGTCTACATCCTCGCTTCCGTCCAGACTCCCTATGACGAAGGCCGCGGCCGCAAGGTGGGGGCCGACGGACATTTGGCCAAGCCCTTCGAAAGCCAGGCCCTGCTCGACGCCGTGGCCTCGGCGCTCGCCTCCCCGGCGCGCCGGCCGTCGTCCGCCATGCCGTCGCATGCGATCGATTTCAACGCGAGCACCTCGCGCTACGCGGAAGACGAGGTGGTCGGTGCGGAGGACGAGGACAGCTACGGCGAGATCACCATCGAACGCGGCCCGGTGCCGGCGCCTAACTCCGCGGGCTGGGCCACCCGGCCGCCGACCAAGCCCTCGGGCGCGCGTCCGATGCCGACCGCGCCCACGCCAGCCGCCCCGGTCCACGCCCCACCGCGACCGCCGATGATTCCCAGTCCGCGGCCCTCGGTCGCGATGCCGGCCGCGCGCACGGG
>PNBO01000430.1:7008-7765 GCA_003136095.1 Myxococcales bacterium
GCTCTCCGTGCCCGTGGCCGCGCGGCCCGCGACGCTTCCTCCGGCCACGTCCGCGCCGGGGCGCGCGCCGTCTTTCCCCACGCCCGCGGCGCCTACCGCCCCGGTTGTGGCCAGGCCCGCGCCGCAGATGCCAACGCTTCCCGGCCCCGTGCCGGGAGCCACAGCGCGGCCGGTGCCACGCTATACGCCGCCGCCCTCGGCTGCCGCTCCACCCGCGGCGCCGCCGCAGCCGACCACGCGGCGAGCGATGACGCCCGCGCCATCCTCCGCGCCGGCCCACCCGCCGCAGGCCATCGCGGCGGCGGTAGCCTCCGTTGCCGACAAGATCGACCAGAAGATGGCGGCGCTGGCCGCGCGCGGCCCCGAGTATGAAGCGATAGCCAAGCTCTCCCGCGAGATCATCGAGCAGGTCGTGTGGGAAGTAGTACCCGAGCTCGCCGAGGCGATCATCCGACAGGAAGTCGATCGTCTGGCGAGCGCCAGGAAGTAACCGTCCTTTCCACCACCGACTCGCAGGTTCCGTCATGATCGATCTCGCCAAGAACTACGATCCAGCTGCCATTGAAAAGCGCTGGTACGAGGAGTGGCTCTCCTGCCGTTACTTCCACGCCGACGCGGTGACGCCCAAGGCGCCTTTCTGCATCGTCATCCCGCCGCCCAACGTGACCGGCGCGTTGCACATGGGGCACGCGCTGACCTGCACCATCCAGGACGTGCTCACGCGCTGGCGCCGCATGGCCGCGTACAACGCCATGTG
>PNBO01000425.1 GCA_003136095.1 Myxococcales bacterium
CACCAGACGCAGGTCGATGAGCGCGTCCGCCAGCGGCTCGTCCGGGACGGGCAGCAGGCCGGGACGGATCTCGCGGCCCAGCAGGCTTGACTGCTCCACGCAGGTTTCGACATCGGGCGCGGGTAGGGTGGCGACCAGCTTGCGCTGGAGGGCCTCGGGCAACTTCGGCAGCGGGAGCACGGGAACACCGAGAATCTCGGCCAGGGCATCGAAGCCTGGCTCGGGGCCAGTCCACAGGGCCACATCGGGGCCCGGTTCGGGCAGGTAGAGCTGCCAGTGGTTGCCGTTCCACAGCCCCATGGCCCGGGGCAGGTGCAGCCCGAAGAGGTAGAGAAAGTGGCTGGCGGCCCGAAAGGGATGCAGGCCTCGGTGGGTACCGTGCGGGCGAGGAGCGCCCGCGGCGATGAGGGCAGGCAGGTTGCCCAGGCGGGAAGCGAGCTGGGCGCGGCGTTCGTCGCAGGCGGACTGGTCGAAATGCGAGAGATCCATGCTGGACCGAGTATACGATGGGTGCGGTTGTGATTCTCCCGCCGCCGATCTTGATCGCTGCTGCGCTCGTGCCAAGCTAGGCGATGTATCATCCATGCCGAAGCGCAACCCACAAGCCGAGCGCGACGTCGCCACGCTCGAAAAGGTCAAGGTCGCCCAGCCGCGCCTGTACGAGGTCGTGCTGCACAATGATGACTACACGACGCAGGTCTTCGTGGTCTACATACTCATGAAGTTCTTCCATCACGACTCGGCGACGGCCAACGAAATCATGCTCAACGTTCACACCAAGGGCTCCGGCGTGGCCGGCGTCTACCCGCGCGACATGGCGGAAACCAAGGCGAAGCAAGTGGTCACCTTCGCCCGGCAGCACGAGATGCCGCTCGAATGTTCGGTGCGCAGGCAGTCATGCTGAGTCCGGAGCTGGAACAGGCGGTGCGCAAGGCCCTGGGGGACGCCACCCGGCGCGGCCACGAGTTCTCCAGCCTCGAGCACCTGCTCTTGGCCTTGCTCGATGATGCCAAGACCACCGACGTGATCAAGAAGTGCGGCGGGGCGCCGCCGCGTGTGCGCTCGAAGCTGGAAAAGTTCCTGTCCACTTCGATTCCGGTGCTTCCGGCCGCGAGCGCCGAGCCTGACCCGGACGGCAAGCCGGCGGACCATGCGGCGGAGGGTGGTGACGAGGAGGAAGCCCAGCGCTACGCGCAGCCCAGCCTGGGGTTTCTGCGCGTCATCCAGAACGCCGTGAACCACATCCTGGGCGCCGGGCGCTCGGAGGTGGAAGGGCCTCACGTGCTGGTCGCCATGTATGGCGAGCGCGACTGCCACGCGGTGCACTTTCTCAAGGAGGAAGGCATCTCGCGCCTGGATCTCCTGACCACCATCTCGCACGGAACCTCGAAGCTCTTGCCGAGGATCGGGGCCGGCTCGGCCGCGCCCGCCCCGGGGGAGCCCGGCGAAGAGGGCGAACCTGGCCAGCCCGAGGACGACGCTCCGGCCAAGGATCCTCTGGCGACCTACGCGGTCAACTTGAACGAGCGCGCCCGCGCGGGCGAGATCGATCCTCTGGTCGGCCGGCACAAGGAGGTCGAGCGCGCGCTGCACGTGCTGGCGCGCCGGCGCAAGAACAACCCCTTGTTCGTCGGCGATCCCGGGGTGGGCAAGACCGCCATCGTCGAGGGCATGGCCGCGCGCATCGAGGCGGGCGAGGCACCCAAGGCGCTCACGGGGACGACCATTTTCTCGCTCGACATGGGCGCGGTCCTGGCGGGCACGCGTTACCGCGGCGATTTCGAGGAGCGCTTCAAGGCCGTACTGCGCGCGGTGGAGGAGCAGAAGGGCGCGGTCATCTTCATCGACGAGCTGCACACNNGCACACCATCGTCGGCGCCGGCGCGGTTTCCGGCGGCAGCATGGACGCCTCCAACCTGCTCAAGCCGCTGCTCTCCGCCGGTCGCTTGCGCTGCATCGGCACGACCACGCACAAGGAGCTGCGCGGGCACATCGAGAAGGATCGGGCGCTGGCGCGGCGGTTCCAGCCCATCGAGGTCCCCGAGCTCGACGTCGCCGACACGATCAAGGTGCTGCGCGGACTGCGCCGCCACTACGAGGAATTCCACGGCGTCACCTACAGCCCCAAATCGCTACGCGTCGCCGCCGAGCTAGCCGATCGCTATCTGGCCGAACGCAAGCTGCCCGACAAGGCCATCGATCTCATCGACGAGGCGGGCGCCATCCTCAAGCTGCGCGAGGGCGGCGTCGCGAAGAAGGGCAAAGAGCCTCTACGTGTACGGGCGCGCGATATCGAGGCGGTCGTCGCGACCATGGCGCGCATTCCCCCCCGGCACGCGGCCGCCAGCGATCGCGAACGCCTGCGCAACCTGGAGTCCGACATCAAGACGCGCCTGTTTGGGCAGGACAAGGCGGTGGAGCGCGTATGCCAGGCCATTCGCATGAACCGCGCCGGCCTCGGCCAACCCGGGCGGCCCATCGGCTGTTTTCTCTTCGCGGGTCCGACGGGCGTGGGCAAGACCGAGCTGGCCAAGCAGCTCGCCGAGGTTCTCGGCGTGAGCTTCCTGCGCTACGACATGTCCGAGTACATGGAGCGCCACACGGTTTCGCGCCTNNGAGATCGAGAAGGCGCACCCCGACCTGTTCAACATCCTTTTGCAGGTCATGGACCATGGCTCGCTCACCGACAACAACGGCCGCCAGTCCGATTTCCGTCACGTGGTACTCATCATGACCAGCAACGTGGGCGCGCGCGACCTGTCGAAGCACATGCCCGGCTTCGGCAGTGGCGAGCGCTTTGGCGATTCCGACGAGGCGTACAAGCG
>PNBO01000455.1 GCA_003136095.1 Myxococcales bacterium
GTCGACCTCTACGTCGAGCAGGGGTTCTTCCAGCGGGCGGTCGCGGTCTACAAGAACATCATCAAGCTGTCGCCCGACTTCATCGACGCCCGCCTCAAGTTGGCGGACGTCTTTCGGCAGCTCGGCCTGCTCTCCGATGCCGTGCAGCAGATGGAACAGGCGGCCGTGCTCTATCAGAAAGCGAATCGCGTGCCCGAGGCGCTCGCCGCNNGCGGCGGAATTCGCGGCGGCCGCGAAACTGGTCAAGGCCCAGGGCCGCACCGACGAGTTTCTGCGCGTGGCCGAACGGATGCTCCACTACGACCCCGAAAACCACGACATGGCCATGGAAGTGGCCAGCAAGTACATGGAGCACAACAACGCGCGCGCGGCGATCTCCCACCTCAAGCGGGTGTACGAGGCCCGGCAGCGCGATCCGCAGGTCCTCGACCTGCTGGCGCGGGTCTTCGACCAGCTCGGCCAGCCGCACAAGACGCTGCCGGTGCTCAAGGAGCTGGCCCGCGTCTACGCCGAGGCCGGCCGTATCGGCGAACGCAACCAGGCGGCCCAGCGCGTGCTGGCGATGGATCCGAATGACGCCGAAATGCGCGAGCTCCTCGGCAAGGGAGCAGGCACCCAGTCCCGCATACCGGCCCTCTCGCCGACCGCCAGGCTGACCACACCGTCGCCGTTGCCCACGACACCCTCCGCCCCCGCGAGCGCGGTGACCAAGCGTCCCAATGCCATCACCTTCAGCGAGATGGAGGTGCCCGCGGCCCTGCGCAACAAGTACCTCAGCTCCCCGGCGGAGCCCATGCCGGCGACGATGTCGGAGCGGATCGACATCGCCACCGGCATGGTCGAGAGACCCGANNCGGGTCTTCGACCGCGTGCCCACCCACCAAGCCGCGCACGAGCGCCTGGCGGCGGTGCTCGAGCAGCTCGATCGCAAAGCCGAGGCCGCGGCGGAATACGAAACCCTGGCCCAGCTGGTCCTCGGCAGCAAACCACGGAACGCGTCCACCTACGCGCGCAAGGCCCTGGCCTTGAATCCCTCGGCTCGCCGGGCGCACGAAATCCTCGGCGTGGTCGAAGGCTCGATACCCACGGCTCCGGAGAGCGAAGAATCGATCTCCGAGGGGCTGCCGGTCAATACGCCCGAGCCCGATCACGTCGGCAGCGACGAAATCGAGCTGCTCTCCGACACGGGCAGCGACGAGTTCGATGGCCAGGAGGGCGGCACGGCGTTCGAAACCGGTCGGAACACGACCGGCGGCGGGGACGGCGACGGTGCTACGTCCGCAGAAGCCGAATACGACGACTACAACCTGGAAGCCGACGGCCACACCCAGATCGGCGCCCCCGTCTTCGTCGATGCCGAGAAGACGGACACCGCCCCGCGGGAGAACGAAGTGCGGGAGCGCGAGCCGAGTCCATCCGGGTCCGACGACGCCTTCCTGGCCGACCTCGAGCAAGTCGATTTCTTCATCGATCAGGGCCTCCTCGACGAGGCGACGTCCATGCTCGACGAGCTGGAAACCAGGGCCCCTGGGCACATCCTCATCGCCGATCGGCGGGAGAAGATCTCCGGGTTCGGGCCCGATACCCCGACGTCCCAGGGCGCGGTGCCGGCGCAGGCGCACGGTGCCCCGGCCGCGTCACCCCGAAACCCCCGCCCCGCGAGCGGCACCAGCGCCAACCTGGCGAAGCCCCCATCGGAAAGCCACGACAGCGCCACGCACGTGGACCTGGGAATCATGCAGAAGACGATGGAGCGCTACGACGTCGCCATTGAGCATTTCAAGGCGGCGATGGAGGACCCCAAACGAGAGGTCTTCGCCCTGTCGATGATCGGCGAATGCTGCGAAGCCCTCGGCGATTCAGCCGAAGCGATCCGGTGCTACCAGGATGCCCTCAAGCGCCCCGGGGCGACCCCCGCCGAGGCGACCCAGCTCTACTTCCAACTCGGCAACGTTTTCTATAACCTCGGCGATCACAGCGAGGCGCTCTACTACTTCGAGCGAGTGATCAAGCGCGACCCGAATTTCCGAGACATCGGGCGCCGGCTGGCCGAGGTCAAGTCGCACGCTGCATCACGGTGACCGCGCCCCGGCCGACGGACGCACGGTTGCTTTTCCTGTCGCGCCGTGCCGCCCACGTGCCTTTCGGCGATGGAAAGCGGGTTTTTGCCGACGCTGGAGCCGGCTCTTGGCGAATCCGCTAAGCCCTTGGTTTCCTTGCGTCCTGATGCTACGTTGGCCGTCTCGNNAGATCCTATCGAGAATCCGGACGATTCGACAAGCTCGTCACGCTCTACGAAACGCGCGCGCAAGCGATCACGGACCAGGCCAAGGCGGCCGAGCTTTTCTATCTGGCGGCCGAGGTTCGCGTCGACCAACTCTCGGACGTCGCCGGGGCCGAGGCCGACCTGGCTCATGCGGTCAGCCGCGATCCGACCCACCGCAAGGCGGTCAAGCGACTCAAGGACATCTACCGCGAGCAGGGGCGGTCGCATGAGTACCTCAAGATGCTGGAGGTCGAGGCCGCGGCCCTCGGCCAGGCCAAGGATCCCACCCGCATCGCCGAGCTGCGCGCCGAGATCGAGCGCGTCTACGGCCAGCACATAGCGCGCATCGAGCACGCCCTGTCGACGCCCGGGATGCGCGCCGAGGTCACCACCGAGCAACTCAAAATGGTCGAGGCTGCGCGCAAGATCCACAACGCCCTGGGCGACTACCCGATGGTTTGCCGCCTCTACGAAATCGAGCTGGCGGGAACCACGGACCCCAAGCGACGCATCGCCCTCATGTTCAGGCTGGGGCGAGTCCTGGCCGAGAAGATCGGCGACCTGCCCGCCGCCGCGCAGAAGCTCTCCGACGTGGTCCGGCTCTATCCGCGCGACGACAAGGCGCTGGAAGCCCTGGCCTCGGTCTTCGCCAATCCCAACTGGACCGGCGCCGACGGCCCCGAACGCGCGGCCGGCCTCTACAATCAGATTGCCCGCCGGCGGCATGAGGCGGGAGACATCGACAATGCGGTGGCGTCGCTGCGCAAGGCCCTGGCCGCGGTGCCGTTTCACGCCGAGGCGCTCACGCTGCTCGAGCGCGTGCTGACCGAGTCCGGCCGCTTCGCCGATCTCGACCGTTTCCTGCGCGAGCGCGTAACGCACGCGCGGACGAACAAGGAAAAGATCGAGATCCTCACCAAGCGCGCCCATCTGGCCGAGACCTCCCTGGGCGACGCCGAGGAGGCCATCCGCACCTACGAGCAGGTCTTCGCCCTGGAACAGCCGGGCGGGCCGGCGGCACACCACCTCGCCAATCTCTACCTCGGCCGGCGGGACTACGCGAAGCTCGCCGAGTTGCGCGAGAGACAGCTCGAGCGGACGACCGACGTCGAGGATCGCCTGTCACTCCTGCGCGAGCTGGCCGATCTGTACCACGACCGCCTGGGCGATGAGGAGCAGGCCGCGGTCTACCTGCACGCCATCCTCCAGGATAACCCCAGCGACGCCCCGGCCCTCAAGGCCTACGCGGATCACTTCCGCTCGCGGGGCTCCTTCCGCGAGCTGGCCGATCTACTCGAGTTCGCCGCCGAGCACGACCGCAAGCAGGGCCGCTCCGTCGACGAGCTGCTGCCGCGACTGGAAGAAGTCGCGGTGCTGGCGGAAAGCAAGCTCGGCGATCTGGAGCGCGCGCTCGCCGTGTGGCGCCGCATGTGGGAAATCGCACCGGGGTACGAGCGCGCGCGCGAGGCGCAGAAGCGCATCCTGCAGAAGACCAAGCAGTGGGACCAGATGGTGCCGCTCTTGGTCGACGAAGCCGAACGCGCCGAGCTCTCCGAGGTGAAGATCGACGTCCTGCACCGTCTGGCCCGCCTGCACGCCGAGAAGCTGGACAACGTCGACAACGCGACCGCGGTCTACCTGCAAATCCTGAGCATCGATCCGCGCGAGCCGGTGGCCCTGCGCAACGTCGTCGAGACCTACGAGAAGAACGAGCGCTGGGCGAACCTGGCCCCGCTGCTGCAGAGCCAGATTGAGAACGCCGAAGGCGAGGCCGAGAAGATCAGCCTGCTTCGCCGCGTGCTCGACCTCTACATGGAGAAGCTCGCGGATCTTCCCGCCGCCTCGCTCGCCGCCACGCAGATCCTGAAATTCATCCCGGGCGACACCGACGCCCTCTTGCGGCTGGAAGCCATCCTCGAGCAGTCGGGGGACAAGCCCCGGCTGGTCAAGATGCTCGAATACCACCTGCGCTACGCCACCTCCGCCGGCGACAAGCTGCAGATCATCAAGCGCATCGCCGGGATCCTGCAGGATGCCATCGGCGACTTCGCCAAGGCCATTCCCTATTGGGAGAAGTTCATCAAGCACGTGCCCGGCGACGAGCAAGCCCTCGACGCCCTGTTGGTGGCCTACGAGAAAGTCGGCCGTACCGAGGAACTGGCCAACGTCCTCGACCTCAAGGTCAAGGCCGAGGCCGGCGATCCCCCGGCGCAGGTCGAGACCCTGCGCCGGCTGGCCCGGCTCGCCGGCGGCGAGCTCAGGCAGTCGAGCCGCGCCGAGAACGCGTGGGAAGCCCTGCTCAAGATCCAGCCCACCGACCGCGAGGCCCTGGAGGCGCTGTCGGCGATCGCCGCGGACATGGGCGACTACGCGTCGCTGGCCGGCTTCCTGCAGCGCCGAATCGCCATCGCCGCGACCCCCGCCGACGCGACCACCCTCGCGCTCGAACGCGCCCGCATCTTCGAGGAGGATCTCAAGGAGCCGGCCGAGGCGATTGTCGCCCTGGAGCAGATCATCAACGAGATGGATCCGGCCAACGTCGCGGCCCACACGGCTCTGCGCCGCGTGGCCCAGTCGGTCGAGGACTGGCCGCGTGTGGTGGCGGTCGCCGAGCGCCATCTCGCCCTGACCACCGAGCCCAAGGAACGCATCTCGCGCGGGCTGGAAATCGGCTGGCTGTGCCGCGAACGCCTGGCCGATGCGCACAAGGCGGTGCTGGCCTTCGAACGCGTGCTCGAGATCGATCCCGAACAGGCCGACGCCCTGGCCGACCTGGCCGCGCTCTACACCGATGCGGGCGATGGCGAGCGGCTCATCGCCGTCGACGAGAAGTTGCTGGCCCTGACCAAGGATCCCGAGGAGCACCGGCGGCTGATGTTCGACATGGCGGGCGCCGCCGAGAAGATGCTCAAGGAGCCACGCCGCGCCTTCGAGTGGTACCGCCGCGCCTACCACGAGGAGCCCGACGACACGACCCTCGGCAAGCTGGAGAGCACCGCCGAGGTCTACGCCTTGTGGGAGGATCTCATCAGCGTCTACCTGGGCGAAGGCGCCCGCTCGACGGACTCCCGCGACCAGGTTCAGGTCGCGCTCAAGGTGGCCAGCCTGTGCGAGCAACGCCTGGGCGTGCCGGCGCGCGCCTTCGTCGTCCTGCGCGAGGCCCTAGCGCATGAGCCCGCTGCCACCACCCTCCTGCCCGAGCTCGAGCGCCTGGCCCGCGTCATTCCGGACTGGCAAGGTCTGCTCGACGTTTACGCGCAGGTCGCGCGCGGCCGGCCCGATGCCAAGGAGCGCGTCGCCCTGCTCCGCCTGCGCGCCTCCGTGCGCGAGAACGACCTGAAGGATCCCTCGGGCGCCTTCGACGAGCATTTGCGCGCCTTCGCGCTCGACCCCGAGAGCGAGACCTCGCACCAAGAGATCCTCCGCCTGGCCGAGACCACCGGCCGCTGGGAGGACGCGCTCCATGTCGAAGGCCAGCTTTTCGCGCGGGCCGAGGACCTCGAGGAAAAGATCGAGATTTCCCGGCGCGCGGCCGCCATGGTCGAGACCAGGATCAAGAACGACGTGCGCGCCTTCCGCGCCTACTTGGGCGCCTTCCGCCTGGCCCCCGAGGATCAGGGGATCATCGACAATCTGTGGCGCCTTGCCGAGAAGATCGGTTGCTACGGCCGCACGCCCTCTCCGGCGATCGTGCAAAGGCCCATGGCCAAGGAGTCGAGCCAGTCCGCCACCAGGCGGGCAGAAGCGCGATCTTCGTCGTCATCGCAAGAGATCGCGCGCCTGGCTGGCTCCGAGCCGGGGATCGAGCTCGACGGGGACGAGATCACGGGAGAGATCGACCTCAACGACGTCGATATCGTCATCGACGACGCGGAGGAGGCGGCCGACGCCGAGATGGGGACCGCAACGCCGATGCCCGGCCTGCCGACCACGTTCGAGTCGCCCTGGCAGGAGTGGGTGCAAACCTACGAGGCGCTTGTCGCCGACGTGATCACGCGCCACCGCTACCTGATCAAGGTGGCCGACATCTGGATGCGCGGCGCGCACCTGGTGGATCGAGCGCTGGAGGCCCTGGAACGCGCTTTCACCCTCAACACCGAGGACGAAAGCGTGTGCGACGAGATGGAGCGCTTGGCCAAGCTCGAAAACCGCTGGGACACGGTGTGCGCCATCTACCTGCGCGCGGCCGATCGCGGCTCGCGCGCCGACATGGTGTCCTTCAACCTGCGCGCGGCGCACATTCACGAGAACCTCGCGCAAAGCGAGGCGGCGGAAGAGTGCTACCGCTCCGTCCTCGTGCTCGAACCCAGCAATGTGGAATCGCTCGACCGGCTGGAACACATCTATCGCACCAGCGAGCGCTGGTCGGACCTGGCCTATGTTCTCGAACGGCGCGCCCTGGCCGGCGACGCCCGGCTGGAAGGCCCCGAGATGCGGCGCAAGGCCTTCGAGCTGGCCGAGCTCTACGAGCGACGGCTCGAGCGGCCCTACGAGGCGGTCGACACGCTGGAAAAGTACGTGGCCAGCATCGAGGAGGAGAAGCCGAGCGCCGGCGGCGCCGAGCCCGCAGAAGGCCTCATCGCCGAGGCGCGCGCCGGCTATGCGGCGCTGGCGCGCTTGCTGGGCAAGGTAGGCATGGCGCAAAAGGCGGCCGCCGCCCTCCAGCGCGAACTGGAACTGGCCGGCAACGGCGAAGGAGCGCGCGAGGCACGCGGCCATCTGGCCGAGATCTACGAACGCGAGCTCGCCCTGCCCGCCAAGGCCATCGAGGTCTACGAGGCCATCCTGGCCACGTCACCCGAGGACGCTGCCGCCCTGGCGGCGCTCGACCGCCTGCACACGGCGGCGGGGCACTTCGAGGCCCTGGCCGCCATACTCGATCGACGCATCCACGGCGCCAAGGGCGCGGAGCAGACGGATTTCATCTGGCGGCGGGCGCGCGTCCTCGAGGAGAAACTGGGCAATCCCGACGCGGCAGCGGCCTGTCTGCGCGGACTGGGGCCCGACGCCCTTTCCGATCCCGAGACCGCGGCGGCGCTGCTGCGCAACCTGCGCAGCGCCGGCCTCTCGCACGAGGCCATGCGCATCCTCGAGCAGCGCATCGTCGCCCTGCGCACCGCCGACGGCGATCCCAATTTGATCGCCGCTCTCTACCTGGAAAAGGCCCAGCTCAAATCCGACGAGCTCGACGATCCCGACGGCGCCCTCGATGCCATCGAGTCCGCGCTCGGCATCGCCCCCAACCTGCAGCCGGCACTGGCGGCCCTGGCGCGCTTCCATCTCAAGCGCAACGACTTCAAGGCCTATGCCGCGGCTCTCTTGCGGCAGGCGGACGCCATGGCCGGCCGGCCCGAGCAGGCCGCGGTCCTGCTGGAGGCGGCGGCGGTGTTCCGCGATCAGCTCGCGGACGGATTGCAGGCGCGCGTCTGCGTCGAGCGGGCCGTGAAAGATCATCCGGGAAGCAGCGACGCACTCGGCGCGCTCGCATCGCTCGAAGCCTCCGAGGGTCGCACCGATGAGGCCGCGGAGCTCTACGAACGCCAGCTGGCCGCGACCGAGGGCGGACCGGCCAAGGCCGTGGTTCTGACCAACATGGCGCGGGTCCTGTGCGAGAATCCCGAGCTGCTCAACGAGGCCGAGGCGCGGCTCGATCAGGCGCTCGAGCTCGACCCTGGCCACCTGCCCGCTGTCATCACCATGGCGGACATCTACTACCGCGAGCAACAGTGGAGCAAGGCCGAACGCCGATTGAACGAGGCCCTGCGCCGTCTGCGCGGGCAGCCCGAGCAGACCGCGCGCCTCTACCACCGCTTGGGCGAGGTCTACGAGAAGCTCGGCCGGCTGGAGGAAGGCTACCGCCAGCTCGTCGAGGCCGACCGGGCCATGCCCGGCCAGCTCATGCTGCGCATCGCGCTCGGCGAGAATCGCTTCCAGGCGCGCCGTTGGCGCGAGGCCGCGATGCACTTCGAGTCCATCGCCGAGCACGAGATGGCCGCGCAGTACCCCGAGGAGGTCGCCCAGGCCCTGACCCACGCCGCGCAGGCCGAGCTGAAATTGCGCCGGCCGGAGCGCGCGGCGGCCCTGCACGAGGCGGCCCTGCGTTTCGCGCCCAGCCATCCGCAGACCCTGCGTGCCCTCGCCGACCTGGCCATCGAACGCGGCGAGAAGCTGGAGGCCGCGCGGTCGTTGCGCCGGGTCGCCGAATGCTCGGCGGATCGCCAGGAGCAAGTGCAGATCTTCGAGCAGATTGGGGATCTCCACCTGGCGCTCGGGAGCAAGGACGCCGCCCGCACGGCCTACCTCGACGCCGCCTCGATGCTGGAAACGGACGAGCCGCAGAACATCCCGCTCTTGGAGAAGCTGCTCGATCTGCAACGCGGCGACGGCGCCGTCAGCGACGCCATCGCGACGGCGCGGCGAATCGCCGAGGCCGTCGTCGACCCGGCCGAGCGCGCCGGCCGGCGGCGCGAGGTGGCGAGCCTGCAGATGGAAATCGGCGAATTCGCCGATGCCGCGAACATGCTCGAGAAGGTGCTGGAAGACAATCCCACCGACGAGACCGCGCTGGCTCGCTTGTGCGGCGCCTACGCCCAGGCGGGACGCGCCGCCGATGTCGCCACGACCCTCGAGCGCCTGCTGCCCGGCCTGCCCCCGCCGGCGGATCGAGAGGCCGAGAGCGTTCGGGCCGCGCTGTGGGAGGAGTTGGGCAATGCCCTCGCCGGCCGCGACCTCGAGGCGGGTATCGCCGCGCTGGAAAAGGCTGTCGCCATGGATAGCGAGCGCCTGTCGGCGCGCATGCACCTGGCCGATCTCTACTCCCAGCACCCCGATCACGCCGCGCTCGCACTGGAAAACCACCGCTGCCTGGTGCGGCTCGACCCGACCTGCCAGGGATCGCTGCGCGCCCTAGCCGCCGACTTCCTGGCGCGCGGGGAGAGCGATCGGGGCTGGTGCTGCTTGCAGCTCCTCGACATACTCGGCTTCGCCAACGAAACCGACCGCGCCCTCTTGGAGCGCCACCCTCTACCCGAGCGGCCCACCGACGAGCCCTACGCCGCCAACATCGGCGAGCCCGAACGGCATGCCCAGCTCGTCCACCCCGGGACGCGCGCCGTCTCGGAGGTGTTCGCCGCCCTCTGGGAGGGCGTCCCGGCCTTGAGCCGGGTCACCCTCGACAGCCTCGGCGTGACCGCGAAAGACAAGGTGTCCGCCATTTCCGACCTGGACGTCGCGAAGGTCTTCAGCCAGGCGGGCAAGGCCCTGTCCAACCAGCGCGCTGGACTCTACCTGAAGCCCGACGCCGAGTTCTCGGGTGTCCGGCTGGTGTCGGCGGCCCCCACCGCCATCGTCATCGGCAAGACCTTCGCGGAAACCGCAGTGGCCGCCGACCTGCGCTTCTACATCGGCCGGGCCCTCGAACTGTTGCGGCCCGAATTCATTCTGGCCGCCACCCTCGACTCGGTGGCGCTCGACGACCTCTTCACGGCCGCGCTCAAGGCCTTCCACCCCAAGCACAACCGGTGGCGCGCCGGCTCCGAGGACAGTGCCGCGGAAGAGGCCTCGAAGCTCAAGAAGGCCCTGCCCTACAAGCTCGCCAAGCGCATCGCCGAGATCTTCGGAGAGCACGCTGAGGCCGAGGTCGACTGCCTGCACTGGCGCTCGGCGGTGCTGGAGACCGGCAACCGCGCCGGCCTCCTCCTGTGCGGGGATTTGCGCGCCGCCGTCCACGTCGTGCTGCACGAGACGGCCGTGGAGAAGCCCGACGTCATCAGCCACGAGTTCCTGCTCGAGCAGGTGCAGAAGCCTGGACTGCTCAAGGATCTCGTACGCTTCTTCGTGACCGATGAGCACTTCGGCCTGCGCCAGCTCCTCGGCACGGGCGTGAAGTTCTGACCCCGTCGCGGCATGCGCCGTGGCGTTGACTTGCCGACGTGGGCCGACTATAAGCCCCCTTCACCCCGCGAGGATGGCGGAATTTGGTAGACGCACTAGCTTGAGGTGC
>PNBO01000226.1 GCA_003136095.1 Myxococcales bacterium
CCCGATGCCGATGCCCACGATGGTGGCGGTCTGCTTGGCGAAGAACCCTAGAGCAATCAACAAGCCCGCCACCGCCGCGCTCCGGCTGCCCCGGCCGCGCAGCGCGAGCAAGAGCGCCCCGGCCGCGCAGGCGAGCAAGAGCGAATCCGCGCGGACCAGGTCGTAGAAGTAGCCGGTGAAGGCGAAGCTAGCCGCCACGGCGCCCGCGCCGCCGACCCCAGCCAAGGCCGCGAGGACCTTGCGGCCGCGCCCGGCCGCCTCGCCCATGCTGGCCAGCACGATCATGGCCAGCGCGGCGGCGAAGGCGAGGATGGACACCAGGCGGCCGAGGGCGTAGCCAAGCGGCGCGACGAACGACAGCAGGGCGAGGAGCGCGGGATAAAGCGGCGTGTAGAGGAACGGTATGAAATCCACCGAGGGCGCCACGTAGATTCCCTGGCCCGCCGCGATCCGTTGCGCGTGCACCAGGACGCCGCCTTCCATCCATTCCAGATCGAGCGGATAGGTCGCGCGGCCGGCGAAGAGGCGCGCGTGCCAGCCGAGCTGCACGAGCGCGGGCAGGGCCGCGAGGATGACTGCGGCCACCACCAGACCGGCCACAACCCTGCGCTTGTTCCCCTCCATCCGGCTCAGCCCCGCAAGGAAACCACGCTCACGCCGTCGCCGCCCTCGCCCGCGCCGCCGGCGCGAAAGCGCGCGACGTAGGCGGAGGTGGCCAGATACTCGCGGACCACCTTGCGCAACGCGCCGGTGCCGTGGCCGTGGATGACGAACACGTTGTCAGCGCCTTCGAGCGCGCTGCGATCGAGAAATGCCTCCAGCTCGATGAGCGCATCGTCGGCGCGCTGGCCGCGCAGATCGAGGGTGTTGGCCCGCGACTCCCGCGCCATCGGCTCACTCTCCGTCTGCAATGGTGCTTCGGGCTGGCGTTTGCCCGTGCGCTTCTCGCCGCCGAGGGATCGATCGGCCAACGCCGCCCGCAACTTGGCGAGATCGAGCGGCGGCGGCTCGGGCAAGCGGGCCGTGGCCTCCTTCGCCTTCTGCGCCAGGGCCACGCGCGCTGCCTCCGCCGCCCGCGGACTGCGCTCCCGTTTCACCTCGCGCACGATGTCGGAGATGGCCTCGCGCGCCTCGCGCACGGCCGCATCGATAGCCTCACGCGAGCGCATGGCCAAGTCGCGCTCGCGCCGGGTGAGGGCCTCGGCCGCAGCCTGCTCCGCGCCCGCTCGATCTTCCAGCTCTTGCTTGGCTTGTTCGAGCTCCAGGCGCGTGTTGTCGAGCTCCTGGCTACTGCGCTCCAGCGCCTGCTCGCGCGCTTGCAGGTTGCGCAACGTCTCTTCCAGCCCGAGGCTGCCCTCGTCCATGAGCGACCGCGCGCGCGCGAGCACGGCATCGGGAAGCCCGATGCGAGCCGCGATGTCGAGCGCGTACGAGCGGCCCGGCACGCCGTCCTTGAGGCGGAAGGTTGGCCGCAGCTTCACGAGATCGTATTCCATGCCCGCGTTGCGGAAGCGCGCGTCGTTCTCGGCCAGGGCCTTCAAGCTGTCGAAGTGAGTGGTGATCACGATGAGGCCCGGCGCATCGGCGAGGACTTCGAGCATGGCCCGCGCCAGAGCCGCGCCCTGTTCGGGGTGGGTGCCCACCATCAGCTCGTCGCAGAGGATAAGCAGATTCTCGCCCTCGACGGTTTCGGCGCGTTCGAGAATGCCGGCGAGGTTCGCCAGGTGCGCCGAGAACGTCGACAGATCGCCCATCACGGATTGCTGGTCGCCGATGTCGGCCAGCACGCGATGGAAGAAACCAATGCGGCTGCCGGGGGCCGCGGGCACGTGCAGGCCGGCGCGCGCCAGCAAGGCGGCCAGGCCGACCGACTTGAGCAGCACGGTCTTGCCGCCGGCGTTGGGGCCGCTGACCACCAGGGCCTTGGCCTGGCTGCGCCCCGCCACCTCCCCGAGCACGAGATCGTTGGCGGTCACGCTCAGCTTCTCGCTGGAGGCGCGCAGGGCGAGCAGCGGGTGGCGCAGCTTCGTCAGATCGACGATGGGCTCGGCCGCAATCTCGACCGGCTCGCCGCCGTAGGCGATCGCCAAACGCGCGGCCGCGCCGATCACGTCCAGGCGGGTGAGCGTGTCCCGATCCGCGCGCAGAAGCGGCGCCGCGCTCGAAACCGCTGCGGCCAGCGCTTCGAGAATGCGCCGGCTCTCGTGCCGGATGTCGAGCTCGGCGACCTTGAGGCGGTTGTTCAGCTCGACGAGCGCAGTCGGCTCGACGAACACCGTCTCGCCCGTGCGCGAGGTGTCGTGCACGATGCCGAGCCCCATCGACTTGAACGAGGCGCGCAGGGGCAGCACGAAGCGGTCCTCACGCAGGGTCACGAATTGATCTTGCAGGTAGGGCGCGAACTCCTCGGAACGCAGGATACGCTCGGCCGCCTCGCGCGCGCGGGCCGCAAGCTGGTCGCGCTCGAAGCGCAGGCGGCCGAGCTCGGGCGAGGCGCTGTCGCGCAGCTCGCCGGTGGCGTCGAAGGTTTCGCGCGCCAGGCGCACCAGCTCCTCGTGATGGCCAAGCTGGGCCGCCAGCCGTGACAAACGTGGGGTTTGGAAGAGGCCCTCGGGCTGGATGCGACCGAAGAACCGGCGCGCGCTCGACACCACCTCGCAGAAATCGGCGACCTGGCGCAGCTCCTCGGGGCCGAGCGGCGCGCCCTGGCTGACCGCGCGCAGGTGCGTCTCGATCTCGGGGAAGTGCAGCGCCGGCAACGACTCGCCCGCGCGCAGGATAGCCACCGCCTCCGTGATCTCGGCCATGCGTTCCGCCGCCTCGCCGGCGGTTTCGCACAGGGGCAGCGTGTGGCAAGCGGTCACCCCGCGTGAGGAGTGCGCGCGCCCGGCCAGCTCCGCGCACACCTCGGGCCAGTCGAGAAACTCGCGGTAGCGGCGTTCGAGGTCGGGCTGGTCGGAGAACTTCATCCGGAGAGCAGTGTACCCCAAGGAGCGGTCACGATCGCGATGCCCGGCCGTCACCTCGCCACGGTGGGCGAGACAACGGCCGGGCCTCTTCGGGCAGACGCCCGCTACTGCATACAGGTCAAGGCGCCCGTGCCCTGACATGCAATCGGCAGTGGCACCGGGCCGCCGGTGAAATCCTTGCAGATGCACAGATTGCGGCAGCACATCGAGCCTTTGACGAACGCCACCCCGCAGGTGAAACCGGAGACGCAACGCTTGTCGCTGGGATCACCGGGATCCCGCAGGATTCCGTCGCAGTCGCTATCGGTCGCACAGCCGGCCGTGCACAAGGCGCCGGTGTCCACGCCGCCGACACTGTCGACGGATTTCAAGCAAAGGCCGCTCGCGCAATCCGCCGCCGCGGTGTTGATCGAGCCCATGCTGGGACCGAGGACGACGCCGAGGTCGCAGGCCGCGCCGAGGCCACCCGCGTTGGGGCCGGTGACGGCGCCGCCGGCGCCGTACCCACCGCTCCCGCTGGCCGTCCCGCCCAGCGCCATGCTCGCGCCCGCCGCGCCGCCCTCGCCCAGCGACGATCCGCCTCCCCCCGCCGCTCCACCCAGCGCCAGGCTCGATCCGCCCGTGCCGCCCTCGCCCAGCGGCGATCCGCCTCCCCCCGCCGCTCCACCCAGCGCCAGGCTCGATCCGCCCGTTTGTGACGACTGGCTCGTGCTGCCCGAGTCGTCGCCGATGCTGCCGACGTCGACGTTGGTCTTGGGACAGGCCGTGAAGAACAACACGGAGATCGAAAGGATCGAAAGGAAGGTGTAGTGGATTCGATGCATGATGTTTGCCTCCACACAGTTGAGTGTGGGGCACCACGGGAAAGTTACAGGCACTGGTGGCGCGAAGGAAGGGTCGTTGTCGCAAGGATCGCCCTCTTTACCCCGCATGGGCTCCGTGGTTAGTTGACGGAGTGATCTCGCTCCCCGGGTCTCTTGCGCTGGCGGCGATCCTTGCGACCAGTGCTGTCGACGTGCGCAGCACCACGCAGTGCCCGTCGGGTGCGGAGGTCGGTGAGCGCCTGCGGCCACTGCTGCCGCCGGCGACGGATGCGGCCGCGCCGCCGCATGTGGCCCAGCTCGAGGCGGTCGAGGCCGGCGCGGACGACCTGACCACCGTGCGATTGCGCCTCTACCGCGCCGACGGACATGTGATCGGCGATCGCCGCGTGGCCTTGCAGGGCACCTGCCAGGAAATCGCCGACGCCCTCGCGGCCATCATCGCCGCGTGGGAAACCGCGCCGATGCCCGGGGCCAGCCTGGAGGAAAGCCCGACTCCGACCATCGCGACCTCCAGCGCGTCAGCCACGCTTGGGCAGCGATCACGGCTTGAGCTCGCCGCGGGTGCCAACGCGGGAGTCGCCCTCGTGGGGGGTGTCGCGGCGGCCGGAAACGTCGAGCTGGTGCTGGGCCGCCCTACTTCACGCTGGCAGGCTCGCATCGGCGCCGGCACCGAGACCGCCCGCCGCCTCGACCTGCCCCCCGGCGGGGTGGACTGGTCGCACACGACCTTCGCCGCTGGACTCGTGGTGCGCTCGCTCCACCCCAGGTGGGCGCTCGCGTTCGACGCGGGGCCCGTGATGGGCTGGGCGACGCTGGCCGGCAGCGGATTCACGACGGTGCGGAAGCCGCAACGCTCGTTCGAGTACGGTGCCACCGGTGGTCTACGCGCCGGGCGCCGCGTGGGGCGAGTGGCCGTGTGGTTGGAAGGACGCATGCAGCTCTGGGCCCAGGGGCTGCAGGCCCGCGTCACCGGCGGGAGCAGCGCTGATGTGCCGCTCTGGGAGCTGACCGCCAGCCTGGGCATGTCCCTGCTCATTTTCTAGTTCTAGTGAAACCTTCTTGCATCCCCGCACACCTATACCTGCGTTAACCGTGTCCATGCCTGCCCAAGCCATCGCGGTCCCTACGACCGTGGCCGCGCCCACCTCGTTCGACGAAGCCTACCGGAATTGGGCGCAATGCACGGCACGCTGGGCGCGCCATCTCGGCGGCGCGGATATCGAGATCGAGGACGTGGTGCAGGAGGTCTTTCTCGTCGTCAGTCGACGACTGCCCGACTTCCGCGGCGAGGCGCGCTTTTCGAGCTGGCTATTCGAGATCACGCGCAAGATCGTGGCCAACCACCGCCGCCGCCACCGCTGGCGCTTCTGGGCCGGTGGCAACGAGGCGGCCGCTGCCACGCCATCGCAGCAAATGGATCCCGGGACCGAGCTCGAGCGACGGCAGATGGGCGAGCTCTTCTATCGCGCCCTCGACCAGTTGCCCGAGAAGTACCGAACCGTGCTCGTGCTCTTCGAGATCGAGGGCCTCTCGACCCAGGCGATCGCCGACCTCCGCGGCCTCAAGCTGGCCACGGTCAAGGTCCAGCTCATGCGCGCCCGCGAGCGCTTCATCGGCCACTATCAACAACTCCTCAAGAAGGGGAAGTCATGATGGGTTTTCCTCCCGATCCGACCCGCTGGCAGGACGAGCAAGGACAGGCCAACCTGGCCGTACGCGCGGCCGGCGAGACCATTCGCGCCCTGCCCCAGGCGGAGCCGCTTGCTGCCGCTCAACTCGCGCGCATTGCCGCGCGTATCCGGACGGAGCGGCCCCACCGCCTCCACCGCTGGGTTCCCGTGGCCGTCGCCCTCCTCCTCGGGATCGCGACCGCGGCCTCGGCCGCCCGCCTGAACATCCTTCCCGGTTGGCTGACGGGCGCCAGGCCCAAGACCCTGGTGGCGGCACCCCATGATTCCCCCACGGTCCGAACGGCCCGCAAGATGAGAACTGCGGCCGCAGGACCCGTGCCGGGTTCGGAGCAACCGTGGCCAACCATCGGCTTGCCTCCGGCCCCCGCCGAGCAGCCTGCCGCCCAAACCAGCCCCGGCGAGGAAACGCCCGGGGCCGGACTTCCCGGCCCGCCCCTCCCCAATACCACGCGCAGGCCCGGGCACCGATCCGTCGAACCGATGCCTGCCGCGCACGCCGCGTCCCCCCAGCCGTCCTCGCCTTTCTCCGCCCCTGGCCCCGCCGCGTTCGAGCCGCGACCTGCCGAGTGGCCCGGGCCCACCCCCGCGGCACGCACGACCGCGGCCGCGGAACCGGCGCCGCGGGTGGTGTGGGCCGCCAGTCCGGCCGCCGCCGAACCGAAGCCCGGCCCAACCGTCTCGCCGCCTGGGTCGAGGAACAGCGAAATCGCCGCCAAGTATCTGAGCGAAGCCCTTCGCAAGCTGCGCGTCGAACATGATGCCAAAGCGGCCCTCTCACTCCTTGATCGGCATGGCCCTGCCCTGGCGACATACGCCCTCGGACACGAAGCGCTCATTCTGCGGGTGGAAGCGCTGCTCGCGCTGGGCCGGCAGGGCGAGGTGCTGCGGCTGCTCGACGGAGCCGCCTTGTCCGACGCGGCGGCCTCGCATTCGCTTCTCCTCACGCGTGGGGAGCTGCGCGCCGCGGCCCATCGTTGCGCCGACGGCGTGGGCGACTTCAGCCTCGTCCTCGCCGAGTCCGGACAGGCGGAACGGCAGGCCCTCTTCGGCCGCGCCGTCTGTCGCAAGCAACTCGGCGACAGCGCGGGCGCGCGGGCGGATCTCGAACGCTATCGCCACGAATTCCCCACGGACCCGCTCCTCGGCGAGCTGGAACGGCGACTGGGCAGCTCGCCCTAGACGCAAGGGATCCACCCCAGAGACAGGGCAACTACGCGAGTGCCGCGATCCACCCACGCCCGAGGACGCGCTCGCCGTCGTAGAAGACGGCTGCCTGTCCGGGAGTGATGGCCTTCGCCGGTCGGCCGAGGACCACGGCCAGGCTGCCGTCCGCTTGCGTCCGCACCGTGGCGGGTTCGCTCCGGTGGCGGTAGCGAACCTGCACCGAGCACGCAAGCGGCGTCGCGGGCAACTCTCCCGCAAGCCAGCTCACGTCCTTGGCCACGAACTCGGTGCCAAGGATCGCGCGCGGATCGCTGGTGACCGTGACCTGGCCGGATTCGGGCGAGATGGCCTTGACCCAGCGCCGTGCCGTCGCGCCCGCGGGCAGGCCCTTGCGCTGGCCGATGGTGAAGGCGTGGATCCCCGCGTGCTCGCCCACGACGTGGCCGGCCTCGTCGACGATCTCGCCCGGCCGCGCCGGAGCAGCGAAGCGCTGGCGCAGCATCTCGGCGAAGGATTCGCCGGGCTCGACCAGGCAAGCGTCCTGGCTCTCCGGCGTCTCCGCCGTGGGCAGGCCGTGGCGCTTGGCCAGCTCGCGTACTTCGGGCTTGCGCAAGTGTCCCACGGGAAAGACCGCGCGTTCGAGCTGGGAGAGCGACAGTCCGGCCAGAAAGTAGGATTGATCCTTGCCCTCGTCGCAACCGCGCAAGAGCGCGGGCCGGCCGCTCCCGTCCCGTCCCAGGCGCGCGTAGTGGCCGGTGGCCACGCGCTCGATGCCGAGGCGCCCGGCCCAGTCGAGGAGCAGGCCGAACTTCACGCGCTCGTTGCACAGCAGACAGGGGCTGGGCGTGCGGCCGGCCGCGTACTCTTGCCACGCGGGCAGCAGCACCAGGGTTTCGAAATCCTTCACGCAGTCGAGCACATAGTGGGGAAACCCGAGGTTTCCCGCCACCTCGCGGGCGCGCGTGATGCCGTCGACGCCGCAACACGAACGGCTGCCGTGGGCGTCGTGGCACTCTTGCAGCTTGAGGGTCACGCCGATGAGCGCATGCTCTTCCTGCTTGAGCAAAGCCGCGGCCACGCTGCTGTCCACGCCCCCGCTCATGGCGACCGCGATGCGCTCGCTCATGGTCGCGCCCCGCGCAGAAACGTCACGGCCTGGAGCACGAGGGCGACGGCACGGTCGATCTCCTCCAGGGTGGTTTCGCGGCCGAAGGAAAACCGCACCGACGAACGCGCCTCGGCCTCCGACTGACCCATGGCCAGGAGCACGTGCGATGGGGTCTTGTCGGCGGCGCTGCACGCGGCGCCCGTGGACACCGCCATGCCCAGCATGTCGAGGTTGATGGCGAGGGCTTCCCCATCGAGTCCGGCAAAGGCGACGTTGGAGGTGTTCGCCAGTCGCCCCGCGCCCACGCCGTTGATGCGCGTGCCGGGGACCCGCGCCAGGATTTCCGTTTCGAAGAGATCGCGCAGCTCGGCCGCACGCCGACCGTCGGCCGCCAGGTGAAGGTGCGCCATCTCGCACGCCTTGCCGAAACCGACGATGGCCGGCACGTTCTCCGTGCCCGGCCGCAAGGTGCGTTCCTGCCGGCCGCCATGCATGCGCGGCGCGATGGCCACCCCGCGCCGGAGATAGAGCGCGCCCGCGCCCTTGGGTCCGTGCAACTTGTGCGACGAGAACGAGAGAAGAGACACGCCCAGCTTCTTGACGTCGATGGGCAGCTTGCCCGCGGCTTGCACGGCGTCGCTGTGCACGAGCGACCCACACGCGGCGGCCGTCCGCGCCACCTCTACCACCGGCTGGATGACACCGGTGTCGTTGTTGGCCAGCATCACCGAGATGAGGGCAATGTGCGAGCCGGCCGCGGCCTCGAGGGCGCAAAGATCGAGGCGCCCTTCTCCGTCCACGCCGACGAAGGTAACCGCGTGCCCCTGTCCCCGCCAATGGGCACAGGGTTCGAGCACGGCGTGGTGTTCGATCGCGCTCGTCACCACGCCTGAGCGCCCGGCCGGCGCCGCCGCGAGCGCGCCCAGCACTGCCAGGTTGTCGGATTCCGTGCCCCCGCTGGTGAAGACCATCTCGTCGGGCTCGGCGCCGACCAGACCCGCGACCTGCGCCCGCGCCCTTTCCACCAGCCTACGCGCCTCCTGTCCCGCACGGTGGATGCTGGAAGGATTGCCGAAGCAAGCGCCGAGGGCGTCGGCCATGGCCGCGCGCACCTCGAGATCGAGGGGCGTGGTCGCGTTGTAGTCAGCGTAGAGGATGCTCACCACTGCACCGCGACAGTCGCCAGACGCAGGCGATCGCGCCCATGGCTGGCGCTCGACGGCGTGACGGGTGCGCGGTCGTTGCCCTTGAAGAGGCCCACGTACACGGGCAGGCGATCGCGAATGCACTGGCTCGGACGCCAGCGCTCCATGGGATAGGCGCCCTCGACCGGCACCTGGTCGAGGTTGCGGAAGCCACCGGGACCTTCCAGGTGGAAGAACAGATTCCAACCCGGCTGCATGCGCCCCTGCAACTCGAAACACGTGATCAGCACGGCGCTCTCGCCCCGCTGGATGATCTGGGGCGCGACGTTGTAGCCCGGCATGCGCAGATTCTCCCCGCTGCACACATCGAGCGGCTGCGCGGGCGTCGCCGCGCCTGGGGACGGCAGGAAAGGCTCACCTGGTTTTGATCGCGGAAAGGTCCAGACGCTCACGCCCATGAACGTCAGGATTGCCTAGATTGCCCACCGTCGCCATGGTCTTGTTTGCGCGATCCTGGGCAGCTTGACGCAAGCATGCTGTTCCACCCGCTGCCCGCACCCAGCGACGAGGACATTGCGCGCCTGGCGCGTGCCGTATGCCGGAAGGTGACGCGCTACCTGAAGCAACTATCACCAAGATACCAAGCACGACGTCCATGGGCACGTGCTTCTACGCCGATCCCGAGGGGCGTCTACACCACCTCCTGGCCAACGATCCTGCAATGAGGTCGCAGGTTGGCTCTGCCCGCGACCGGCGGGCAGGCGCGCGATCGCATTGCCGAGGGTGACGGGTGAGGGTGACCAGGGGGCCACAGGGCAAACCTGGGATCCGTGGCTGGAGGTGATAGGGTTTTGGCATGCGCACTTCACTGGTTGCCGTGGTTGGCACGTCCCTGGTTTTCGTAGCGTCGTGGTCTCGTCCCGCGCAGGCATGCAGCGGCGGCTCCTCGGCCGCGCCCACGGCGTTCCCGGCGAGCGGTGCCGCCAACGTTTCCCCGTACACGTCGATCATCATCGCTGCCGGCGCCAGCCTGCCCGCGGGGCTCACCCTCGACGCTGGTGGCCAGAGCGTCACCCTGCCATCGATTCTCACGCTCGGTTCCGGCTTGCTTGGGAGCAGTATCGCGACCTTCTATCGGCTTCCCCTGTATCTCGCGACCTCGACCAGCTACACCTTGAGCGCGCTCGACAATGGCACCAGCCGCGAGCTCACCCACTTCACCACGGCGGCGGGCTACGACAAGGCCCCTGGGCAAGCGCCGGTCATCGATCGACTGCGGCTCTGGCGCGTCCGCTACCCGGTGGAGCAGGTCGCCGCCGGGGGATGCGTCTTCGACGAATACGAAGGCTACATCGACGTCGACTATCAGGACGGCAGCGTGCCCAACACGCCCGCCAACGAGATCGTCACGGTGCTGTGGCTGCAAACCAAGACCGGCAGCTCGACCCAGAAGTTCGTATTCGCCGGCTTGTCGCATTTCGACGGCGCCCAGGTCCAGAATGCCATGGGAAGCGCGCTCGTCGACGTGCCGGACGGGGGTTTCCCCTCGCCGGTGTATGCCCTGTGGAAGCCCACGCTCGAGCCCGATCGCGAGTACTGCGTCTCCATGACCCTGTACGGTCGCAACGACCAGGCCATGCCACAGGTCACGAGCAACAACGTCTGCGCGACGGTCACCAACCTGGACGCCCGCCCTGGGATCAACGACGCAGCGGTGCCGCCTGTCGACACCGCCCCACCCGATACACGCGTGGTCAAGGATTCCGAATTCCCCTCGTTGGACGCGGGCACAGACGAGCCAAGCACGCCGCCTGTCTCCTTGGACGCGAGCTTGGTCCTGCCAGACGCTTCTCCGCCCCAGCCTGATGCCGCGATTGCGCCGGCGGCCGACACGGCGGTCGCCCAGGGCGCCGATGCCACGCAGCCAGTCGACGCAGTCGCCGTAGTGCTTGCCGACGCGCCGCCGGCAAGCGATGCCGCCGCAGTCTCGCCGCCGAAGAAGAACGGCTGCGGCTGCAACCTGGGCGGCCGGGAGAAGTCCACCGCGCCCGTCGTGCTGTGGGCG
>PNBO01000019.1:0-2387 GCA_003136095.1 Myxococcales bacterium
ACGCCCCCCTCATCGAGCTGGTGCGCGTGGGGCGATAGTAGTCGCGACGAGGACACGGGGCGAGTCGCGGCGAGGGGACCTGTCAGCTATGGCTGTCGCAGGCGTCGAAGGAACGCCTTCGCGTCGACGACCTGGATCGGAGAGAATCCATGGACCTTGATGACCTTCAATGACAGCAGGTCCCGCGCATCCTCGGTGACGATGTAGTCAGCGCCGCCCTCGAGTGCGGTGGACACGATGTGATTGTCCTTTGCGTCCGTGCGCACGAAGTCGACCTGGTAGGCCCCACTCGCAACATGGGACGCCTCGAGCAGCGCCACGAGGAGGTCGCGGCTGTCCTCCCAGACGAATGACGATCGCGCCTGAATGTGGCGTCGCCGAAAGACGCTCTCCACCTCCGTCAAGATCGAGAGCGAAAGCACGAGGTCGAATCCGCCAGCGAAGAAACTGTCGAGGATTTGGCCGCTCGGCCCCCGACTGCTCAGGATGCCCCTGACCAGGACGCTCGTGTCCAGCACTACTCTGGAAAGCCTACCGACGGCCTTGACCACCCCGGGCCTCACCGAGCGCGCTGTGGATCGCCTTGTCCAACTCGCGTGGCGAGATGTGCCTCGTCTTCTGCCGCATCCGCTCGACCACCCGGCGCAGCTTCTCCCGTGGAGTGATCGTCTCCTGGATGTCGCGCACCTCCCCTTCGAGCGCTTCGACACGCTCAAGCAGTTGATCGATCTTGATAGCGCTATTACGAGGCATCGCGAGATCCTTTCGGTCCTCTTGCCCAAGCGTACCACGCGCCCCGAACGCGGGTGCCGCATTTCCCACTACGGGGCCGCCGTGGAGTTTGGAGTACCCGTGGTAGACCCGAGGTGCCCCTGGCTGAGTAGGCAGCCACGCGGGAGGGCGCGAGCGCAGCGAGCGGGGAATGAGGAAGGGGAACTTCAATCTAAATCGAAGAAGAGCGATTCGCGCTTGGCCAGGAAGTCCTTCACGGCTTGCTGCGCCTGGGGCGACATCTGCAGGAACATGAGCCCGACGCCGGCCTTGCCGCCGCCGCCGGGGACGTCCCGGGTTCGCAGCCAGCGGACCTCGGTCAGGGCCTCGATGGGCTCACGGGAAGTCGGTAGGGTCATCCGGACCTGCACGCGCGCGCCGATGGGGCACAAGGTAGGCGTGGCGACGAAAAGACCGCCCTGGCTCAGGTCCTGCGTCAACCCCGTGTAGAAATTGTGCTCGCTGTCGAGCGTGACTTCGACAGCGACCGTGTATCGGGGCACCTGGCGGCGATCCTGCGGGGGCGACATGGCGTGGCTTTCCGCCCGAGTGTAGCCGACAACTCGTCGCGAACGAAATCCGGGGCGTGATTCGCGGCATCCCCTGGCCCCGGGTCGACTGGCCGGCGCCACGACACGCCATCGCCACGTCCTACCTCGGCGGCGAGCTGACCGGCCCGTACGGCCGCGGCCGCGGTGGACCGGGTGGCTGGCTGATCCCGTTCGAGCCCGAGTTGCACCTGGGCGGCCACGTGCTGGTGCCGGACCTAGCCGGTTGGTTGCGCGAGCGCATGCCCGCGCCGCCGGAGACCGCGTGGTTCGCCGTGCGCCACGGACTGGCGCATGCGTTGGAGTCGTATATGATAATCAACATCACTATTGTTGGTTATCATTATAAGGAGCGGTAGGAATCATGGGTCTAGGACGCATCTTGGATCTCGCCACCCTGGCGAAACGGAAGTCCTTCTTCCTTCTGGGACCGCGGGCGACGGGGAAGAGCTACCTCGTTCGCGAGCAACTGGCAGGCAAGGCCACGGTCATCGACCTCTTGCGGTCCGATGTGTATCTGCGGCTCTCCGCCGAGCCTTCTCTGCTCGAGTCACTCATTCCCGGCGGCCGGGAAAGCAGCTCGAAATTGGTGGTGGTCGACGAGGTGCAGAAGATCCCGGCTCTTCTCGACGAGGTGCACCGGCTCATCGAGGAGCGCGGGGTGCGATTTGTCCTGACCGGAAGCAGTGCCCGGAAGCTCAAACGAGGGCACGCGAATCTGCTGGGCGGGCGGGCTTGGACCGCGCAGCTTTTTCCGCTGACCTACCCGGAAATTCCCCGTTTCGATCTGTCGAGATTCCTCCGCTATGGCGGTCTGCCACCGGTGGTGCTCGGCGATGAGCCGGAGGAGGAGCTCCATGCCTACGTGCGCACCTACCTGCACGAGGAGATACAGGCCGAGGGCTTCGTGCGTCGCCTCCCGGCCTTCTCGCGCTTCCTGACGACCGCGGCGTTGACCAACGGTCAGATGTTGAACTTCGCGAAGATCGGCAACGACGTGGGAATGCCGGCGGCGACCGTACGCGAGCACTACTTCCTGCTGGAGGACACCCTGGTTGGCTTCCTGCT
>PNBO01000019.1:2406-2775 GCA_003136095.1 Myxococcales bacterium
ATGGAGCTTCGCGCCTATCTCAGCTACCGCCGCCGGCATGAAGAGCTGGGCTATTGGCGGTCGGTGAGCGATCACGAGGTGGACTTTATCGTGGGCGATCACACCGCCATCGAGGCCAAAGCAACCCGGCGCGTGGGGAGCTCCGATCTGCGCGGCCTCACCGCTCTCGCGGAAGAGAAAATCGTGGACCGGCTGCTCTTGGTTTCCGAGGACACCATCGAGGCCCATCGCGGACCCATCCGTTGCCTGCCCTGGCGCAAGTTCGTCGAGGAGCTTTGGGCCGACAAGCTCTTCTGAACGCTGGACTGGCATACGTATAACTCTCGGTCGCGATCCGAAAGGTTTCGTCGAGTCGCCAGTTCGCATCGT
>PNBO01000257.1:0-1021 GCA_003136095.1 Myxococcales bacterium
GCTCCTCCCGTACCCGTGGCGCCACCTGAACCCGTCGCACCACCGCCACCCGTCGCACCACCCGAGCCCGTGACGCCGCCTTTGCCAGTCACACCGCCGCCACCCGTCGCACCACCTGAACCCGTCGCACCACCGCCACCCGTCGCGCCCCCCGAACCGATGGCGCCGCCTTTGCCAGTCACACCGCCGCCACCCGTCGCCCCGCCAGAACCCGTCACCCCACCTGAAGTCGTGGCGCCACCTGAGCCGCTGCGACCACCGCTAGAGCTCACGCCACCGCTACCCGTAACACCACCAGAGCCCGTGGCGCCGCCTAAGCCAGTCGCCCCACCCGAGCTTCCAGTGCTCACACCACCGCTCCCACCTGAGCCTGCCTGGCCGCCCGTGTCAGTCACACCACCGCTGCTCGTATCACCTCCACTGGAAGAGCTCCCACCCGAGCCTCCGCCATCGGAGGTAACTGTGCAGCCCCAGGAGCAAATGCCGAAAGCGGCGCCGATGACCACAGCTTTCAAACCCAGAGTGACCGCGCGCATGTTTTTCATGCTCTGGTAGTGTCAGTTCGGAGGTGAGGCGGGCGGATCTTTTTTCGAGATTTCCGTTCATCGGGCATCCGGACGAGGCGTCCCCAAGATTGTTCCGTGTTCCCGGGATTCGTGTGTTTGGCTGGTTCCGGTCGGGCCGTAGCTTGGTCTGCGGCCTGACTCCAGCTATTCTTGCCGGGTGGAGAAGCGCCGTCTGTCGATAACGCTCGTGCTGGCGCTAGCGTTGTCTCACCCCGCGCGGGCTGCCGACTTGCGGGCGACGAACCAGCCCCTCGTCATCTTGACCGAGGAGGGGCGCGAGGACGAGGAGGACGCGGCTTTCTTTTCCAGCGTGCGGGCGCTCGCCGCCGAGATCGGCATCGGCGTCAGCACCCATGAGGTTCCGACTTTCCAGGCGGTGCGCGACACCCTGCTGTCCGAGGCGCAACAAAAGACGAAGCCCTTCCTGGTCGCCTGGATCCTGCGCGAGAAGGGAA
>PNBO01000257.1:1054-17937 GCA_003136095.1 Myxococcales bacterium
CTCCCGCGCCCGGATCCCCGCTGGGCATTGGCGGTGTCGTACGTCGCCGGAACCTTTTTGCGCGCCCAGGGCGTGCAGCAGGGCATCGGGCTGGGCCTTGCGCACCGCTGGCCTCGCCTGCACGTGGGCGCCCACTACGCGTTTCTGTCCGGTCAGGACGTGCACACGGAGGATGTCAGCATGACGGTCCGCCGGCACCCATTCGACCTGGGCGTGGGCTATGCCTCGGCCGAGCACCAGCGGTTGCGCTTGGCGGCGGAAGCTTTCCTATCGGGTGATTGGGTGTCGCGCCACACCTCGTCCGTCGCGACGTCATGGTTGGCCCAGCCGGACGACCGCCGTTTCGTCGTCGGCGCCGGCCTGCGCGGACATGCCGAGGTGCGCATCCTTCGCAATTTGACCGTCCACCTGGCGCTCGGCACCGAAGCGCCCCTTAACCCGCATGATTTCCAGATCACGCGCGGAACGACCAGCACGACCATAGCCCGCCTTTCGCCAGTCCGCGTCAGCGGTGAGGCGGGCGTCAACATCTTGGCGTTTTGAATGGGTGACGCTTTTTTCCGCCCCACCGTCGCATTCCAAGCCACTACTCTCTTAGAGCCCCGCATGGGTACAGCCGACAACAACGAAGCCATCGCATTGGCCGCCCAGGCGGCCACTGGCGATAGGAATGCTCAGCATCGACTGGTGGATCGGCTGCATCGACGGGTGCAAAGCATCGCCTTGTCCATCTTGGGCAATGCCCTCGATGCGGAAGACGCCACCCAGGTTATCTTGATGGAGATCCTCAAGTGCGTCGGCTCGTTCCGGGGTGAAAGCCTGACCGGGTGGAGTGATCGCATCGCCGTGCGCACCGCCATTCGGCACGCACGCCAGCGCCGCATCCACAGGCTGCGGTTCGAGGCAACCGAGAATCTGGACAACTTGGCCTGGTCGAGCGATGCGGCGTACGCCGACGCCGATCATGCGCGCGACCTGCGCGACTACCTGGCGCAGTTGCCCGAGGCTAGGCGCGAAGTGCTCGTGCTGCGGCACATGCTGGACTATTCGATCGATGACATCGCCGAGCTGACCGAGGTCTCGCCCAACACGGTCAAGGATCGGTTGCTGCATGCACGCGAGCAGCTGCGGCGGCTAGTCCGGCGCGACCGCATGATCGACCAATCCAGGGGGAACGCGTGAGATCCGCCGATTGCGATCACTGGGTGGCGCTTTCCGACCAAGCGGCGATAGGGCAAGACGTGTCCGACCGGGACCAAGCGTGGCTCGTCCAGCACGCCCGCGCTTGCAGCGACTGCGGGCGCGAGGCCGCGTTCTACGCATCGCTGCGCGACGCGGTCGGGCGGCCCGAGATGCTGGTCGTGCCGTCACCCGCCGCGCGCCCGATCGCGCGTCGCTCGCCCATACGGGTCGCATTGTTCGCCACCGTGGCGCTCGCCGCCTCGGTCGCCATCGTCGCGGGGGTTGCCCGCAACCGTGGTGGCCGTACTGTCACTCCCGTGACAGTGCAGGCGCCACTGCCCGCGGCGCGCTTGCTTTTCGCATCCGGGAGCGCTCGCCTCGGAGCGGGGCCGGCCCAGGCCGGGCAAGCCGTCACGCACGGCGAGCGCATCGGTACGGACGACGGCTTGGCCTGCATGGCGATTGCGAGCTCGATGACCGTATGTCTGGACGCGATGAGCGCGGCCACCCTTGCGCTTGCCGACCCGAGACAGACGATCGTGTATCTGGAGAAGGGACGTCTGCTCGCGCGGCTTGATCACCAGCCGGAGGGGCGCACGTTCCTGGTTCGCACCAGCCAGGCCGAGGTGCAAGCCGTGGGCACTCGTTTCTCCGTGGGCATCTCGGATGACGGCCAGACCCAGGTGCGCTTGCACGAAGGCAAGGTCACCGTGCGCGCGGCAAACCACGTGGCGAGCGATCTGGCCGCTCCCGTGCAGGCGCGGGTGGGCGACGACATCCGCGTGGCGCCCATGCCCGCGGCGGCGAGCCGGGACGACGACCTGTTGTCCGACTTGTCGACGCTGCCGCGCACGGAAACCCGAACGATCGTACGCCTCGCGAGCATCCCGGCAGGGGCTGACGTATCGTTCGACAACGTGGCGATGGGCAAGACGCCCGTATCGACCGTCCTGGCTGCCGACGCACACGTGCGACTGGCCATGGCGGGCTACGTCCCCGTGAACGAGTGGATTTCGCTGGCCGCGGGAGCGACGATTGAACGGAGCTTCACGCTGACCGCGCTGGCGGTGTCGGCAGAGCGCCCCGACCGGCCGGCGCGCGCTCATCGCGGCGCAACTTCGCCGTCGCCCAGTCACCTCTTGGCCATGGCCCAGGCGTTGCGTGCGCGCGGCGCGTACGACGCGTGCGCGCAAGTCTATCGCCGCTTGTGGTCCGAGTTTCCCGGCAGCGAGGAATCGAAGGTATCCATGATTTCCCTCGGCGAGCTCGAGCTCGGCAAGCGAAACCACCCGGTGGCCGCGCTCGAGGCCTTTAGCGCCTACTTGCGCGTGGGCGGTACGCTCGAGCGCGAGGCTCGCTACGGGAGGATCCGAGCGCTACGGACGGTTGGCCGGGACGGCGAGGCTGATGCGGAAAGCGCCACCTTCTTGCGCGACTATCCCACCAGCATCCAATCGGCGACCCTCCGTCGGCAAGTCCATGAACGGTAATTGGCAGCCCTTGGTCGCTGCGTACGGATTGGCGATTGGCCTTTGTGCCTGCCACGTCGCCCCCGACACGGTGGCCTCGTTCTACGGCGGCTCTGAGACCGGAGGCGCGGGGACCGGTGGCAGCGGCGGCAGCACGACGAGCGACGCGGGAAGCGTCTGCACCGGGCATCTCGGTATCGACGCCGGCACGGACGCGGGTTTGTCCCAGGGTCTCGTCGCCTACTACTCCTTCGATCAAGCCACCGGCGCGAACCTGCCGGATCTATCGGGCAACAACAACAATGCCACCCTGGTCACGGGCACCGGCGGCACGGTTGGGTACAGCTTCGCGACTGGGAAGGTTGGCAATGCGTTGGTATTGACCGTCGCGAATGATGGCTATGCGGCCCTGCCGGCGGGTATTCTCGCCGATGCATGCGAGGCCACCATCGCCACGTGGGTCAACATCAAGACGCAGGCCAATTACCAGAGAGTCTGGGACTTTGGCCGGGACACGACAGTATATATGTACCTGACGACCAGCGACGCCGCCGGGTTGCCGAGGTTTGGCATCAGCATCGCTGGCAACGGCAGCCACGAGTTTGGGATCGATGGTCAGGCCGCCTTGCCCGCCGACGAATGGCACCACCTCGCGGTGGTTCTAGGGCCTTCAGGCGTCGTGCTTTACGTTGATGGCCAGCCGGCCGGCACGACCGCATCGATCACGTTACGCCCGGCCGACCTCGGTAGCACTCCCAACAACTACATCGGTCGCTCGCAATTTTCCGCGGATGCGTACCTGGATGGCGACATCGACGAGTTCCGCGTCTACGACCGCGCGCTTTCGCCTCAGGAGATCCAGACGCTCGCCTCCGGCTCGTAGGCATGCGAGTCGAACGCGGCGAGGGAGCGACCTTGCAAGTTCACCAACCTCGAATCTGCAGGCGGCCGCGCAGAAACAGGGAATTGACGAAGCGGACGGCTCCCTTGTATACGTGACGCGGAGGATCTCAGCCATGGCTATAAAATCTACCCTGTTCGCCCTTGCCCTAGCGTTTACGCAGCCCATGATGGCGTCGGCGACGGCATCGGCCGAGGCGAGCAAAAAGGCCGAGCCGTCGGTCGCCGAAACTGCGTTCGGTACCCTGGAGGACGGCGGGAAGGTAACCCTCTATACGCTCACCAACGCATCCGGCGCCGAGGTAAGAATCATCAACTTCGGGGCCACCGTCGTATCGCTGAAGGTCCCGGATCGCCAGGGAAAGCTCCGCGACGTCGTCCTCGGCTACGACGATCTCGCCGGGTATGTCAAAGACAAGGATTTCTTCGGGGTCACCGTCGGTCGGTTCGGGAACCGCATCGGCGCGGGAAAATTCACGCTCGATGGAAAGACCTATCAATTGAATCTGAATAACGGGCCGAACCACCTGCATGGCGGCGCGCACGGAATTTACAAAAAGTTGTGGAAGGCGGAGCCGGTCAAAGGCAAAGAAGGCCCCGGCGTCACGCTCACCTACGTGAGCCCGGACGGCGAGGAAGGATATCCCGGCAAAGTCACACTGACCGTGACGTACACCCTAACCAACAAGAACGGCCTCCGCATCGACTACCGCGGGACGACCGACAAACCGACCGTCCTCAACCCAACCCACCACTCCTACTGGAATCTCAGCGGTGACCCAACCCAGACGATTCTCGACGAAGAGCTGACCATCGACGCCGACAAGACGACACCGGTTGATGCGGGCCTCATCCCGACGGGAAAGTTGGCGGACGTCGCCGGCACTCCGATGGATTTCCGCAAGGCCACCAAGATCGGTGCGCGCATCGACGCCAAAGACGAGCAACTGGAATTCGGCAAGGGTTACGACCACAACTGGGTTCTTCGCAGCCCCGCCAAGAAGGTGCGCAAGGTACTCGAGCTTTTCGACGCGCGAAGTGGCATTGTCATGCAGATCCTCACCGATCAGCCGGGCCTGCAGTTCTATTCGGGCAACTTCCTGAATGGCACCATCCACGGTAAGCAAGGCGTCGCGTATCAGCACCGCACGGCCGTGGTCCTGGAAGCACAGCTTTTCCCGGACGCGCCCAACCACCCGAACTTCCCCAGCGCCGTGCTCCGACCGGGGCAGCGCTACACGCAGACCACTATCTACCAGTTCTCCACCCGATAGCCGGAAGCCAGCCCGTGAGCACGCTGCGGACGTTGGATTGAAGCGAGGAAAGGACGAAGCCGCCGACTACTTTCTTGCCGGGCGGAATCCTAGCGGGTGGCTCATCGGGGAGATCCGATTCCCGCCAAAGCATCGTCTTCTCCCATGCGCCCTGCAGGCGGCGCATGTTCGTGCACATTCGTGACAATTCTCGCTGGCCCATGACAATTCAACTGAGAAACTTCGCCCAAGTTGCACAGATCAAATTTGCCATTTCCGGGAATGTAGAACACACAGCGAAGTCTAGAATGGTGCCGCCCACGCAAACCGCATGCCAACGCCCCCCCCGCGCGTCGCCCAGATCGTGGGACTCGCTCAGGGCATCAACGTCATTCACTCGCTCCTCCTGCCGAGAAGCAGCGACAGCGCCCCGGTCGAAACCCCGACGTTCTACGTGTTCAAGATGGTCCACGCTGGTTCCACAGTAGCGCTTGCACACAACGAGCCATGCAAGTAAAGTCTATCTATCCGCACGCACAGAGGTATGCCTCGATGAGAACAAGAACTTTTTCGAATGAACTCTTGATGGTCGCGATCTTCGGCATTTGCTCCTGGGGATGCACACGCACGTCTGGTGGCTCGGGTGGCACGGGCGGCAGCCAATCCGGCGGCTCGGGTGGCGACCAGTCCGGTGGCTCGGGCGGGAATAGCGCCGGCTCGGGCGGGGCGACAGTCTCAGGTGGCGCTACGGGTTCTGGGGGAGCAACGGGCGGGGGCGGCTCGACGGTTGCCAGCACCAAATTGCCTTGCGATGTCTACGCGGATGACGGCGGCCCATGTGTAGCGGCCCACAGCACGGTCCGGCGTCTCTTGAGTACGTACACCAAGAACCTCTACCAGGTCAGGGTCGGGGGCTCGAAGAGTGGCACGGGTGGCGCGACCACGGAAATCGGGTTCGGCGCGGATGGCTTCGCCAACTCGGCTGACCAGGACACGGCCTGCGGCAGCGGTGCATGCACCATCTCCATCATCTATGACCAATCCGGCAACGGTAACGATCTGACCTTTGCGCCCGCGGGCGGTGCCAAGACGACACCCGACTACGAAGCAAACGCAAAATCTGTCCCGATCACACTCGGTGGCCGTACGTTCTACGGCGTCCACATCGCGGCGGGGGTTGGCTATCGGAACAACAAGCCCAATGGCACCGCAACCGGCGACAACTCGGAGACGGAGTACATGGTCGCCGGCGCCACCTACTTTAACGGCGGGTGCTGTTTCGACTACGGGAACATGGAGACTAACAGTAGGGACAACGGTGATGGCACGATGGAAGCGGTCTACTTTGGAAGTTGTACCATTTGGAACAAGGGGGGCGGCGACGGTCCGTGGGTTATGGGAGACCTTGAAAACGGTCTCTGGGCCGGAAACGAAAGCCCCTACAATGCCAACACGTCGGTGCCGTCGACCTGGACGTACGTCACGGGCGTGGTGAAGGGTGACGAGGCCGGCAAGAACCACTGGGCCATCAAAGTCGGCAACGCGCAGTCCGGCAGCCTGGCAACGATGTTCGACGGAACGCGCCCCAGCTCAAGATGGAATCCTATGCGGAAGGAGGGCGCCATCGGCCTGGGTACCGGTGGCGACAACAGCAACGCCGCTCAAGGAAACTTCTTCGAAGGGGTCATGACCGCCCGCTACTCGTCGGATGCGGCCGACGACGCTGTACAGGCCAACATCGTCTCTGTCTATGGGCAGTAACGCGCGCCCAGTGCTAGGAGATTTGGCACCGCGCGCCCCTCATCACGAAGGCCCATTTCTTCGCCGCAGCGCTCATCGCCCCATCCCCGCCCGGCGCGTTTTTCCGGCAAGCGTCTTGCGCCCTAGGAAGAAACCGGGGACAAGACACCGACCAAGCCGTATCGCGCCATAAAGCGGGAAAGCCTGCAACGGATAGATCAGCTTCTTCTTCCGGGTCAGCGCAAGCCGTGAGATTGCCCGCACGGTTCCGTCGAGCGATGCGGAGAAAAGGTTCTTGATCCAGACCATCCAGGCCGGAAATCTGTCGGCCATCGTGTAGATCGCGGTGGGAACGGGCCCCAGCATGACCTGCTGGAACACCAGGTCCGTCCCCGCGTACATTTTGGACCAAACTTCGAAGCAAGCCGTCAGAGCTTTCTTGCTGGTGTAGTAACCGAGTCCGTAGGGGTTCCCCGCGTAATTGGCCATGGAACTGATGGCGACCACGTGACGTTCGACAGAGCAAGCGGGAAGCTGGGTCAGCGGCCCCACAAAATTCAGAACCCCGTAAAGGTTCGTATCGATGACTTCCCCGTAAACGGATAGTTGGAACGATTCGTCATTGTCCACACGGTTGATCCCGGCATTCAAAATGAAGACTTCTGGCAATTGGCCGGACGCGGCCAGGCCGCGAACAAGCTGATTGACATTTTCCGCGGCACGGACATCCACACACTCAAAACGAACCGACGGATACTGAGACTCAAGCTCCGCGACACGACGACGGTTCACGGAAATGACCTTCACCCCGCTTTGGGCGTAATGCGCGAGAAGCGCCCGGCCGACTCCCGAGGTCGTCCCCGTGATCAGAACGCTCTTGACGTTCACATCGGACATCATGGCGCTATCCTCCGTGCGCCGCAAGGAACCGATCCAGCGGAGGTCTCCGCTTCGGCCGCCCTGGTTTTCCGATCGTGCAGAGACCGGGGTGCTCCAGTAAGATAGCCTGCACTTGCGACGGGCAACAGGCGTCCAGAACATGCTCAACTTCCTCGCGCGTCGGCCGAACATGGCCCCCACCTACAGCGTGTCGGATCTGGTCGCCGTGTCGCTGACGGCAGCCGTGGTTGCGGTCTGGGCGGAAGCTGCGGGTGGCTCGTTTTCGCTTCTCGCGCTCGTCGCCTGCGAGGCGGCCTTCCTCGCGTTCTACCTGGCAGGCTCCCTCTTCGCCGGCTGGCGCCCCTTGGCAGCGGGTGTCCTCTTCGATCTTCCGCTGCGCTTGCTCGTCGGATACGCCGCCGTCAATACTGCGCTGTTCGTGCTCGCTTACCTCTCCCCGCTCGGCATCATTGCCAACTTTGGCATCCTGCTCGCGGTCGCGGCCTGCCTGTTCGTCGCTACGAGACCTATACGGAGGCAGTCAGACGATTCCGTCGGTCTCTTGGTCCTCGGCATGGCTTTGGCCGCTGCCACGCTGTGGTGCCAAGACTCGCTCCGCCCCATTTCGGTGGAAGGCAACACGGTCGTCTTCAAGCCATGGGTCGACGGCTTCTATCACGCGGTTCACATCCGTATATTCGGCGCCGGCCACGGAGCGTCCTCCATCGAGGACTTCCGGCTGGCGGGCGTGCCTGCCCGTCTCTACCACTATGGGGTCTACCTAACACCAGCCCTCATCCGGCAGATATCGGGAATCCATTCGTACACCGCCTTCGCCGGGATTCTGGCGCCCATGGGGGTCTTCTTCACGGGGCTCGGGGCTTACGCTCTCGTCGGATCCTTCTGGGGCACCTGGCCAGGGCTGGCTGCATGCACGGCGCTGCTGCTCTTGCCCGATGGCGCGCAACAGGGGATGCGGAACACGTTCATGTCGTATCACTGGCTGACCCAGATCTCGCCTAGCGCAACCTACGGCCTCAGCCTGCTGGCCGTGGCCTGGCTCTTCGTGATGCGCGGGTGCACGCAGGGCAATCGGTTGCAGATGCTCGCAGGCTGGCTGTTGGCAGGAATCCTCGCTTTCTACAAGTTGCACTTCTTCATCGCGAGTGCGCTCCTGCTCTGGCTCGTGCCTCCGCTGTTCTTCCGCGTGGACGGAGTCGGGCTTGGCCCGACGGAGTCCGTTGCGGGGGGCGCGGGCCCCTCCCAGGGTCCCGCATCTGGTCAACAGCTCGGGCTTGCCAGGCGAGCGCTGTGGGCCGTCTCCGCCATCGTGGTCTATGGCGTGACCATCATCGCCGTCCGGAAGGCGCCTGGCGTTCCTCTCATCCGCTTCGATGGATCGTGCGTCGGCGAGATCCTCACCCTGGTCAAGAGTTTTGCACCGCCGGGGGTCTTACGCGACTTCCTGGCTGAGCGCATCGGCAGGCAAAGCACCTGGTCTTCGAACCTGCTCTTTGGTGTCCCGTTCATCTTGTTCGCAGCCCTCGGGCTCGTCGCGCCGCTGTTGGTGATTCTGGCCATCCGCCTGCGCAGGCACGCGCCTGCACTGCTCGTGCTCTTTCCGATCCTGCTCATAGCCAATTTCCTGGCGATGTTCTTTGGGCTGGCGCTCGACTTCAGCAGGAGCACCCCCGACGAGCTGTCGCACCGCCCGGTCATGGTGATGTACTTTGGGGTCATGGCGTGGGTCGGCGGGGCGGCAGGCCTGTCGCTGCTAGAGTCCCGGCGCCTCGGCCGTATCGCCCGGCCAGCGATGATCGGCCTGGCTGTCCTGCTGATGGCCGTCCCGGCGTTCTTCGGATCGGGCGTCCAGCGGATGTGGGCCATGCGCAAGTTTTCTCCTGTCCGAGTCCCGATCGGCCTGGTGCGAGCCGCCGAATACATGCGCGACCACGGTGGTACCCGAGACGTCTTCCAGGATTCCGAATTCGATCGGACGTACACGGTGGCTGCCCTGTCGGAGCGAAGGGCGTACGCGGCACGCACAATGACTCGTATAAGCCAAAACAGCGAACGGGTGGAAGAGCGAGCGGAGACCATCGACAAGCTTATGCAACTTCGCGACCCCGCCGCCCTCGCCGCCACCGCTCGCGAGCTCGGTCTTCGTTGGTTCCTGCTCAACCCTAGCGACAGGGTTGACTGGCCGGCAGAGATCGCCACCCGGCCGGCATTCGAACTGGGTGGATACCGACTCTATCGATTCTGAGGCGCCTACCGTCAGGCTGGGCAGGCGGGCTACTTTCCGTAACCCGCACTGACGATGTTTACTTGAATGGCATCCTCCGTCGCATCGGACGGATAGCCGGTGACAATCGCCCCTTCGTAGAAAGTCCCGGCGCTCGCGGTATTGTTGCTGTAGCAGCAGTCGCCACCGGCGCCGAGAACGACGGCCCCCTGCTTCTTCATCGGGTTCTTCCCTCCCGGGAGTGCGCCCTTGTACACCGTGCTCAAGGTCCCGGTCGTCGCGTCGCCGCCCCTGAGCGCCCACTCCGTCGTGCCATTGTTCTTCTCGATGGCGGTGACGAACTTGTACGTGATGCTGGGTGTGTTGCTGTTGCCTATGACCATTCCGTCTTCCATGTCGGCCATGATCCACGGACCCGAACCGGTCCCATGGGCCCAAATCGTACAGCTGCCAAAGTAGATGGAATCCATCGAGGGGCCCGCGACATAGGTTCGGCTGGTCTCGCCGTTGCCGTAGTCGTAGCAGCACCCGGTGTTGACGTGCGCGCTGGTCGTCACCATGTAGATCCCCTGGGGATTGCTACCGGTCGGCATGCCCGACTTGGAACCATCATGCCAGTAGGCCTGGCTGGTATTCGTGTAGAGCGAGTAGACCTTGTGACCACCGACAGTCGTTGGATCCTTGGTCGCNNGGTCGCGCTCGCGGCTGTCATGCCCGTGTGGCCCGGGGGGCTCATATCAGTTGTGTCTGGGGTCTGGGCTGCGACGAAGTTCCCGTTGCCAGACTGGTCGTAGACTCTTGTGATAGTGCATGCCGATGTACAGAACGCATCTTGCGCAGCCGAATCGGCAAATCCTCCTGGGCTCAAGACACCGATGTCTTGGGTCGTGCCGTCCGCGCGCTTGACCTGATAGAGGGGGCCGTTGTACGAGCCAAACAGAGCACGCACCGTGCTGTGCGCCGCGACACAAGTGTTGCTGGCAGATTTATAGATGTCGCACGGCCCGGTACCCGTACCCGTGGTGCCGCCGGTGGTGCCTCCCGTGGCAACAGTCCCGCCCGAGCCGCTCTTGCCGCCCGTGCCAGTGGTGGCTCCGCCCGCGCCAGTGGTGGCTCCGCCCGAGCCCGTGGTGGCTCCACCCGAGCCCGTGGTGGTTCCGCCGAGGCCGGTCTTGCCGCCCGAGCCCGTGGTGGCTCCGCCCGAGCCCGTGGTGGCCCCACCTGCACCGCCCGCACCGGTCTTGCCGCCCGAGCCCGTGGTGGCCCCACCCGAGCCCGTGGTGGCNNTTCTGGAGCACGACCGTGCCTGTCACGGGCAGGATCGTGGGCTGAGGGGTCAGGGTCAACGTGCTTCCCGAGACGCAGTACGAGTAGTCGACACTGTCGTCGGTCTTGAGCCCGCTGCCCGACGTCGTATAGGCGCCGCTGGGTGCCGCGGACATGGATACCACCCCAATGCCGCCGGGCTGGTTGGCCGTGGCGGAGCAGGTGCACCGGCCCGCGTTGCTTGAGCAAGTGGCCGTGGCCCAGCCCTGGATCGTGAGGAGGGATCCCACCTTGGAGCAGTCGGTTTTGACGGATGACACCGTCAAACACGAGTCGCTCAACGGGAACGTGATGGAGCCCTTCGTGGTCGTGTTGTCCGTATACGTCCCGTTGACGTTGGCGGTCCAGGTTCCGGCTACCTGCAGGGATCCGGTGACCGGAACGGACTTGCAACCCCATGAAAGGAGCGACACGTCCATATCACCCGACAGATTCAGACACGAGGACGACACTTTCCAGGTTCCAACAACATCGCCGCCGCAGAGCGCACCCCCGGGGCAAGCGGCCGGCTGGGTCGTGCCGCCTGTTCCACCGCCGCCGTCGCCGGAGCCTTTGCAGCCATTGGCCGCCATCGCGGCAAGAGCTACCGCGCTAACAAGTCCGATAAGTCCGTTTCGCATGAGACCTCGTCAAATATTGTGCATACGAGCGCATTCTTGTCACGGAATCTGGCGAGTCACTGACTCCATGGATGGGGCCTGGGCAAACGACCTTGTCCAGCTGCCAGATCTGCTGAATACGTATAGCAGTGGCACCTGCAGCCGATTTCGGGTGTTGATTTTTCAGGTTTCCGCACTATTTTCCGGCTGCTCGGCGCTCGGCAATTGATCCTCAAGGGCGTGAACCACCCTGCTGCCTAGGCAGGCCTTCCGCACGGTCAGATACGCTAGCGCGGAATGACTGATATCATTGAGGTTTTCCAGGGTGCGGGTGATGTTTCTGAGAGACCCCCGCCATCTCGGACGCGCTGCGGCCATGGCGCGCGGACGACCATCGCCTGCCCGACGGGTCATTCGTTGCGGTGGCAAGGCCGTTGCCAAGGATGTTCCGATTCCACGTTCCACCGTTTCCACCTGGCGACGGCGTGGTCTCCGCCCGGTCCCGCGGATCCGTTCGGCCAGGGCCAGCAGCACGCGCTCGATTCGAGCGCGCGAGCACGGTTGGCGGCGACCACGCCAGGCATCCGTCCTCTCAANNTTCCGCGGCGGCCGTGCTAGAGTTGTCCGACTTCGCAGGCGAAAACGAGCAGCCCGTGACCGATAGCCACCCCAGCCGACGAATGAAACAGCAGGACCGCACGGCTGCGTACGTGAAGCTTGAGGAGCAGGTTTTCTCCGTGAAAAAGCGCTTTCTGGCCATGTACAAGAAGGCCCATGCCGGACACATCGGCAGCTCGCTTTCATGCGCCGAAATTCTCGTCTTTCTGCAGTTTGCATGGATGCGGGACGACGATACGTTCATCTTGTCCAAAGGGCAGGCGGTGGCTGCGCTCTATTCCCTCCTTGCGGAGGCGAACGTCCTTCACCCTAGCCAGATCGATTCCTTCTATGAGGAGGGGACGCGATTCCCCGCCCTTCCTCCGTTCAACGCGATCAAGGAGATCCCCTTCGCCACGGGAAGTCTTGGTCATGGTCTCTCCCTTTGTGCTGGCATGGCCCTGGGCGCGATTCTCAACCGGCACGAGCGGCGCTTTTTCTGCCTCACGTCCGATGGCGAGCTCAACGAAGGCAGCGTCTGGGAAGCTGCCCTCTTCGTTGCCCATCGCAAGCTGACCAACGTCGTGTGGCTGATCGACCGCAACCGTATTCAGGGCATCGGCCGGACCGAGGAGGTGATGGCGCTCGAACCCCTCGACGCGAAGTTGCGCGCATTTGGCTTCCGCGTTGTCGTCGCTGACGGACATGATTTTGCCTCGCTGCTAGCCGCGCGTGACGAGTGCACGCGCGTTCTGGCAGCCCAAGACCCATCGGTTGCCAGGCCGGTAGCTATCATTGCCAACACATTCAAGGGTCACGGCATTCGTTACATGCAAGACACGGTGGATTCCCACTACCTGCCGATGGACGATGCCCAATACGAGCAAGCTCTTGCCGAGCTGACGGATGCGCATGGGGCCGCGGTACGGGGCTACCGCAATGCGGGCTGAATTCACGCAGGCAATGATCGCGCTTTTTCAGAAGCGAAGGGATCTCGTGTTCATCACGGGCGACGTCGGATACATGGCCTTGGAGGGTGTCGCCAAGACGTATGCTGGACGCTTCATCAACGCCGGCGTCGCAGAACAGAACGCAGTCTCCCTTGCCGCGGGCCTGGCACGCGAAGGGCATCTTCCCTGGGTGTACAGCACTGCTCCTTTTGTGGTACTCCGTCCCTACGAACAGATCCGCAATGACCTTTGCCTGCACAGACTCCCGGTCAAGCTCGTCGGGCACGGTGGCGGCTACGGTTACGGCATCATGGGGGCGACCCATCACGCCCTTGAGGATGTTGGTGCCATGCGCGCGCTGCCCAACATGAGGATCTACGTACCGCTCACCGCGTCGGATGTGGGGGAGGTCGTCAACCTGATGGCAGAGGATCCCCTGCCCAACTACTTGCGGCTGAATACTCCCGCCGACATCCCGGGAGAGCTGCCCACCTTTGCGCCGTGGCGCAGGCTCAAACGCGGGCGAAGAGGCATCGTGATTGGCATGGGGCCGGTCGTGGGCAACCTGTACGATATGGGTGATCGGGCGTTGCTCGACGACATCGAGATCTGGAGTGTGGGGATGCTGCCCATCGACGACATTCCGGCCGAGCTCACCGCGAGCATCAGGCAAAAGCGGCCGGTGGTGACCATCGAAGAACATTATGGCTCCTGCGGGCTGGGAGAAGCTCTCAGCCACCTGCTTCTGACCCATGCCGTGTTCCCGCAAACCTTTACCAGTCTTCATGCCGCCGGATATCCCTCTGGACGTTACGGCAGCCAACGCTGGCACCAGGAAGAGAGCGGGCTAGCTGGTCAAGCGTTGCGGTCACAACTGGAGAAGGTCATCCGTGGCTGAGGGGGCTGCCGAGCTCAAGGGGCGTCCGCCACGGCTCTCCGCCGTCATCGCCTGCTACAAAGATGCACAGGCAATTCCGCTGATGCACAAGCGGCTCTCCGACGTGCTGTCTTCCTTGGCCGTGGACTACGAACTCATCTTTGTCAACGACGGCAGCCCGGACGACACCGATTCGGTGTTGAAGGAGCTGACGGCAACCGACGAGCATGTGCTAGCCATCGAGCACTCGCGGAACTTCGGCTCGCAGAGTGCGTTCGTGAGCGGGATGGAGCTCGCCACCGGTGACGCCGTCGTTCTTCTCGATGGCGATCTTCAGGATCCGCCGGAGGTCATCCCCGCATTCTACGAGAAATGGCGCCAGGGGAACGACGTTGTCTATGGCCGTCGAGTCAACCGCGAGAGCTCGACTCTGCTGGCGATTTCCTGCAAGGCCTTCTACAGGATTTTCCGTAGCGTCTCCTATGTTCCGATGCCACTCGACGCGGGCGACTTTTCCCTGATGGACAGGAGGGTCGTCAACGAACTGCTCTCGCTGCCTGAAACCGACCAGTTCCTGCGCGGGCTTCGGGCCTGGATTGGTTTCAGGCAGACGGGGGTCGACTATGTCCGCCCCAAACGCGCCTTTGGGCGCTCGACCCATGGCTGGCTGAAGAACTTCTGGTGGGCCAAGAAGGGGCTCTTTTCGTTCACTTTCGCGCCGATGGAACTACTGGGCTATGCCGGAGCCACGATGACGGTGCTCTCGTTTCTGGCCGTCATCTACCAAATCGTCGACTGGCTGCGCCGCCCGGAAATACCGCATGGCATCTCCACCATCATCGTTCTCATCCTGTTNNAGACCAAAATTCATCAGGAAAGCAGTTCGGCAGGGCGGAAAGCATTTCAGCACCGCGACTGAAATAGAGAGCTTCCGGGCAAAACGCACAACGGGCCTCCGACCATGAACAAGCCAGTCTGGACACCGTGGAAGATCACGCTCGTCCTGCTGCCGACGGCACTCTTGACCCTGCTCGTGATCAGCGTCGCCCAGCCCAGTTATCCCGAGCCGCTTTTCGTCCACACGTCCTACTACTTCCTGATGGCCACGGTGCTGTGCTGGGCCGGCACCTACCTCTATGCCGCGCGCGAGGTGCGCTGGGCGACGGTCGTCACGTGGGCGAGGGAGAACTGGCCGGGCCTCGTCACCGCGCTCGCCGTGACCATCGTCGCGGGGCTCGCCATCCATCCCGCCCTGCGCATGCTTTCCGACGAAGCGGGCCTGGTCGGGACATCGAAGAATCTCTGGGCTTCGAGGACCGCCACTTTCACCGTTTCCGGCAAATACTACTACGACAGCTACTGGGACATCGCGGTGGCGGTCGACCAACGGCCGCCGCTGTTCCCATTCCTGGTCAGCCTGGTCCACGTCCTTCTCGGCTATTCGTACAAGAACGTCTTCCTGTTCAATCTGACGGTGCTGCCGGCCTTCGTGCTCGTGTCCTACCGGCTGGCCAAGGGCATGGGCGGTGAGACCTTTGCCATCGTTGCCGCTCTGCTCGTGGTGGCCCATCCCATCACCTTGCTCTCGTCCCGCTCGGGCGGGTTCGATTTCTTTGCCGCCTTCTTCGCCTTGCTGGTCATCAAGAGTCTGCTCGAACAATGTCGCGAGCCCACGCCCGAGAGGCTGGCCGTCCTGTGGATGAATCTGTGCATGTTCGCCGAGATCCGCTACGAGACCGGCCTGTTCATCCCGCCGGTGGTGGCGCTGCTGCTCCTCTTCCGGATGGTCACCTGGAGCGCCCTGCGTCCCTTCGCCTTCATCTACGTCCTCACGCCCGCGTATCTCATGCCCCGCATCTGGCAAGCAGTGTTCCGCGGCAGCGTGCCGGAACAGGATCCCGGGGCCATCGTCTTTGGTTTCAAAAATTTCTTCGACAACGCCTGCGACTACTTCAAGCCCATCCTGTCACCCTTCGCTTCCCAGCCCGCTCACGCGGCCATCGTCATCGCCCTTGGCTTCGTCGGGTGCATTCTCTGGCTTCGCTGGCTCTACCGCCGGCTGCTCGCGCGCGATTGGAAAGCTCCTCATCTGAGATTCGCTGTCCTGGTCATGGCCTGGATGTTGGTGCAGGCGATTCTCGTGTTCAGCTACGTGTGGGGGCGCGCCATGCACCCAGCGTCCGCGCGCCTGGTTATCGCCATCGACAGCTTTTTCGCGTTCCCCGCCGCTTGGATCTTGACCCTTTGGCTCAGGCGCTGGCGGCCCTTGGTCACTGTCCTGCTGGCCGCGGCGGTCGTCGCCTTCTACCTGCCGGTCGCCTCCCAGCATCGGATGCTGAACAGGCTGACCCAGACCAGGGAGGCTGCCACCACCTGGCCTTTCTTCGAGAGCCTGCACACGAAACGCATCATCGTCGTCACCGATCGTCCCGGCCTGTACACCATCATGGAGTACGGCGCGATGGACTTTGAGACCGCGAGGCATGACCCCGTCATCTTCGATGCCCTCGCCCACGGTCTGTTCTACGACATCTACCTGGTGCAGCAGATCAGCCTGACCACGAACGAACCGTTGCCCGCATATGACATCTGGCCCACGCGCAGCCGGCAAACGCTGCTGGAGTTCCAGAACGATGCGAACGTGATGGTTCGCATCTCACGCCTCGCCCATTGAAGACCCGGGGCGCGGCGAGCCGGCCGGACCAGAAGGCTAGTTGAACAGGGTCGGGGGCGACAGCGCCGGGCACATGTTGGTGAACGACGTGCAGCTCGAAATTCCTCCACCGCGAGCCAGACACCAGAAAGCCGATGACGAGCACGCGGTGCCAAATCTGCTAGCGCTGGTCCTGCGTTACTTCCCATACCC
>PNBO01000080.1 GCA_003136095.1 Myxococcales bacterium
GCGGCACCTCGACCTACGACGGCGTGTCCATCGCCTGGGCCGTGGCCGAGCACCTGCACGACCGCCTCTTCGCGCGCACCCTCTTCGCCACTCATTACCACGAGCTGTGCGCGTTGCCCGAGACGCACCCGCGCGTGCGCAACGTCAGCGTGGCGGCACGCGAATGGCAGGGCGAGGTCGTGTTCCTGCGCAAGCTCACGCCGGGGGGGACCAGCCGCTCGTTTGGCATCGAGGTGGCGCGCCTGGCAGGCATGCCCGACGCGGTCGTGACGCGCGCGCGGACACTGCTCGAGCACCTGGAAGACGGCGGCGGCCGCGGCCGGGCTGCCGAGCCCCGGCTGGCCCGGCCCGACCGGGAAGCGCGGCCGCAGCTCTCGCTGTTCGAATCTCCTGGGTCGAGGCCGGCCGCGCCTCCGGCTGTGGACGCCGGGGAGGCGGAGAGCCTGGCCACCCTGCGCGCCGCGGATCTCGATGGCCTCTCTCCGCGCGCGGCGTGGGAATTGCTGGCGGAACTGCGAAAGAAGTTGACGCCGACCCGCTGACCCTTGCCATGATGGGGGCGCTTTGGTCCGGCGCGCAGTCCTCGCCCTCGCACTCATGCTGATTCCCGGTTTCGCCTGGGCGGCTTCGCATCCCGATGCAAAAGAGGCCAAGGCCAGCGGCAAGAGCGCGGTTAAGCCGGGCAAGAAACCCAAGAAGCTGTCGCGCTACGCCGCGGTCGAGCTCTTCCACATCAACACCAAGGAAACCCTGCTGCTGCGGTTTTATGACGACCACGGCAAGCCCATCAAAGGCTGGAAGAAGCGCTTCGACAAGTTCATGCGCTGCCACCAAACCGGGACGGTCTTCAAGATGGACATGCGGCTCGCCCACATGCTCTACGAGGTCGCCCGCCACTATGACGGGCATCGTCTGGAGGTGGTGTCGGGGTATCGCCATCCCAAGGTGGCGAAGAATCCGAAGAGCCCCCACAAACAGGGCCTGGCGTGCGACTTCCGGGTGCCCGGCGTGGCCAACGCCGCCCTGCGGGACTATCTCCGCAAGACCTTTGACCATGCCGGCGTGGGGTACTACCCGAATTCGGTCTTCGTCCACCTCGACAACCGCAAGAAGGGGCCCTCGGCCTTCTGGATCGACTATGCGGGGCCGGGGGAGTCCGCGACCTACGCGGAGAACCCGCGCGAGGATCTACGCTCGGGGCGCGCCGAGCGTAGGCGCGCCGACGACGCGTCCGGCCGTGCCGAGGGCGAAGACGACATGGCGCAGGCCGGAGAGGCGGCAGTGGCCCCTGGCGCGCGGTCGAGGGAGGCGAATAGTCCGGGCAAGAAACCCGTCGAAGTCAAGGCGCCCTTGGACACATTCGGCGATTGAGCGTTGTGGTGCGCCGGGTTCCAGTGTTAGTGTTTCGGGGCTTCCGACCCAAGGAGAATCGAAGATGAGAAGATTCGGACTTTCCTTCCTGGCAATGGTTCTGGTCGTGTCAACCGCGCACCTGGCAGCCGCCAAGGGCAAGAAGGCGCCGGCGACCCCCAAGGGGCCAGCTCCCGTGGCCAAGGCCGCCGAGATCAACGAGTTCAAGGCCGAGTTCAAGTGGGGCATGACCCCGCAGGCGGTCATGGAGAAGCTCAACGCGAAGATCGATGCCAACTACAAGGATCGCGCCATCAAGGCGGGCGTCGATCCCAGGAAGCAGGATCAAATCCGGGGTGAGATCAAGAACGAGAAGGACCGGGTGGCCAGGAGCGTGGTCAAGTTCGACGGGAGGAAGGGTGGCTGGGACGTGTCGATCATCGACGAGGAATTCGTGCAGAACAACGGCGAGTCGATGCTCACCTACAAGGAGCCGAAGTCGACGCGTTACTTCTTTTTCTCGGGTGACTCGCTCTACAAGATGTTCGTCGCCTTCGACAAAGACGTGGTGGCGGGCAAGAGCTTCCCGGAGTTCGGCGAGATGATGCAGGCGAAGTACGGCAAGGCCCAGGCGGTCTATCGCGATGTCAGCTTGCGCGGGGCGAAGAGCAAGGTCCTCGACGCCTTCCAGTGGCGCTCGGCCGAGGGCGATGGCCTGCGCCTGGTCGACCGCTCGAAATTCTACGACGTCTACTGCTTGGTCATCTACGACCACTCGGTTGAAGAGCGGCAGGCCGAGGTCCGCAAGAGCAACGCCGAGAAAGCACCCAAGGGCTCGTTCGTCGACAGCGTCATCGAGAAATCGAGCGATCGCGACGAGAACGACAACGTCGTCGACCGTATCACGGGCAAGGAAGTGCTCAAGCCCGGCGAGCGCCGCGGCGGCAACGAGAACATCAAGGTGCCGTCTCCGACCAAAGGTAGCGGCGAGATGAAGACCGAGGACCGGGCCTACTAGTCTCGGCATTTCCACCGCGGCCCTTGACAGGCGCCGTCGGGACCAGCAAAATTCGCAGCCTTCCCAATGGCGAACATACAATCTTCGGAGAAGAAGAACCGGCAGCGAATCAAGCACGAGGCGCGTAACGCTGCCCAGAAGTCGGCAATGCGCACCGCTGTGAAGAAACTGCGCGCCGCGATCGCGGCCAAGGATGCCAAGCAGACCGAGGCGCTGCTCAAGGAGGCGATCAAGCTCATCTCTCGTCTGGGCGGGCGCGGGCTCATCAAGCGTCGCACGGCCTCGCGCGAGGTTTCGCGCCTGACGCGCGCCGCAACAGCCAAGGCGTAGCCCGGCTCGAAGGCTGTAGGCCGAAAAGCGCTGGCTGCGGGTTCTGGTCCTATCTCCAGCCCCCAGCCTCCCTCACCGCGGGCTGGCGGCCTCGGCCAGCTGGCGTACCAGACGCATGACCTGGACATCGGGGTCGATGCGCGAGGACTTGAGGCTGCGGTCGGCCTGGTAGAGGTGGAGGAATCCGCGCCGCAGGGCGGCCGTGCTCATGCGGCCGGCGGGGATGAGGATGTCGTCGAGAAAGAAAGGGGCGATGCCGATGGCCGACGCGATCTCGGGCCGCGAGACCTGTGCCGTGACCAGCTCCTTGGCGCGCCAGATCTGACGGAGCTGCCGTAGCAACATGAACTGAATCTTGAGCGCGGGCTCACGGTTGCGCAGCATGTTCGCGACTAGGCGCAGCGCCAGGGTAACGTCGCCGGTGCCGATGGCGCGGGTCAGCTCGAAGATTCCGCGCTCGCGCGACTCGGGGATCAGCTCCTCGACGTGGTCGCGCTTGATGTTGCCGCCGGCATAGAGCGCAACCTGTTCCAGCGCCTGCACCACCCGGCCGAGATCGGGGCCAGCAGCCTCGGCTAGCGCCTGCACGGCCCCCGGCTCGATGGCGAGCCGGTGGCGCCTGGCCTCGCCGGCGAGCCAGGTCACGAGGTCGCGATCCTTGAGTCGGGGAAACTCGTGGAGGAACCCCGCCTTGCGCAGCGCCAGGAAAGCGCGCAGGCGGCCGTCCACCTTGTCACCGACGAGAACCAGGCAGCCACGCGGGTTGGGGTTGGCCACGTAGGCGACCAGGGGGTCCAGTTGCTCGGCCTTCACGCCGTCGATGCCGGCGGCGATGACCAGCCTCTGCTTGCTCCACATGGGCAAGGTGCGGGCGGCCGCTATGGCCTGGACCAGCGGGGTTTCTTTCAGGTCGAAGACATCGTAGTCGAAGCCGGTGGCCGCCCCGTCTGCGCTGCCCAGCACGGCTTTGCGGATGGCCGCGACCGCACGGTCGAGAAGGAATCGCTCGCTGCCGTGCAGGCAGTAGATCGGCGCGAGGTCGCCCCTGGCGATCTCGGCAAGCAGGTCTCGCGATTCTGGTTTGGCCACGCGCGTGCCCTCACTCCTTGAGCGTGCGGATGCTGTCGCCATCCACGACGTAGATGAGGGGTGGATCGATGCGATTCCGGTCGGGGCCGAAGCGGATGTCCCCCGTCAACCCCTCGAAGGTCTGCGCGGACAGGACACGCAGGACGTCTGCGCGGGTCTTGGCGCCGCGCTCGACCGCGCCACGCAGGAGGAAGAGGGCATCGTAGCTGTAGGCGTCGGTCGCGGTGGGGGCGGCGCTATAGAGCCCCCGGAAGCGGGACACGAAGCTCGCGCTGCGCGCGTCGTCGGCCGGATAGAACCCGGGGCAAAGCATGGCGCCTTGCACGTAGCGGCCGACATCGTGAAGGAACTTGGCCGAAACGCCCAGCGCGGTGGAGAGTAGCAGGCTCTCGCGACGGCCAGGGCCGGAGCTCGCCAGCGTACGGGCAGACGAGAAGGCCAGCCGCGGGGAACGCGGCCAGACGTCCGCGACGGCGAGCGCGGGCGCCACCAGTTCGAGGCGGGCGGCATCGTCGGGCACGAAGAGCGCCTCGAAAGCGGCTTTGCGCAGCTCGGCAATTTCGTTCGCGAAGCTGGTCGCGTTGGGCGGGTAGGTGATGTGTCCGGTGATGGTGCCGCCCCCTTGCTCGACGGCCCGGCGGAAGGCGGCCGCCAGGCGCTTACCCGAGGCGTTGTCGGGCGCGAGGATGGCGAACCGGCGCGCGCCCAGGGCGAGCGCCCGGCGCGCGAGTGCCACCGCCCGCGCCTCGGCGGAATGAATGAGGGGGAACGCCGTCGTCTGGCCGGGACCCGCGCGCTCGTCGAGCAGGACGAGGGGAATGCCCTCGCGCCCGGCCATTTCCGCGGCCCGGGCGTCCGGGGTGCTGACCACGCCGATGACCTTTTCCTCGCGGGCCAGGGCCAGAATGCCGGCCGCCGTCCCGCCGCCCAGCGCCGAGCGCTCCGGAGGCGCGGCCGAATCGCGCGACAGAAGCTGGAACTCGGCCGTGTCGCCCGCGTGAGCCGTGGCCGCGACCACGAGCGCGGCGCCGCGCAGGACGACCTCCCCGAGGCGGGCCTGGGGGCCCGAGAGCGGCACCACGAGGCCCAGGCGCAGGGGATTGGC
>PNBO01000073.1 GCA_003136095.1 Myxococcales bacterium
CAGGAGCGCTACCTGCAGCTCGTCCACCGGCTCGAAGGTTGGCTGGCGCGCCACTGGCCGGAGTTGCCCACGCACCTTGAGCTGACCTCCTCCTCGCTCATGGCGCTGCTCGCCCGCATCGGCGGTCCCGCCGACGTCGCCGCGGCTCCCGCACACGCGAGACGCCTCCTTCTCGGCATCAGCCACCGGCTCATGCCCGAGGACACGGTCGCCGCCGTCCTCGCCTCGGCCGCCACCTCCGTCGGCGTGCCCCTGGCCGGGCTCGAACGCGACGCCTTGATGGCCATCGCCGCCGACGCGTATCGCGCTCACCGCGCCTTCGCCACCGCCAAGACCAAGGTCGACCAGCTCGCGGCGCGCACCCCGGCCGCCACGCTCGCCCCGGCCGTCGGCCACACCACCGCCGCCGGTGTCTACGCCGAGGTCGGTGACGCCAGGACGTTCTCGTGTGCTCGTGCCTTTCTCAAGGCCATGGGTCTCAATCTCAAGGAGAAGAGCAGCGGCACCGTCCAAGGCCAGCTCAAGATCACCAAACGCGGCCCCTCCCGCGTGCGCCAGTACCTGTGGCTCGCCGTCTTCCGTTGGATTCAGAAAGACCCCATCGCCAACGCCTGGTACCAGCGCAAGAAGCAACGGGACGGCGGCAAGGGCTCGCGCGCGGCCGTCGCGCTCATGCGCAAGCTCGCCAAGGCGCTCTACCACGTCGGGCGCGGCGCTACCTTCGACAGTCGCAAGCTCTTCGACACCAGGTGCCTGCCGGTTCCAACGTAACCCCTTCCACGAAAGGAGCTCTCAACCCCAACCATCCCATTCTTGAACGTGCGAGGTTTCCGACGGGTGACCTTCTGTTGCATCTTGTCTCTGCCTTGAGCAAGAGCGTCGTCAGTCTCGAGGCACCCCGAGGATCTTCGACCCGACCCAATCTCCGTTGATAGCTGATTCGATGCCGCTTGGCGGACATCCCACAGGAGAGTTTCGATTACCCGGGCCGATTGCCTCCGGACCGCTCGCCCGCTCAACCGTCCCACGCACCTGATCCTTCCCACCGCACTTCCCCCTGCTCGCGGACCGGATCTCGTGTGCCCCAATAGGCTCGATCAATCCCCGCTCTTTTTGCTTGCACTGCCTACGAGAGGTGCAACGCCATGTTCGACAGCGCCGGACATTCCATGGCAGAGGCTGTCATCAATGATCACGTACCCAGGCCGGAATGGTTCCCGGTAGTCCTGCATCGAGTCGCCCCCGTATTCTTCGTAGAGCGAGGTCGATGGCGGCGACGGATGAGAGAGAGACAGGGAATTTCAAGTCGGCCTCCGCTTGTTTCTGTCTGGCGGCTTCCAGCGCCGGGATTGCACTAGCCGCCCTGGGGCCGATGAACCCGAGGGCGCCTGCGGTCCAAGCCCTCACGGAATCTGCGTCGTCCCCAAGCATGGCAGTCAGACCTGCCACCTGTTCATCGCCAACAGCGTTGGGATCAGCCTGGACTAGCCTCGCGAGCTGTTCAGCCAGATCCGCGCGCCTCTGGTGGTCCTTCTCAACGCGGACTCTTTCGATCAGACGGCTCGCACTTTCGGGGGACTTCCATAGTTCAACGAGCAACATGCCGCTGACTAGCGCAGCTGCCAGCACGAGAACAAGTCCGACTCTCGCCGCGACGCCTCCGCGGATGAAGAACGCGGCTGGCCGACGGCTTGCGTGCTCACCTACGCGTCGGCCTCCTATTTCAAATCGCCGCATCGCTTACTCCAGACCTCGAAAGGTGTCTGTCAACGCCTTGCCGTTCAGCGGTGTGGGCGCCGCCGAGCCGGCGCCGCGATCTTACATGATGTCCCTGCGGCGACCACATCCGCTGCAACGGCTTGTTCGGCAGCGTCACCCGGCGAGAGCCCCGCCTCACCGTACACAGCGCACCCTGTGGTCGCTGTGCACGGTGGCGTAGAATTTCGAGCTACCGTAGCCGAAGAGGACGAACCAGGGGAGGCTCTCTGGGTTTGCGTAGGACGAGGATGTCCAGAACCACTCTGCTGGCTGGTTCGGGAACACCGCGGGGTCGATGGCGGGGTCAGCTTTTGTGTAATCCACAATCGCAAGGAATTCGTTGGCTTCTGGCAGACGCCAACGCGAGGCCCCCCCAATGCTGAGTCTTTCGCAGTAGGCATAGGCCTCGGGCCAAGTGCAGGTTTCAGGGTGGGTGCACCCCGCTCGCGGCCCGGTGCCATGGCGTTGCCATACGAGACTCGTGTAGTTGTCTTTCACGGTGAGTCCATCGGCGCTCACGTGAAACCGCGTCGCATTGGGCACGGGAGGGGTCGCACTGGGGACGAATCGGTCTTCAGTCAACAATCGTCCGCGGACGCAGCGCACCCGGAAGTCTTCGCTCACACTCGTGGTAATCATCGTGCCGTTAGAGAGGAAGCTGATACCCCACACCAAGTTGTCCGAGACCCTCTCGAAGGTCCAGAACCGTTCTGGGGGCGTATTGGGGAAGGCCGCGTGGTTGATCTTCGGATACGTCGGACGCTGCGGCGTTTTCTCTACGAGCGACTTCAACTCCGTTGACGAAGGCAATCGCCAAGTCGACAGGCCTCCGAGCGCGAGTGCCCCGCAGTAGGCGGAGGCCTCGGACAAGGTGCAGAGTGGACTATGTGCGCAGTTTGGCCGCGCACCCGCCCCATCCCGCTGCCACGCGAGCCTCGTGGTTGCGTCGGTCACGGTGAGCCCATCGGCGCTCACAGCGAAGCGCCCCTTGGCTCCACCAAGGGCCCTGCCAGGCACCTCAAACGCGAGGCCCACACCTACCGTGAAGCATAAGACCACCCAGGCGAAACGAGCCATTCTTTCCCCTTCCTTGCAGGCGGACACTACACGAAACGGGCTGCTGCTTCTAGGTTCAGGAGGAGGGCCGAGTCTGCCGAACG
>PNBO01000183.1 GCA_003136095.1 Myxococcales bacterium
GTCGTTCCATTCTGACTCGACGGACTTGCGCTTCTTTCCAACATTCACATCAGGCCAACCGTCGCGTGGACAGTAGGCGGCCAGCCGCCACGGTGACTGACATCACGATTGCGGTACGGCCGGGTCTGTCTGCGGGAAGAACGGCGGTGTATGATTTGCACGCGACTTGGAGGCCATCATGAACACCCCGCTTCGACTCGGAACTTGCTCACCCGTCCTTTGCGTCCTTTGGCTGGCCGCAACTAGTGGGTGTGGTGGGGGCACTTCTGGCGGTCCAGCAACATCAGATGGCGCCATACCGGGATTCGACGCCTTGGACATGAACAACGAAGGCACTTCTGACGGTCCAGCAACATCAGACGGCCCCACGCTGGGGCGGATACCCACGAGCCACCGCGCGAGCGATGTCCAGTGCGCACAACCTGCGGCAGCCGGGACCTGCCCGGGCAACATGTGTCCGACCTCCCTGTGCTCAAATGATGGCGGTTGCGCCGATGGCGGGGGCAGCGGTGACTGCTTCACCTCTCCCGTCAGCTCGTCCGAGTGTTCAAGCGATAGCGATTGCATCGACGCTGGCACCAACGGCCGATGCGTGGAGTGGCTGGGCCCGCTCGGCTGTTCGTGCAGCTATGACGGGTGTGCTGGCGATAGCGATTGTCCGAGTGGCCAACCCTGCGCTTGCCACGGATCTCCTTACATGTTTGGCTCAGGAAACTGGTGCGTTCCGGGAAACTGTCAGGTCGACGCGGATTGCGGGACGGGTGGCTACTGCTCTCCTACGCCAGCCCTGCCGTGCAACATGAATGGTCGTGACCTCTATTGCCAGGGATTGGGCTACTACTGCCATACGCCGAAAGACGAGTGCGTCGACGACAGTGATTACCTGGGGGTGGGCTTCCCTGGTTGTTTGTACGATCAGTCTGCCGGCTATTGGAAATGCGAGGTCTACGCGCAACCGGCTTGAGAAACGGGAAGGCGTTTGAGTTGGCGAAGGAAAGCCAGGCGCGGTGTGTGCCGTCGAACATGCCGTTGCAGACTGTCGGTCGGCCGCAGACGGCCGCCCGCCGCTGAACGGCAAGGCGTTATCCCGACCCGGGACTTCAGCCATGGAAACTGCACCTCCGTCAACAGTGCTTGATTGGTATCTAGGGTTTCTCCACCACATGCTCTATCTCAGTGGAGGGTGGCCGATGTGGAAGGACGTCCGGATCACCGAAGAGGTCGAGTACGGCGATCACCATCTCCCCCAACGGCTCGGCAGTCTAAGCTCGGTGCCCGACTACCGCGCCAGGTTCACGGACTTGGCAACGCGCGGATGGTCATGGATCAACCTTCATGCGGTCGGGTTGCTGGACGGCGTACTCATCCTGCATCTCGAACCACCTGCCAGCCCTCCGGCTGGATCGAAGTGGACAAGCATCAACATGTCCGGCCCGTCAAAGGCTGTCGCCGAGCGTGGCTACAATATCGACGGTCTCGTCGAATGGCCGTCCAACAAGCCGTTGAACCTCGATCCCGCCGCAGGGGCATCGTAGTCTCATCCGGAGGCCGGCTAGGCGGCGGGCTCGCAGCTTAACGGCAATCGTTATCCAGACACGCGGGTCTGGCGACATGGCTTGTGACATGTTATTCTACATGCCATGTCAAAGGCCGCAGCAGCTAGAAAGACCGTTCAGCGTTACCGCAAGCGGATGAGAGACTCGGGCTTGCGCTTGGTGCAGGTTTGGCTGCCCGACACGCGAGCTCGGGGCTTCGCTGACGAGTGCCGTCGTCAGAGCCTCGCAGCGAAGAAGAATGTTCGATCTGAACGTGACGCGATGGAATGGGTGGATGCCCTTGGCGATACTGAAGGCTGGACATCGTGAGGCGCGGGGATGTTGTCATCGTCGCGATGCAAGGCGACCACGGCAAGCCAAGGCCAGCCCTCGTGATTCAATCAGACCTGTTCAACGACACACATTCCAGCGTTGCGGTCGCTCCTGTGACCAGCACCATCGTCGACGCCCCGTTGTTTCGATTGACAGTTGATCCAACAAACTCAAACGGGCTGCGTTCGGTCTCGCAGATCATGGTCGACAAAGTCACTGCCGTCCGGCGTGACAAGATCGGGAAGGCCGTCGGTCGGCTGGATGACGGAACCATGGTGCGAGTCAATCGGGCCATAGCTCTATGGTTTGGCCTTGCAGCGTAGTGCTGGATAACCAAGCCGTTGCAGCACTGACAATCCCGCCGCAGGAACATCGGATAGAATCGAGGCGCCGACTCGGCGGCGGGTTCGCAGCTGAACACCATACCGACCGGGGCTGCGGACCTGCTACTTGGGCGGGCGCCAAGAGCTTTGACCGCCCACGAGAGACGCCGCAGATCGTGTAGAATACGTGATGGATGGGCGGAATGGCGAACAGCGACGATCCACGGCGGTTGAAACACCTTCGCGGGCCATCGCGGGGGCGCCCCCAGGGCTTGCGACCTGGCGCAGTCGGCGCGGCTTGGCTGGCCTTGCTGAGCGCGGCTGGCTGTGGGGGCATCGGAACCCGCGGGCCAGCTCTCTCCGTTCGCGACGCCGGTCCGGCCGCGGACATGACGCCGGCCGCGGACGCGAGCTCGGCCGAGGTTCCCTCCCCCTGGGAAGGTTTCGTTCCGGACACAGTACCGATTTGCGGAAAGACGACTTCCACCTGCGCGGCGGTCCCATACCGTGCGGTTCCGGGGGCCAATGAGTGCGATCTGCGCACGTACGTCAATCCGGACGATCGGTGCTGGTGCTACTGCCCGGTCGACGAAGTCGGCTGTGGAGCCCACGGCCGCTGCATTCGGCGAGGCCAGAATTCGCCGGAGTGCGAATGCAATCCCGGCTTCATCGGCGCCCAGTGCGACGCGTGCGGAAACGGCCTCACCGGATCGGACTGCAACGAGGGCTGCGGGCCGGGAACCATTCCGACGGACGGCGGGTGCGAGACGTTTTGCGAGCGGGAGAGCCTCACTTGCCAGACGAACAGCTACTGCGCGGCCGCGCCGCCCGCCACCTGCGTTTGCCTCGAAGGCTGGGCTGAGCCCAACTGTACCGAATGCGCGCCTGGGTACAGGCCGGAGTGGGTCTATCCCCACACATACCCCGCCTACGTGACATGCGCGCCGTACTGCGAGCCCTGCGCGCCGTCTCGCCACTGCGATCTCACATTGCATCCGCCGGCTTGCGCGTGCCGGTCCGCTTACACACAAGTTGGCGGCGACTGCCTGTGGCACGGCACCGACCTTGGGTTGCCGACGTCGACCGAGGCTTGCGGCGACTGGCGGTTCTTCGTTCTTCCTTCCGAGATTGCCGGCGCGCCGCCGGTCTTGGATAACCTCACGGTTGCGGTGGCGGAGGGGAAGCTGGTTCTTCACGTCGGAACCTGCGGCGCGATCGCCGCGGGCACCATGGTCGATCTTCCGGCCAGCGACACCATGCCCGGCGTCGCCCTGCGCATCGGGTTCGCCGGAACGCCTGGCGGGACGCTTTTCGTCTACGTCGGGGGCTCGCTCGAAGAAGCTCCGGCGCAGGACCTAGAGAACGGCTGGACCATCGCCGCCCAGCTCGAGCCCGTGGCGGGCGGCGAGCAGGTCACCGAGGTGTGCATACCGCAGGGGGCGGCAGGCGACCACACAGGGTTGCTGCTTTGGGCGGGCGGCGAGAACAACGACTGCAGCACGCAGCAGGTCGACCTCACCATCAGCGAGCTGTCGCTGGTGGCGTCGCCCTCCTGCCCGAGCAATTGATCCAATGCGCTCGCGCTCGCTTGGGCATTGGCGAAGGTCGTGCCCCCCGGCGCTTGCGCTCGCGAAGTGAGCAATCGCGCAAGATCTCCGGGCACGGGGCGCTCGTTGACCAAGATGCGTTCTCGGACATCTGGAGAGGCGCAGCGACGATGCAAGAAGGTACTTGGAGCTCCCTAGTTGTCGCGGCTATCCGGGCGCTGGGCCAGCAACGCCGACACGCCCGCCTCGGCCACGAGCATTTCGAGCGCCGCCTCACAGACGTGCCAGGGCAGCGAACCGGCCGGCAGTTCGAGGGTTCGTTCCAGGCGCGGAAGCAGGTACGCGGCTACCTTCTCTGCGTGCTCGGCGTAGCGGCCCGAAAAGACCACGCCGTCGAGGCCCTCGAGCGCGGCCAGGCTGGTGCCGGCGGCGAGGGCGATGTGGTAGAGGAGGTGCTCGCGAACCCGGGCGACGCGCGCGCGCTTGTCGGTCAGCACTTCGCCGAGCGTGGCCGGCCAGCCCAGCATGCCGAAGAAGCCGCTCTCGCGGGTGAGCACCTGATTAGCGCGTTCGGGGCCGAGCGTGCGGTCGGCCGCCAGCGCCAGCGCAATCGAGGGATCGATCTCACCGCAGTTGAGCTCGCCCGGCAGGCCCTCGACCGGCGTGCTGCCGCTGGTGACCGCCAGTGGGGTGCGCCCCAGCACCGCGGCCATCTCGGGGCTAGCCTCCAGACAGATGGACAACATGCGCGCGGGCCGTTGCCGTGGACCGAGCACTTGCAAAAGCTCGGTCGTCGCGGCGTCGTGATGGAGCCCGTGGTAGCCCCAGCGTCGCACCGACTGTCCGACCCCGATCGGCAACGCGTAGGTGGTCTCGCGGGACGGCAGATGCACGAAGAATGACGTTTCGAAGGCCAGCGCGATCGGGGTTTTGGGAAACGCCACGCGCGCCTCGTCGATGAGCGCCGAGGTGTTGGCCACCGAGAGCGGCGCTTGCGCGCCTAGCTGCAAGAGGCGCGCCTGGCTGGCGTCGTCCACGATGATCGGCGAAGCGAAATCCGGCCCGCCGTACACGGCCCGGATGGTCAGCACGTCGATGGGACGATGGTCGCGGTTGGCCGCGAGCACGGCCGGGACGTCGCCGAGCGACGCGGTGGTGCCGCGCAGGCCGCCCGCGCCCAGCGGGCCGGCGTCGGGATCGGCCACGGGACCGACTGAGACGCGCGCGTAGTGCAGTCCGGTTGTTGCAGGAATCAGGACGAGCGAATTCATGATGGCAACCCTTCCGCGTTTGCCAGCAACGCGAAGCTGGCGCGGGCGATGGCGACTTCTTCATTGGTGGCGATGGCCAGGATGCGCACGCGGCTTGCCGCCGCGGCCAGATCGACCGGCAGGGGCAGGCCGGCGGTGTTCTTCACGGGATCCAGCACCACGCCCAGCGCCTCGAGGCCCGCGGTCACCGCCCAGCGCACGGCGGGCAGCTTCTCGCCGATGGTGTCGGTGAAGATGATGCAGTGAGGGCGCTCGGTGACCAGCAGATAGGCGCCGAGGTACTTGCGGATCCGCCACAGGTAGACCTGCGCGGCCCGCCC
>PNBO01000184.1 GCA_003136095.1 Myxococcales bacterium
GCCCATGGCCGAGAGCTTGGATCCGTCGGTGCCGCCGCGGATGGCGCGGCGGCACGGGTCGAGTCCCTGCCGGCGCACGGCCTCGATGGCGTAGTCGATGACCTTCGGATCCTTGGCGATGGCGTCGCCCATGTTGCGGTAGGTGGGCTTGATGTCCAGCTCGATGCGGGCGCCGGGAAAACGCGCGCCGATGGCGGTGGTGATTCCTCGTAGCGCATCCTCGCGCTCGCCCAGCTCGCGCTCGCTGAAGGCGCGCACCAGCAGGCGCACCTGCGCTTGTCCGACCTCGCCCTCGAGCGCATAGGGGTGGAGGTAGGGCAGGCGGCCGTCGGTGGTTTCGGGCAGCCGATCCGCTGGCAGGGCCTCGACGATGGCGGCGGCCACGCGCACGGCGTTGATCATCACGCCCTTGGCATAGCCGGGGTGNNAAGAGATCGATGCCGTGGCCGATTTCCTCGTCCGGCGTGCAGGCGAAGCACAGCTTGCCGTGGGCGATCTCGGGATGGCGCCCGAGCCAATCGATGAGGGTCACGATCTCGGCGACGCCCGCCTTGTCATCTGCGCCAAGGAGCGTGGTGCCGTCGGTGTGAACCAGCGTGTGCCCGAGGCAGCGGGCCAGGTTGGGATTGCTGGCCGTCGCGATCTTCGCGCCGGTCGCGGGCAGGGTGATGTCGCCGCCCGCGTAGGCTTCGATGATCTGCGGTCTGACGGCGGTCCCNNAGATTCGATGGCAGCGACGCATACACATGCCCCGATTCCGCCATGGTCGCATCCGCGCACCCGAGCGCCTTTAGCTCGTCGACCAGCAGGCGCGCCAGATCCTTCTGCTTCTCCGTCGAGGGATGCGTGGTCGAGCCATCGTCGCTCCGCGTATCGATCTTCACGTAGCGCAAGAAACGCTCGAGCAGCGCCCGCTGCTCCGTCGCGTCCAGGGTCCAGATCGGCATGGGCGAATCTTAGCTCGGTCGTGGAAGCGGCGTCGAGGGCTGGCATTGGGGAGAGCGGCGCTCGCGTGTTCCCGCCTCGCCCCGCGCAGCGGGGAGAGGCAGCCGAGCGGAGCTCGGCGGTGAGGGGTGCCGCTCTCCCGAATGTCCCGCCGGAGTGCGCTTGTGCTAGAAACGCGCACCATGAGCATCGTCGGCATGGACTCCTGGAAGAAGCTGGGCAAGCACTACAAGGCCATGGCGTCCTTGCACATGCGCGACCTGTTCGCGAAGGATCCGGGGCGCTTCGCCAAGTTCTCGCTGCGGTTCGGGGATCTGCTGCTCGACTACTCGAAGAATCGCATCACGGCCGAAACCATGGATCTCTTGCATGCGCTGGCGCGCGAGGCGGGGGTCGAGGCCATGCGCGACAAGATGTTCGCCGGCGAGCCCATCAATCTGACCGAGGGCCGGGCGGTCTTGCACGTGGCGCTGCGCAATTTCTCGTCCCGGCCGATGAACGTCGCCGGCAAGGACGTCATGCCCGAGGTACGCGCGGCGCTGAACCACATGAGCGCCTTCAGCGAGTCGGTGCGCAGCGGTGCCTGGCAGGGCTACACCAGCAAGCCCATCCGTGCCATCGTCAACCTGGGCATCGGCGGCTCGGATCTTGGGCCCGTCATGGTGACCGAGGCGTTGCGCCCGTACCGGCGTCATGACCTGGATCTGCACTTCGTCTCCAATGTCGACGGTTCGCACATCGCGGAGGTGCTCAAGCGCGTCGACCCCGAAACTACGCTCTTCCTCGTCGCCTCCAAGACCTTCACTACCCAGGAAACCATGGCCAACGCGCACAGCGCGCGTGCGTGGTTCCTCAGCCACGCCAAAGAGGAGAGACGCATCGCCAAGCACTTTGTCGCGCTCTCCACCAACGCGAAGGAAGTCGCCAAGTTCGGCATCGCGACCGACAACATGTTCGTCTTCTGGGACTGGGTTGGCGGCCGCTACTCGCTGTGGTCGTCGATTGGGCTATCCATCGCGCTCGGCATCGGGTTCGAGAATTTCCGCGCGCTCCTCGAAGGGGCGCACGACATGGACGAGCATTTCCGGACGGCACCGCTGGAAAAGAACCTGCCGGTCACGCTGGCCCTGCTCGGCGTCTGGTACAACAACTTCTTCGGCGCGGAGACGCACGCCATCCTGCCCTACGACCAGTACCTTTGGCGCTTCCCGGCCTACTTCCAGCAGGGCGACATGGAATCGAACGGCAAGCGCGTCACGCGCGACGGAAAGCTGGTCGACTACCAGACCGGCCCGGTGATCTGGGGCGAACCCGGCACCAACGGCCAGCACGCCTNNCAGCTCCTGCACCAGGGCACGAAGCTGGTGCCGAGCGATTTTCTGGCTTCGGTCGAGACCCACAACCCCATCGGCGAGCACCATATGCTCTTGCTTGCGAACTTTCTGGCCCAGACCGAGGCTCTCATGACGGGCAAGACCGAGGCCGAGGCGCACAAGGAGCTGGAGGTCGCCGGCCTGCCGGGCGAGGCGCTGGCCGCGCTCTTGCCGCACAAGGTGTTCCCTGGCAATCGGCCCACCAACTCGATCCTCTACCAGAAGCTCGACCCCCGCACCCTGGGCAAGCTCATCGCGCTCTACGAGCACAAGATCTTCGTGCAGGGGATCATCTGGAACGTGAACTCCTACGACCAGTGGGGCGTCGAGCTGGGCAAGAAGCTGGCGAGCGCGATTCTGCCCGAGCTGCGCGCCAGCGGTGACGTGGCCTCCCACGACGCTTCGACCGACGGGCTCATCAACGAGATCAAGCACAGGCGCAAGCTGACGTGAGCCAGCGCCTACCGGCTACGACCCTTTCCACGACGGGCACGCGCCTCGGGCCGGAGGGATGAAGGGTGGCCGTGTACGTAGACGTGGAAATGGTCCTGGCCGTGGCCCTGGCCGAGGTTGATTCTGGTCGGCCAAGGCCACGGCCACGTCCACGTCCACGACGTCTTGGGGTGGCCGGGGGATCGGGGCAGAGCGAAGCACCTTGACAGGACGGTCGGCTTTCCGAATAGTGGCGGCTCCATGGGAAAGCACGACAACCGCACCTCGATGAAGATGCGCCGCCGCAAGGCGCAGAAGAAGCTCAAGGCCCGTATCAAGCGACGGAAGGGCGAGAAGAAGGCTGGGCGTAGCGCGGGGGCCAAGCCCGCGAAGAAGTCGCGCCCCGCACCCGCTCCCGCCAAGGAGTAGCCGCGCACCTTCCTTGAGTGGGATGACGGCGCCGTGGCCGGCGACAAAGACAGCGGCACCACGGCGCTGATGCGCCAGTACCTCGACATCAAGGCGAGGTACCCCGACGCCATTCTGTTTTTCCGGCTCGGAGATTTCTACGAGATGTTCTACGAGGACGCCGTCTACGTGGCGCGTGCCCTCTCGCTCACGCTTACCTCGCGCGACAAGGGCAAGGAAGACCCGGTGCCCATGTGCGGGGTGCCGCACCACTCGGCGCGCGGATACGTGCAGCGGCTGACTGCGCTGGGCCACCGCGTAGCCATCTGCGAACAGCTCGAGGATCCCAAGCTCACCAAGGGGATGGTCAAGCGCGGCGTGGTCCGCGTCATCACGCCGGGGGTGGTTCTGGACGAGGAATCGCTGGAGCCCCGCGCGCCGAACTACGTCGCCGCGGTAGCCGGCGAGGTGCGCGATGGTTTCGGACTGGCCTTCGCGGACGTGACCACGGGCGACTTCCGCGCCACTTCGTGCGCGACGACCGAGGGCTTGCTCGACGAGCTGGCGCGGGTGGAGCCGCGCGAGATCCTTATCGCGAAGCCAGACACCGACTTGGCGGCCATCCTTCGCCGCGCCTACGGGCACTTGGCGCAGACTCCCGTCACGACCGCGGACGAGGCGCCGGCCATCGCGACGCTGGTCGAGGTCCTGGGCCATGGCTTCGACCGCCCGGCCATGGAACGACTGCCGTGGGTGGCGACCGCGGCGGCCCGGGTCCTGCGCTACGTGCGCGCCACCCAGCTCGCGGCCCCCTTGCCGCTGTCGCGTCTGGAGCTGTTCCAGCGCGATGATTTCCTGGTCATCGACGAGCAGGCGCGGGCGCATCTCGAGCTGGTCGAGACCATGATCGACCGGCGGCGGCAGGGCTCGCTGCTCGATCTCCTCGACGTCACGGTCACGGCGATGGGCGGGCGGCTCTTGCGGCGGTGGCTGCTCTTTCCCCTGCTCGACATCGCCCACATCCGCCGTCGCCAAGACGCGGTCGAGTGCCTGGTGGCGCAGCAGTCGCGGCGGGAGGCCGCGCGCAAGCTCTTGGGCGAGCTCGGCGACCTGGAGCGTCTGACCACGCGGGCGCGACTGGGGGTGGCCACGCCGCGGGACCTGGTCGTGCTCGGTCGCTCGCTTTTGCGCCTGCCCGAGCTGCGCGCGACGCTCTTGCAGGCCAAGGACGGCCTGCCGGCCGTGGTGGCGGCCGAGCGGAGTGATTTGCTCGATCTGGGCACGGATCTGTGCGCCGACATCGCCGAGCGCATTGGCGAGACCTTGCGCGAGGACGCGCCCGCCCTGACCAAGGATGGCGGCCTCATCCGGCCGGCAGTCTCCGCCGAGCTCGACGAGCTGGTGGCCATCGCCAGCGGCGGCCGCGAAGGCGTCCTGGCCATCGAAGCGCGCGAGCGCGAGCGCACCGGTATTTCCACCCTCAAGGTGAAGTACAACTCGGTGTTCGGCTATTTCATCGAGGTCACGCGCTCGCGTCTCGACAACGTGCCGGCGGACTATACGCGCAAGCAGACTGTGGCCAACGCCGAGCGCTTCGTGACGCCCGAGCTGGCCGACTACGAGTCGAAGATTCTCGCCGCCGACGAGCGCCGCATCGCGATCGAGCTGTCCATCTTCACCAAGCTGCGCGACGAGGTCGGCGGTGCGTCCGAGCGGCTGCTGGCCCTCGCGGGCCGCGTGGCCACCGTGGACGTGCTCGGCGCCCTCGCCGAGCAGGCACATCGTAACGACTACTGCCGGCCCGTGGTGGACGACTCCGAGGTCATCGAGCTTGTGGACAGCCGCCATCCCGTGGTCGAACGGTTGGCCGCGACCGGCGGCTTCGTGCCCAACGACGTGCGGCTCGACACGGAAAACGAACAGATGCTGCTCATTACGGGCCCCAACATGGCGGGTAAGTCGACGCTCATTCGCCAGGTCGCGCTGGCTACCATCATGGCGCAGATGGGCGGCTTCGTGGCGGCCCGGGGCGCGCGCCTCGGGCTCGTCGACCGTGTGTTCACGCGGGTGGGCGCTGGCGACAATCTCGCCCGCGGCGAGTCCACCTTCCTTCTCGAAATGCGCGAGACCGCGCACATCCTGCGCCACGCCACGCGCAAGAGCCTCATCATCCTGGACGAGATCGGCCGCGGCAC
>PNBO01000064.1 GCA_003136095.1 Myxococcales bacterium
ATGTCCACGCCGAAGATGTCGGCGGGTGTGGGCTCGCGCGCGACCAACAAGCGCGGGCTCCCCACCGTGGCAAGTGCAACGACGAGCGAAGCGACGACCGAATGTCCAGCGAGAGAGCCACGCATGTCGCATACGCGGTTGCAAGCAAGAGGCCACCGAGAAAAACGCGTTCGTCGGCGGGATTTGCGCCGGGGATGCGTTAGCCGCTGGTAGGTTTTCGACAGTAGGGTGTGGGGATCGCCACGAACCGCCCGCGCCTGAGTCACCCTTCTAGCTCACGACGGACCGCGAGCATCCCCGGGGCGATCGGCACGAGAACGAAAAGGGCACCGCGGTCAACACCTTCGCCACCTTCGCCCGGTTCGCCGGCCGCAATCCCCAAGGTCGGAGCTTCGCAGCGCGCGGAACCCGGCAAATCCTCTTGTCACCGCGGCTGGGCTAGGCCAAGTTCCCGGCTGCGAGGTAGCAGTTCCATGTCGCAACAACAAGAAGTCGGCCGCCGGCTGGCGAGTGGCAACGAGGCCGTTGCCCTGGCCGCGCTCCACGCGGGGGTCAAGCTCGGCACCGGCTATCCGGGAACCCCATCGACCGAGATCCTGGAGACCTTCGATGCCCTGGGCGGCCCGGCCCAGTGGGCGCCCAATGAGAAGGTCGCGCTCGAGGTCGGCATCGGCGCGGCGTTCGCCGGGGCGCGCGCCCTGGTCACCATGAAGCACGTCGGGCTCAACGTGGCGGCGGATCCGCTCTTCACGGCGGCCTACACCGGGGTGACCGGCGCGCTGGTCATCGTCTCGGCCGACGATCCAGGCATGGCGTCGAGCCAGAACGAGCAGGACAATCGGCGTTTCGCCGCGGCCGCGGGTGTCCCCATGCTCGAGCCGTCCGACTCGCAGGAGGCCTACGACTTCACCCTGCGCGCTATCGAGCTGTCCGAGCGCTGGCATCTGCCGGTGCTCCTGCGCATGACCACGCGCGTGTGCCATTCGGCGACGGTGTTGCAGACGCCCGGCTATCCGGTACTACCGGCGCAGCCCCCCCATTTCGTGCGCGACGTTCCTGGCCGCGTGATGATTCCCGCCTACGCGCGGCCGGCGCACAGGCGGTTGCGCACGAAGTTGACCCAAATCGCCGCCTGGAACGACGACCAAGGCCCCCATCAAACCGTCAACGGCGACGCCAACCTGGGCATCATCACCTCGGGCATCAGCTATCAGCACGTGCGCGAGGCCGTTCCGAGCGCGCGGGTGCTCAAGCTCGGGCTCACCTACCCGTTCCCCGTCGAGACCATGCGCCGCTTCGTCGCTTCCGTGAAGCGGTGCCTCATCGTCGAAGAAGGCGATCCCTTCCTCTATGAAGCCGCGCGCGCCGCGGGACTGGCCGTCGAGAACAAGCCCGAGATGTACCGCTTCGGCGAGCTCAACGTGGACCGCGTTCGGCGCATCGTCGCGGGTGACAGCTCGCCCGAGGCGGTCCCGGTCGCCGGCAAGCCGCCCGAGCTCTGCCCGGGTTGTCCCCACCGCAACGTCTTCTGGATTCTGCACGAGCTCGACTGCATCGTGGCGGGCGACATCGGCTGCTACACGCTCGGCGTGCTGCCACCGTTCTCGGCCATGGACACCTGCGTGTGCATGGGCGCGGCCATCGGCGTCGGTCTCGGGCTACGCCATACCTTGCCGCCCGAGCAAGCCCGCCGCGTGGTCAGCGTGATCGGCGACTCGACCTTCGTGCACAGTGGAATCACCGGCATGGTCGAGATGGTCTACAACCCTCCCCCCACCGGGCACGTGCTCATCATCCTCGACAATGGCACCACCGCCATGACCGGCTTGCAAGAGCACCCAGGCACCGGCCGCCGACTGAACCACGAGGCGACCGGCAAGGTCAGCTTCGAGGAGCTGGCGCGCTCGCTGGGTATCAAGAACGTGAAGGTGTTCGATCCCATCCTGGAGGCCGACGCCATCGCCGACATCGTGCGGGAAGCCCTCGCCAAGGACGAGTTGTCGCTGCTCATCGGCCGCCGCCCCTGCCTGCTCGCCGCGGGCGCCATAAAAGTTCGTGAGAAGGTCAATGCCCCCAAGTGAAACCACCAATGTCGTTCTTGCCGGCCTGGGCGGCCAAGGCGTGCTCAAGGCGTCGGATATCCTGGCGAACGCCGTATTCCGCGCCGGTTTCGATGTCAAGAAGAGCGAGATCCACGGCATGAGCCAGCGCGGTGGCTCGGTGTCGAGCGACGTGCGCTTCGGCAAGAAGGTCTTCTCGCCCATGGTGCCGCCGGGGCAGGCCGACTATCTCGTGGTGCTGTCAGACAGCCAGGTAGAGGTGGCGCGACCGATGCTCAAGGCGGATGGCGTGCTCATCGAGCCCAGCCTGGTCGACGAGGAGCGTCTGGCGAACAAAAAGAGCCTGAACGTGGCCCTGCTCGGCGCGCTTGCACGCCACCTCGATCTTGCCGACAATCTGTGGCACGCGGCCATCCAGGCCGCGCTTCCCGAGAAGCTTCACGCGGCCAACCTACAAGCCTTTGCCATCGGTAAGACGCCATGAAAGACGCCATGACACAAGCCGCATCCAACCCGATGTACCATCCTGCCAGCGCGCCCGACTTCGTGCCCGCGCCGCTGCTGCGCAAATTGCAGCTCGACCGGCTGCAGGCCATCGTGGCTCACGCCTACGAACGGGTCGAACTGTTCCGCCAGCGCCTGCAAAGTAACGCCCTCTCGCCCTCGGACATCCAGTCGCTCGCCGACCTGGCCAAGCTGCCCTTCACCACCAAGACCGACCTGCGCGACACCTACCCCTTCGGGCTGTTCGCCAGCTCGCTCAAGGACATCGTGCGCGTCCACGCCTCGAGCGGCACCACCGGCAAGCCCATCGTCGTGGCCTACACCAAAGACGACGTGGCCGTGTGGACGTCGGTGATGGTGCGCAGCCTCGCCACCTGCGGCCTGCACGAGGGCGACATCATCCAGAACGCCTATGGCTATGGCCTTTTCACCGGCGGACTCGGCGCGCACTACGGGGCAGAAGGCATCGGCGCCACCGTGATTCCCATGTCGGGCGGAAACACCGACCGGCAAATCATGGTGATGAAGGACTTCGGCGTGACCGCCATCTGCTGCACGCCGACCTACTTCCTGCATTTGATCGACCGGGCGAGCCAGCTTGGCGTAGACCTCAAGTCGCTGCCCCTGCGCGCCGGCGTCTTCGGCGCCGAGCCGTGGACGCAGTCGATGCGCAAGCATATCGAAAGCGCGACCAACGTCGCTGCCTACGACATCTACGGCCTGTCCGAGATCATCGGCCCGGGCGTGGCCATCGAATGTCCGTGCCACAATGGCCTGCACATCTTCGAGGACCATTTCTATCCGGAGATCATCGACCCCGAGACCGGCAAGGTCCTACCCGACGGGCAGGAAGGCGAGCTAGTGCTGACCACGCTGTCCAAGTGGGCCATGCCCATGATTCGCTACCGCACGCGCGACATCACCACGCTTCTGCCTGGGTCCTGTCCGTGCGGCCGCAGCCTGCGGCGCATGCGGCGGATCGGCCGGCGCAGCGACGACATGCTCATCATTCGAGGGGTGAACGTCTACCCGTCGCAGATCGAGGCGGTGCTCTTGGAAGTGGAAGGCATCCTGCCCCATTACATGATCATCCTCACGCGCGAGCACGGCCTGGATCAGATCGAAGTGCAGGTCGAGGTCACCGCGCAGGTGTTCAGCGACCGCGTCGGCACCTTGGAGGCGCTGTCGGACAAGATTATGGACACCATCGAGCGCGTCGTCGGCATCCGCATCAAGGTCACCTTGGTCGAGCCGCAAACCATTGCCCGCAGCGAAGGCAAGGCCAAGCGGGTCATCGACAAGCGAGGGTAATCATGAAGATCCAGCAACTCTCCATTTTCGCAGAAAACAAGCCAGGCCATATCGCGGGCCCCTGCCGCCTGCTGGCCGAAAAAGGCGTGGACATTCGGGCGCTGGCTCTCGCCGACACGCAGAAATTCGGCATCTTGCGACTCATCGTTTCGGACCCGGCCAAGGCCACCAAGCTGCTCGAGGCCGCCGGATTCGTGGTCAAGGCCACGGAAGTGCTGGCCATCGCGGTGGCCGACCAGCCGGGTGGCCTGGCCCAGGTCTTGGGCGCGCTGGAAGGCACGGCGGTCAACATCGAGTACATGTACGCGTTCCCGTTCGGACACGAAGGCAAGGCGGTGCTCATCTTCCGTTTCGACGATTCCGACGGCGCCATCAAGATCTTGCAGGCCAAAGGCGTGCCCGTGCTCGCGGGTGACGTGATTCTCAAGGGCTGATGCCCGTCGCACGCAGCATCGCCGAACAACTCGAACGTGCGTCGTGGATCCGGCGGATGTTCGAGGAGGGCGCGCGCCTCAAGCAGGAGCGTGGCACCAAGAACATCTTCGACTTCACCCTGGGCAACCCCGAGGTCGAGCCGCCCGCGCTGACCCTGGAGATCCTGCGCCGGACAGTCGAGCGCGGCCTGCCCGGCAGCCATGGCTACATGCCGAACCCCGGTTTCCCCCAGGTGCGCAGGGCCATCGCGGAGAAGCTGCGGCGAGAGACCGGGCTTGCCTTCACGGCCGACCACGTCTGCATGACGGTGGGCGCGGCCGCCGCCTGCAACGTCATCCTCAAGTCGATCCTCGACCCTGGCGACGAGGTCATCTTGCTCGCGCCCTTTTTCGCCGAATACCCGTTCTACGTCGGCAACCACGGCGGCCGGGTGATCGTGGTCGAGACCGACCGGGACTGCTTGCCTGACGTCAGAGCCATCACCTGGGCCATCACGAACCGCACCCGCGCCATCATCCTCAACACGCCCAACAACCCCTCGGGGCGTGTGTATCCGGCCTCCGTGCTGGGCGAACTGGACACGGTACTTTCGCGTCTGCCCAATCCACCACTGGTCATCAGCGACGAGCCGTACCGGCAACTGGTCTACGACGGCCAGACCCAACCCCCGGTCGCGGCCGCCATCGCCAACACCGCCATTTGCTACTCGTGGTCGAAAGCGCAGGCCCTGGCCGGCGAGCGCATCGGGTTCCTTGCGCTCTCGCCGCGACTGCCCGACGTGGCCCAGATGTTCGCGGCCTGCGCCTTCGCCAACCGCACCCTCGGCTTCGTCAATGCGCCCGCCCTGTGGCAGCTCGTGATGGCCGAGGCGGCGGACGCCTGCGTGGACGTGGCCGCCTACCAGCACAAGCGCGACCTCCTGTGCGCCGGCCTGGCCCGCGCCGGCTACGAGGTGCGCAAGCCCGAGGGTGGCTACTACGTGTTCCTCAAGTCGCCCATCCCCGACGACGTGGCGTTTGTCGGACGTCTTCTCAAACAAGGCGTGCTCGCGGTACCCGGCGTCGGCTTCGGCCGCGCCGGCTACCTCCGTCTGTCGATCACCGTCGCCCTCGACACCATCGAACGCTCCCTGCCCGCCTTCGCACGCGCATTGCAGAGCGCGTGATCCAGCCTCGCACTGCGCAGCGGCTCGTCCTTACTCGAATCTTGCATTCCGCTGACATGCTCGTGACCCAATCATGGTTGGGTCCGTCGCGGGCGCCCCCGTATACCTGATGCGTGGACACCGCCAGCACCCAGCTTCTCCAGACGAAACCAGGCGCGCAGCCGGTTTGGCGAATCTACCTCAAGGCCAACGCCATTCTCTTCGCCGTGGTTCACTTCACCGCCCTAGCGGGCGTGCTCCTTTCCGGATGGTCCTCCCAGGGATTCGCTCTGGCCGTCGCCGTCTACTACGTCCGGATGGTCGTGGTCACGGCGGGGTACCACCGCTACTTCTCCCATCGCTCGTTCCATACCTCGCGGGTCTTCCAGTTCCTGTTGGCCCTGGGCGCCCAGAGCGCGGCCCAGAAGGGCGTGCTGTGGTGGGCCAGCCACCACCGCTGGCACCACAAGTACTCCGATACCGAGCGCGACGTCCATTCACCGAAACAGCGTGGCTTCTGGTACGCCCACATCGGCTGGATCTTCAGCGATGCATGGAACACGACTGATCCCCGACTCGTCCCCGACCTTTACAAGTATCCCGAGCTCCGCTGGCTCGACAAGGATGGCTACCAGTTGCTGCCGTCCTTCGCGCTGGGCCTCGCCTTCCTGCTGGTGGGAGGAACCTTCGGGCTCGTATGGGGGTTCATGGTTTCCACCGTCCTGCTCTGGCACGGTTCCTTCGCGATCAATTCGCTCACCCACCTGTTCGGCAAGCGTCGTTACGCCACTTCGGACGATTCCCGCAACAGCTGGGTCCTGGCCATCCTGACCACGGGCGAGGGCTGGCACAACAACCATCACCACTATCCCAGCTCGGCCGGCCAGGGCTTCTTCTGGTGGGAAATCGACCTGACCTACTACGTCCTGCGCCTACTCGCAATGCTGGGCCTGGTGTGGGATCTCCGGCGTGCGCCCGACGACGTGCTGGCAGGCCCGCTGGCTAGACGAACGCGTGCGGAGCCTGCCGGCTTTGCCGGCAGTGAAGCATCGCGGGAGGGCTTGGGAACCCTCCCAGGGTTCCCATTACACTAATGCAGTCAGCCCGGACGCGATGTCGAGCGCGCGGTCAATGCCAGGACCGCGCCGCCAAGGAGCATGACCGCCGAGATGGTGTACGCAGTCGCGTAGCTGCCGGTCAGGTCGCGCAGCTTGGACCAGGTTGATCGACAGCGCGGCGAGGGTGACCGACCACCCGCGATTCCGATTCGCAAGGGGCTCTGCCGTGGCCATGCCCGAGCCACTTTCGAGCGCGGCCGCGCCCAGCACAAGCCCTGGTTGCAAAGGCGTACAGACGGCCCTGCTTCTGGCACTATGGACTTTGCCATGAGCTCTCCCGACCGTGCGTATTGGAAGCCCGCAGAAGAGACCCTGCCCCGGCCAGCCCTGGAGGCGCTACAGCTCGATCGCCTGCGGCAAACCTTGGCGCGCGTCTGGGAAAAGGTGCCGTTCTATCGCCACAAGCTCGACGAGGCCAAGGTCAGCCCGGATGCCGTGCGCGGCCTGGCGGATCTGCGCCGGCTACCCTTCACCACCGGCGCGGATCTGCGGGAAACCTATCCGGCGGGCCTGCTGGCCGTGCCGCCCGACGAGGCCTTGCGCCTGCACACCTCGAGCGGCACCACCGGCAAGCCCAAAGCGATCTTCTTCTCTCGCCAGGACGTCGACAACAGCGCCGAGCTGTGCGCACGCAGTTTCGTCGCCACCGGCATGGGCCGCCAAGACGTCTTCCAAAACATGATGACCTACGGGCTCTTCACCGGCGCGCTCGTCACCCACTACGCCGCCGAGAAGATCGGGTGCCTGGTTATTCCCGCTGGTCCCGGCAACAGCGATCGCCAGCTCCTGCTCATGCGGGATTTCCGCACCACCGCCATTCACATCACGCCGAGCTTCGCGCTCTACTTCGCCGATTTTCTCGAGAAACACGGCGTCGACCCGCGCCAGGAGCTGGCGCTCCAGCGCGCCTTCGTCGGCGCCGAGCCCTACACCGAGGCGACCCGGCGCAAGATCGAGGCGGGCCTCGGCGTACGCGCCTTCAACTCCTACGGCCTCTCGGAGATGAACGGGCCGGGGGTGGCCTTCGAATGCCAGGAGCAGCAGGGCATGCACCTGTGGGAAGACCACTTCCTGATGGAAATCATCGACCCCGGCAGCGGCGAGCCCTTGCCGCTCGGCGCGCGCGGCGAGCTGGTGCTGACCACCCTGGTGCGCGAGGCCATGCCCATTCTGCGTTACCGCACGCGCGACATCACCTCGATCATGGACGCGCCCTGCGCTTGCGGCCGCACCCATCGCCGCATCCAGCGCATCACCGGCCGCGCCGACGACATGCTCATCGTGCGCGGGGTGAACTTTTACCCGCAACAGGTGGAGCGCATCCTGATGGCCATAGAGGGCGTGGGCCGCAACTACGTCATCTGCCTGGAGGGACTGGACGAGATGACGGTCAAGGTCGAGCTGTCCGAGGCGGGCATGTCCGATCGCCCCGAGCCGATGTACGCCCTGCAAGACGAGATCGTGTCCGGCCTGCGCGCCGAGATCCTGACCAAGCCCAAGGTCGAGCTGGTGCCGCCTGGCGCCCTGCCGGTCAGCGAGGGCAAAGCCAGGCGGGTGATCGACAATCGCAAGCTGTGACCGCGTTGGCGTAGCCGAGCTTTGCTCGGCGGAGCCAGAGCGCGGGAGAGTTTGGGAACCCTGCCAGGGTTCCCATGTTGATGTCTACTTCTTCGGCTCGAAGAAGGACGTGGACATCGTGGCCACCATGAAGAAGGTGTGCGTGATGTCCGTAATGTCGGTGGAGTCCACCGGGTTCAGACCAATCTCGATCATATACGAGGGCGCGACGATGAGATTCGGCGTCACCACGTAGTCAATGCCGATATAGGTGCGGTTGTAGCGCAGGCCGCTCTTCCAGTAGCCCATGGGGTTGTAGCCGGTGTGGGTCAGGGAGCCGTCGGTATTCTTTTTCACCATACTGCTGGTGTCGCCGTCTTCGAGCAGGGTCACGAAGAGTTCATCGGAAAGGAAGACGCCCAGCTTGTCATTGATCGCGTATCGCACTCGCAGCAGCTCGCGCATGACGGTAGCCCAGCCCCAGCGCTGGTCGGAAACACTCAGGGCCGATGCCGCGTTGTTGGGATCGGTGTAGGGCGTGTTGTAGACATCCGCGTAGAACGTGTTGTGGAAAATCACGCGGTCATAGATCGACCAGCGGCCGACACGGTACTCGAGCGTGGGCACGATCTCGATGTTTTGGGAAGCGTTGTAGAGCGAGGTGCAATAGGTGGTCGAGCCAATGGGAGCGCCGGAGCAGCTTCCCCCTTCCTTCACGCGCCCGCGCTGCGGGTACCCCATGTAGTAGTACCAGAGCGAACCCTTGAAGGTGAAATCGCCGAACTTGTACGTGTAATCGGGCCCGAAAAAGAACTCGAGGAACTGCAAGCCCGCGTTGCCCTCGCGGCTACGATAGAACTCGTCGCGAACACCGGGCATCGTGGTCCAGCTCCAGTTCGGCGTGAGCTTGAGCAGCATGTTGGCGTCCACCCAGATGCGTCCCTCTTGCTTCGTCGGCAGGTCCGCCGCCCGCGCGACGCCAGCGAGCGCGGTCAATGCCAAGACGCCAATTCCCAAAACGAGCAACTTTTTCATGGTCCCTCCAGTGCAGTTCTTTCCGTCGAGAGTCGCCCGTTGCTATCACGAACCGGCCGCCAGAACAACGTGGGTCTGGATCTTGGCTACCTCCCGAGCAGCACCCGGCCGTTCTTCCCCAGAATAGCCTGCTCGCGTTCCTCGCCGAGCTCGAGCGAGCGCAGTGCGTGCAGGGTTTCGGGCTGGCTGCCCCAGGGCGAGTCCGTGCCAAAGAGAACCCGCTCCGCGGGATGGGCCAGGATCATGGCACGCGCCCGCTCCTGGCCGAGCAAATCGAGGCTCAAGGAGATGTCCATTGTGATGGGTTGGCCGATGAGGTGCTTCTCCACCTCGTCCCAGTCGTCCCACGCCCCCATGTGCGAGGTGATGAGCTTCAAGGTCGGCACCCGCTCGACAACGCGGCGGATGCGCACGGGATCGGCCTTGCGATCGCGAGGGAAAGCGAAGTCGAACCCCGTGTGGCAGACCAGGAGCAAGCCGAGCTCGTCGAGGGCATGGTACAGAGGAAACAGCGCGTCGTCGTCCATGTTGAACTCTTGGTAATAGGGGTGCAGCTTGATGCCGGCCAGCCCTGCCTCGGCCACCCGGCGCGCCTGCCCGACCGGATCCGGATCCCGCGGATGAATGGACGGCAGGGGCACGATGCGCGGGGAAGCGATCTGCTTCGACCACTTGAGAATCGGCTCGAACTGCTCGGGCTTGGTGGCGATGGAACAGAGCACCGAGGTGCCGATGCCCGCGCCGTCCATGGAGGCGAGCAACGAGGACACGCGCCCGTCGAGGAAGGCCTTGACCCCGCCGCCGTGCTCGAGCTGGCTGATGGCCCGAACCGCCAGGGCGTCGGGAAAAGCATGGGCGTGAAAGTCGATGATGGCGCTACACATGGCTGCCCCCGGTGTGAAGGTTCGCTCCAGGGCAGCATAGAAGCACGAGGCGGCCCGGTTGGGCAACCCGCCCAACTAGCTCCCGCGCTCGCCGTGAGCAATGCCCCAGCAGTCACTTGCCCTGCCACTCGCGGGCAAGCGGGGTTGCCAATGGCTTTCTTTGCCAATGGCGTTGAGCGGCGAAATAGAGCTAGTTCTTGTTGCCCATTTTCCCAAGCACTCGTAGGATGGGGTCCGCAAATACCCAGGAGGCCACATGCCGAACGTCCAATTGAACATCACCGCCCTCGCAGAGAATTTCGTCCGCCAGCTCGTCGCAGCCACCGAGGCGGCCGCGGCTCAGCGTATCCAGGCCACCCTGGCCAGCGCCTTTGGCGTCCCACAGAAGCGCGGACCAGGCAGACCGAAGCAGGCTTTGGCCCCCGTCGCGCGGGCGCCCAAGGCGAGGCGCCCCAAGCAGCTCTGCCCAGTCCCGGGCTGCAAGAACCCGGCGGCGCCGGTGTTTGGCATGGTCTGCGCGAAGCACAAGGACGTGCCCAAGGCCAAGATCAAGAAATTCCGCGACGCACGCAAGGCGAAGGCGGGAACGGCACCGGCGGCCAAGGCGGCTCCAGCCCGGAAGGCGCCCAAGGCAAGTCCCAAGTTGGCGCGGGCCCGCAAGCTGCAAGGGCAGTATCTGGGCGCGCTCAAGAGTCTGACCGAGGCCGACAAGGCAAAGGTGAAGGCGGTCGCCAAGGACAAGGGCGTAGCCGACGCCCTCAAGCTCGCCAAGTCCCTCAAGAAGTAGTCAGGCCGGCGCGGGAATCGGCGGGGCGCGGTTTCTACCCCGCCCCTGCCATCGCCTGCAACCAGTGCTCGAGTCGCGCGCGGAAACCGCGGCCATAACCTCGGTTGATGTGCCGGATGATCTGGCCTCCGTCCACGAGGAACGTCGTGGGGAAACGGTCCTGCCCCCACGCGCGCGCGACGGCACCGGTCTTGTCGAGTGCGACGCTGACGGTCCCGATGAGGTTGCGCTGCTTGAGGAAGTCGCGAACCTTGGTCGCGTCCTCGCCGACCCCGACGAGCGCGATCTTGAATCCCCCTCGTGCCCGGTGAATCGCCAGCAGATCCGCGATGGCCGCGTGGCAGGGCTCACACCAGGTGGCGAAAAAAACGACCGCCGCGGTTTCGTTGGCCGGCAGGACGAGCGCCTCCCCGTCGAGCCCCACGAGTGGCACATCGGGTACGTGGTCCCCCATGAGGGGATACGCGCCGGCCAGGGCGAGATAGAGAAGGAGGGGACCCACGGCCTGATATTCGTCGCTGGAATGGCCGCCTGTCCAGCCCCTTGTCAATCCTCGTACGTTCCGCGAGCCGCGCGCTAGACTGGATGCAGTGGCATAGTGGGTCGGTGGGCGCATCGCTTTTCACCCTGAGCGGCCCATGTCTGTCCGGCTGGAGCCGAGCATTGCCGTCTACGTCGTCGGCATTGGACCAAGCGTTGGCAATCTGGACAGCATGCGGTCGATGGCTGGACCTTCGGGAGCACAATTCGACCATCGTCCTGGTGGGAAGCTATTGCCAGGACATGTTAGCCGGCCACACCACCGACGTTCAGGTCATCTTTGGTTGCAAGGAGGGTGAACCGCCGCCAACCATCATCATCCCGTAGTCGCCTCGCGGCATCCGGAGAATCCAGACATTGGCATTCTCGTTGTGAATCCCCCACAGCGTGATTCGACGGCACAGGCGCGACGTGGCATCATCCTGACAACGATTCCATCTGAGGCGGAAATGGCTGAACTACGCCAGATCCCTGGGCCTTACCCGGCCAACGTAGTGTCCGACGGGCACGGGAGATGCAGTCCCATGCTTGCAGTACGAAGGTGCATCATGAAATCGAACCCAACCTTGGTTGCGACAATTCTTCTCGCCTTGCTCGCTCCGGCCTGCGCCACGACCGAGATGGAGGCTACTTCCTATCCCGCGCCGCAAGGTGACTGGGTGCTCTACGGCCGGGTCGAATCCGTGCACGAGACCCCCGAATACGCGCGTGGCGATCCCGGCGGCGGGGCGGTGGCGGGCGCCGTCATCGGCGGCGTGCTCGGCACCGTCCTCGGCGGCCGGGGCTTCGGGACCTTCGTCGGCGCCACGGAAGGGGCGATGATCGGCGCGAGCTCCAGCGAGGGCGGCTACGTCGGACGCGCCTTCCACGTTGCCGTGCGCTTCGACGACGGCAGCCTGCGGACATTCGTCTACCGCAACCAGCTACCTTTCCGCCCCGGCGAATACGTCACGTGGACCGCGCAGGGACTGTTCCGCCGGTAGCCATAGCCGTAGAATGCCCTACCGGCCCGGCCGTCGGTGAATGTGACGGCGATGGTGTTTCCCCCGGCGCCCGACCGTCTCGGCAATCCGCGGCCACCGCGTGTGCCCACGCGGGGTTCGCAGCGCAACCTCGATTCGTCCCGATTGACTCGTGCCCCGCCGGCACGTAGCGTCCCCGCGTCGAATGAAGACGACCTCGTACTCCGCGAGGAATGGAAAGCTCCTGATTGGGGCTCTCGTTCAGGAAATCGGCGAGGATCTGCTCGTCTCGATCTGGGGAGGCACGCGCCCGCACATCGGGGCCGTGGGGATGGCCGTGCCGCGCCCGAGCCTTGCGGACTCGCGGCGCTGGAGCGCCACCTCCTCCAACTTCACATTCACCGGCCACAAGGAAGACCGCCTGGTGAAGGATATCTCCGAGGCGATCGCCGCGGGCCTTCGCAAGAACGTCGTGGTAACCGCGGGCATGCACTGGGATACGCTGGCGCCCAGAGACCTGGTAATGGTGCAGGCCCTCGCGCAAAAACTGGCGCACAAGATCTGTCGGGGTATCGCGAGGCGTTCCCAACATGCAAGGAGCACAAGATGAAGGCAGCCAGGGTGACACGTGATATTCGCGAGTACGTCGAGATGCTCGACCGTCGCGGGGATCTCGTCCGGATGACCCACTTCACCCCGGAGGCCGTCCGCACATGAGCCGTCCTGTCCGCCGCATCGTCGTTGGCATCAGCGGGGCTTCCGGCATCGTCTACGGCATCCGCGTGCTCGAGCTCCTGCGCAAGGCAAGGGTCGAGAGCCACCTCATCATGACCCGCGCCGCGGAGCTGACGCTCGGCTACGAGTCCAGCTTCAAGGTGGTCGACGTCGAGAGGCTCGCGGATGTGGTGCATTCCAACACGGACGTCGGCGCGAACATCACCAGCGGCTCGTTCCAAACGCTCGGGATGATTGTCGCTCCCTGCTCGGTGAAAACCCTGGCCGCAATCGCGACGGGCCACACGGATTCGCTCGTCGCCCGAGCGGCGGACGTGGTGCTCAAGGAGCGCCGCCGACTGGTGCTGATGGTGCGCGAGACGCCGCTTCACCTCGGGCACCTGCGCTCCATGGCCGCCGTCACCGAGGTCGGAGCCATCGTGTTTCCGCCCGTGCCCGCCTTCTACGCGATGCCGAAGACGCTCGACGAGATGATCGACCACACGGTCGGTCGCGCGCTGGAGCTATTCGACATCGACACCGGAACGGTACGTCGGTGGGATCCGGATCGGGGCGAGAAGCGCCCATCGCGAAAGTGAAAGGTCGGCAAACCTCCAGACTGGGATGAACCCGAGCCACCGCCGCTCGCGGTTCGTCGGTCACGAGCTTCGGCAGCGCTTGCCCGCGCCGATTGTCTCCGCCAGCAGGGCAGCCAGTCCGGACACGCTCCCCGCCGACAGCACCATTTTCACGGCAACGCGGCTCTTCAACTCAGCCTCGATCATGGCGACCATTCGTATGCCGGCGAGCGCATCGATGCCGAGGCCACTCTTCCATTTCTCGACCCTGCAAATAGGGACAGCCCCTCGTCGCCGCCAATGTCTCAGACGCACGCCACGATGGCCACGGCCTCGATGGCGATCGCGGTGAGCGCCGCGGCGTAGTCCAGGTCGATGTTCTTCATGGTGTCATGCGTGTCGTGGTAGCCGGTGCGGCTGATGTCGTAGTTCTCCATGAACAGCACCACGGGCACGCCCACGTCGGAGAAGATCTGGCCGTCGGTGTTGTAGAGCGCGGAGCGCGGCTCCCACTCCGTTCGGATCTCGCCTCGCAACGGCAGGTGCGCGAAGGGCGGCGGCGGGTGACGCCCGTCTTCCCGGCGCTCCGCGCGCGGCAAGCCAGCCCGTTCGGGACGAGCATTGCGCACGGCCGCAATGTCGTTCCAGCGGCGATTCGCCAGGTGCGCTGCCTGGGCCAGGCGCGCCGAGGCGGCCCCCTCGCCAGCCGCGATCTGGAACACGTCGCGATCGCGCGGGTGGTTGTGGCCGATCATGTCCAGCACGAAGACGCCACCGGCGCGCACCCGCGAGACGTCGACAAGGGTGCCGTCCTCGGCGGCGAAGCGCAGATTGCCCTCGACCAGCGCCCGCGCCAAGGCCCGCGCGCCCAGGCAGTCCGAGGGAAACTCCTCGCCAGTCAGGTGCACCAGCCAGACGTCCCGCCGCAATTTCCCGTCGCGCGCCAGCGGCAAGAGCAAATCTGCGGCCGCCAGCAGCGCCGAGGTCGCGGAGCCATTGTCGTCGGCCCCCGCCGCCGCGGCCCGCAGCCCGTCGCCGCCACGGTCGACCTCGTAGACATCCTCCATGTAGGCGGTGTCGTAGTGATCCGCCATGATCACCGCCTCGTCGCCCTCGCGGCCGGGGATCATGACCACGACGTTGCGCTCGTGCGCCTGGCGCAGCTGGTTTCTCACCCAGGCCTCGGACCACGCCATGTCGAACTCGGTGTGCCAGCGGAACGCGTGATCGACCACGCGCGCGCGACCGGTCATCCCGTGTTTCTCGATGAGGGCGCGGTGGCGCTCGTGCAAGAGATCGCCCGCCCGCTCGAGATCGCGATGCGGTCCTAGCCGCAGCGAAGCGGCCCGCGCGGCCGCGCCGCCCGTCTTGCCGTGATTGCTGGCCACCGTGTCGGCGTTGTCCCGCATGCGCAGATCGCCCGCGGACAGCTCGGCGATGTTGCGCCAGATCTGCTCTTCGCAGGCGCGCGTCGCGCTTTGCGGGAGGGTCAGCGGCGAACCGGCGGGAAGGTCCGCCCCGACCAGCTCGCCGGCCAGAGCCGCGGCCCGCTCGCCGCCCGCGCGCTCGCTGGCCATCTCGGGCAAACGCCTTCGCCAGTCGTCGAGGCCGATGTCGCGGGCCACCCGCAGCAGCGACCGTGCCAGCGCGGGGTCGAGAGGCGCCCGCAGGTACTCCCGGAACTCCAGCAGCCGGCGCAGGTTGTCGCCGGTCTCGTGGCGCTGGTGTCCCGGTTCGTGCTGGAACAACGTGCCAGCCTCGAGGTGCCCTGGCCGCCGCAGCAAACGCGGCGCCAGGTGAATAGGCTCGAGGTGACTGTCCTCGGGCAGCGGCTCGGCGGTGACGTAGCCGAGCGGCGCATCGGTGACCATCACCTGCGGCTCCTGCGCGCCGGGCGGCAGGCGCGCGACGAGCGGCAGGTGCCAGAAGAGCTCGCGGCGGCCGGCGCGCATGGGTGGAAACATGAAACGGAAACCGAAGCGGCCGCCCGCGTCGAGGATCCGCGCCGCCCGCTCGATCTCGATGGCGCTGGCGCGCGGTCCGTCGAGCAGCAGCTCGTAACTCTCGCGCCAGATCTGGACGTTGCGAGCCATGGGCTTGCCGTAGAGGCCCAGGTCGTCCGGCTTGGTCGAGAAGAGGACCACGCTGACCGGATCCGTGAAGGAGCCGTCGCCACCCACGGGCTGATCGCGCGCGGCGCGCTGCCAGCGGTGCGAGCGCGCGATCCCGCGCACCATGCGGTGCCCGTGCGCGGAGGGAGTCTCCTGCCCTGGATCCACCTCGTCCAGCCAGCCCGACTGGGGGATGCGAAGCGCGTAGCCGCCCTCGACGTGGGGGAAGAGGTGCAGAAGGGCGATCTGGGTCGCGCGCGGCAAGCTCGCGGCCAGCTTGCGGTAGCGCGGGTGCTCGAGAAAGACCAGGCTCGACGGCGATGGCAAGAGGCGCACGCCGCCATCCAAGTACGCCCGCCGCAACGAGGCCGGCAGCGCGGACCAGGGCCGGAAGGTCACCACCGCCGCAGTCCCGGCCGGCACCGCGTCCGCGTCGAGCAGAAGTGGGTGCAGAAAAGTAGGGATCTCCGCCGCCGCGGCCAGCACCCGCACCTGTGCCAGGCAGGTCACCGCCCCGCCGGTCATCCACCGCAGCACGCGCACGAAGCGGTCCGCATCCTCGTCGCCGAAGGCGCGCCAGAACGCCGCCGCGGGCCCGTCGTGACTGGCGCCGAACAAGGTCCAGCGCACG
>PNBO01000441.1 GCA_003136095.1 Myxococcales bacterium
CTTGGCCGCGGCCTTGGCCGTGGATTTGGCCGCCGTCGCTTCCGGCTCTGCCTTGGCCAGCTTTTCCGCTGCCGCTTTCACAGGCGCGTGCTTCTCGGCCGCCGCCTTCTCGGCCGCCGCCTTCTCGGTCGCGGCCTTCTCGGCCGCCGCCTTCTCGGCCGCCGCCTTCTCGGCCGCTTTCTCGGTCGCCGCCTTCTCGGCCGCGGCTTTCGCGGCCACCACGGCGGCCGCCTGCTTGTCCTCTTTCGCGGCCGGCTTCTTTTCGGCGGCTTCCTCGGCCGCCGCGGCCTTCTCGGCCGGCGCAGGCGGCGTCACGGGCAGGGGCGCTACGGCCGGATTCTTCTTCACGATGGCCACCGGCCCTTCCAACTCGCCGGATCGCTCCCACGGTTTCGTCTGCAGCAGGTACACGGCGGCGAAAGCCGCCGCGCCCGCGAACAAGACGGCCCCGACCACCAGCACGCTCGATCGCTTGCGCTTCTCCGGCTGCAACGCGGCCTCGGTCTCGGCGAGTGACGGAACCTCCTCGACTTCGTCCTCCGCGCCGGCCGTACCCAGATCGATGGGTTCTCCCGCCTCTCCGGGAAGCTTGTCCGGCAGCAGCGAAACCTCCTCGGTCTTGTCCGAGGTCGCCACCTCAATCGGCACCCCGGATGAAGAGTCGGCGGGCGACTCGAGGGAGGCGGCCGGTCCGGCGGCCAGCGTTTCGGAGGTATCCCCCATGTCGAGCAGCGATGCGAGAAACTGCTTGTTGCTCGGCCTGCGCTCGCCCGAGTCCGTCACGGCCGGCGGCTCCTCGGGTACCCCGGTTGCGTAAGCCTGCGAATCCGAGATCGACACCTCCTCGGGCGCGGGTGGAGCTTCCACGCCTTCGAGGGTATGCGCGTCCGCCTTCCATTCGTCGAGCGGCGACTTGGGCGCGAAATCCTCCGCCGGTGCAGACGCGGACTCGAGCGCGGCCATTTGCGCCGCCTCCGCCTCGCGCATGAGCTCCTCGATGGGCTTGTCGCTGATTTCGGTCTTGCCGCTCGCCTCGAAGTTGTCGCCCTCGCTGACACTTGCCTGCGCGCGCGCGGCCAGCCCGGCCGCCGGCGCGGGCAGGGTCTTGGCGAAGTTGGCTGGCGAGGGCTCGGGCTTCACCAGCGCTTCTTGCTTGGCGATCGCCTCGGGGGCGGCCGCCGCCGGCTCGGGCGCAGGTGATGGCCGCCCGGCTCCCACCACAAAAGCGGTGGGCGGATAGGGTGTCCCCTGCGGCTTGCCCTCCTTGCGCGCCTTCTCCGCCAGGATGGTTTGGTGGTTTTGCTGGCTTTCGGGCGTCAGCTTGTCGAAGCGCAGACCCATACCCGGAACGTTGTTGGTACGCGTGGGGTCATTTTCGCGCACCCACGCCACCGTGCCGAGTCCGGTCAGCAGGGCGGAGCCGTCCGCGAGCGTGAAATCGAACTGGAGAGTCGTGCCCACGTCGACGGGCTGCTTGGTGCGGATGAAGATCCCGCCCGGGCTCACGTCGACCCCGTACCGGCTGATGAATTCTTCCAGCGACGCGCTTTTGAACTTGATGCGTAGGGTGAGAGCGTTGCTTTCCGTGCTTGACGGCTGGTCCATGTCGGTTTTCCCTTGGGCCAAGGCAGCTTGAGGTTACGTCGAGAGTGATTTTCCTTCAATTCTTGATTCGGCGCGAGTGGGCAGGATCGTTCTGTCGGGTCCGCACCATGCACGTTGCGCTAACGGCGCTGTGCGTGGCGTCGGCCCCCTCCACGGGCCAGGCGGACACGGCGGCGACCTCCCCATCGTCATTCTTACACCTAAGCCACGTCGCTGTCGCTTCCGATTCGGAAGCCGCGTCGCGCGCGGGCGTGGAATTGCTCAAGGCAGGGGGCAACGCGGTGGACGCGGCATGTGCGGCGGCGCTGGCGCTGGGCGTGGTTCACCCCTTCGCCTCCGGCCTGGGCGGCGGCGGATTTGCGCTCGTCTACCTGGCCGGCCCCGGCCAGGCCGTGGCCCTCGATTTCCGCGAGACCGCGCCCCGCGGGCTGCGGGTTCCGGCCGCTGGCGGCTCATCCATCCCGCCACGGAGTGGTCTTTCCGTTGGCGTGCCGGGTGAGCCAGCCGGCCTGGCCGAGCTGGTGCGACGCTTCGGCGCCCTGCCCTTCTCCCGCTGTGTGGAGCCGGCCCTGCGCCTGGCCCGCGGTTTTCCGGCGTCGCCCTGGCTGGTGCAACAGATCAAGGATGAGCTCAGCCGCCATCCCGCCTCGGGTCCCGGCCTCCTCGCCGAGGTATTCGACCTGCGCGGCCGAGCCGCTGGCGAGATTCGCGCCGGCGATCGACTCTCCCGGCCCCGGCTGGCGAAGACGCTGGAAAAGCTGCGAACGGACGGCGCCGAGGCATTCTACAAAGGTGACATCGCGCGGGCGATCGCGGCGGCGGCGGCGGCAGCCGGCTCCGGGCTCACCCTCGACGATCTCGCGCGCTACCGGCCGGTGGAGCGCGCGCCGCTCGAAACCAAGTTCCTCGGCCGGCGCGTCCTGCTCATGCCGCCGCCGTCGGCGGGAGGCGTGATCATCGCGGAGGCGCTGGGGGTTCTCGCGAGCGGCTTGGGGGCACTCCCGTACAGCGAGGGTCCGCTTTCGCCAAGCTACCTGCACCTGCTGGCCGAGGCGCTCAAGCACGGCTTCGCCGACCGCGCCCGCTTCCTCGGCGATCCCGCTTTCGCGGCGCTGCCCATGCAGCACCTCCTCGACCCGGCGTATCACCGCGAGCTGTCCCTGCGCCTGCGCATGGATCGCGTCCTGGCGCACGATGCCTACGGCACGCCCTCGCCCCGCCCACCTGCGCCCGCGTGCGACGGTGGCACCGCGCATGTTTCGGTGGTGGACCAGGCCGGCAACGCGGTGGCCCTAACCACGACCGTCAACCTGGAGTTCGGCGCGGGCATCGTCGCGGGCGAGACCGGCGTCGTGCTCAACGACGAGCTCGACGACTTCACGGCCTGGCCGGGCCGGCCGGACGTCTTCACGCTGTCCGGTGGCGAAGCCAACCAGCCCGCGGGGGGCAAGCGGCCCCTGTCCTCGATGTCGCCCACCATCGTCCTCGATAAGCGTGGGGTCGAGCTGGTCGCCGGCGCGGCGGGTGGGCCGCGCATCGTCTCGGCCACGCTGCAAATCCTGCTCGATGTCCTGCTCTTCGGCCGCAGCGCCGAGCAGGCGGTCGCGGCGCCACGCATCCACCATCAATGGGAACCCGACGTGCTCTACCACGAGCCCGCCCTGCCCGCGGCGGTGGTGCGCGCTCTCGAAAAGAAAGGCCAGCGCCCCGAGCCGCGCGCCGACGTCGGCAAGGCCAACGTCATCGTGCGCACTCGCGCCGGCCTCGAAGCCGCGTCCGATACCCGTTCAGGCGGAAAGCCCGCGGGATACTGAGAACCAAGGGGCCCCCCAAGCCTGCTTCCTTCCTTTCGCGTAGGCGTAGACGGGCTTTGCTCGCCGACCCTTCGGACCTCCCCGGCCCCTGCCCACCCCTCGGGCTTCGCCCTCGCCTCGGTCGGCACTAGGGACCAGCCCCAACCCGCCCAACCCCTCGCGGCCTTCGGCCGCGACCCGTCGCGCCTCCGCCAGAGCGCGGGAGGGCATGGCGAGGCCGCGCGAAGCGCGGGTGAGGCAGGGCGGGTGGCAGGTGCCGAGTCCAAAGCTAACCCTTTCAGGGTTCCCATCTCGTCGATTGACCTTGGGCGGGAATGAAGTGTAGGGTCTGCCCCCATAAGCCATGACGTTGACCACGCAACCTCCGACGTCCGGCGAACTCGGCAACGCCCAGCCGGTGACCACTTTGCTGGGCAAGGGCAGCGAGTTCGAAGGGAAGCTGTCATTCGAAGGCACCGTCCGCGTGGACGGGAAGTTGACCGGGGAGATCTTCACCGACGATGTGCTCATCGTGGGCGAGGGCGCGGAAGTGAACGCCGAGGTCACGGTCGGGGCGATCGTCGTCCAGGGGATCGTGCGCGGCAACATCACCGCCAAGCGCTCNNGGCGTGTTCTTCGACGGACACTGCCAGATGGAATCCAGCGTCACGACGGTCGACTCCATCCCCCTCCCCCGTCATTCCGGGGGCAAGAAATCAGTGGAAAAATCAGTGGAGAAACCCACGGGCGGATCGGCGAGCTCGAGCGGCGGCGGCAGCACCCCCAGCACCTAGCCCTGGCCACCTGCCGTGAAATCGCTCGCGATTGTTCTGCAAGTGACCGCGGCCGGCGCGGCTCCACGCTCCGCCGAGGCGCAACTTCTGGACCTGGACGGCACCGTCTTCGTGATGCTCGGCATTTTCCTGGTGCTTCTCGTGGTGCTCTGGTTGCTCTTGTGGAAGCCGTACCTGCGCGTGCGCGACGAGCGCGTCGCGCGCGTCGAGGGCGCGCGGGAGAAGGCCGTGCAGCTCGAGGCGGAAGCGGCAGCTCGGCTTTCCCGCATCGAGGGCGCGCTGGCCGAGGCGCGGCGGGCGGGAACCACCGAGAACAGCAGGCTGCGGCTCGAGGCGCAGGCCCGCGAGCAGCAGATCCTCGCCGAGGCGCAGGCGGCCGCGCGCAAGCTGATGACCGAGGCACGGGCCCAGCTCGACGCGACGGTCGCGGCCGAGAAGGCGACCTTGCAGCAGCAGACCGCCCTGTTGGCGCGCGAGATCGCCGAAAAAGCGCTGGGCAGGGGGCTTGCATCATGAGATCGGTCGCAGGCGCGTTGGCCATCGGTGCCGCCGTCGCTCTTTGCGCCATGCCCACCTGGGCACAAGAGGAGGAATCTGCCGCGCCAGCCCCGGCCAACCACGAGACGGCAAAGCCAGCTCGCAGCAAGGAGCCCGCCGAACCGGTGCGCGAAGCCGCCGAACCTGCACCCGCCGCCGCGGAAGAATCCGCCGGCGAGCCCTCGAACGAGGTGGCGCCAGCAAAGAAGCGCGTCCGGCGGCGACGCGCCCGTGTCGTGCCTGCCGGGGCTGACCAGCCCGCAGCGCGCCCCGAACCCGCGCCAGTCGAGGCGAAGCCGGCCGGGCTGCCCACGGAGGAAAAGCCCACTGCGCTGCCTGCGGCCGCGCTGCCTGCGGAGGTCAAAGTTGCCGCGCCCATCGATACGCTTCCGATCGCGCTGCCTGCGGCGGCAGTGCCTGCCGCCGCTGCCGAGGAAAAGCCTGTGCCGGCCAGCCCCGAACCCATGGTGGTCCCTGCCCACCATGCCGAAGCCGAACCCGGCGTGGCGCATGAGGCCGAGCACGGCGAGCACGCTGCGTTCAGCGTCAAGACCTTCGTCTTGCAGCTCATCAACTTCGGCGTGTTGCTTTTCCTTCTCATCTACTTCGGCGGCCGCGAGCTAAACAAGTGGCTCCGGGCCCGCCACGAGCAGCTCAAGGGTGACATCAACGAGTCCACCCGCCTGCGCGACGAGGCGAAGCAGAAGTTCGACGCGCAAGAGCGCCGGGTGGCGGAGCTGGAAAAGGAAATCGCCGCTCTGCGCGAGTCGATGCGCCAGGATGCCGCGCACGAGCAGGCGCGCATGCTCGAGGCCGCGCAGGAACGCGGCAAGCAGATGCAAAAAGAGATGCGCACCCAGATCGACGAGCAGGTGAAAGTGGCAGAGGCGCAACTCCGCGCCGAGGTCGCCAACGCCTCGGTCAAGAGTGCCGAGGAATTGGTCCGCAAGGCCGTGAACTTCGACGACGAACGGCGCCTGGCGCGCGAGTTCGTCGCCGGCTTCGACGAGCCGTCCGGTCCCGGCGGGGAGGTGAGCTGATGGCAGCCCTCGGGGGATCGATCCCGCGCCGCTACGCCAAGGCCATCTTCGAGATCGCCGTGGAACTGGGCAACTTCGAGCTCTTGGGCCGGCAGATCAACGAACTGGCCGCCCTGTGGAAGGACTCGCCGGCGCTGCGCCAGACCCTGGAAAACCCGGTATTCAAGCTCTCGCAGAAACGCGCCGTCCTGCAAAGCCTCATGCCGCGCCTCGCGCCGGCGCGCCAGGTGCAAAGCCTGGTGCTGCTGCTGCTCGAACGCGGGCGCATCGCCCTGCTGCCCGCGGTGGCGCGCGCCTTCGAGAAGATGTGCGACGACAAGCTCGGGCGCGTGCGGGCGCTGATCAGGTCGGCCAAGCCGCTCGACATCGCCAGCGAGACCGAGGTGCGCAAGGCGCTCGAACGCCGCACCGGCAAGAAGGTCATCATGATCACCGTCGTGGAGCCAGAGCTCATTGGCGGCGTGGTGGCCCAGGTCGCCGGCCTGGAGCTCGACGGCAGCATCTCGTCGCGCCTGTCCACGCTCAAACAACGACTTCTGAACTAGCCAACTCTCCGGACATCGAGGAAACAGCATGCAGATTCGCGCTGAAGAAATCAGTCAGATCATCCGCAAGGAGATCGAGGGCTTCGACCAGAAAGTCGCCGTCTCCGAGACCGGCACCGTTCTCGAGGCCGGCGACGGCATCGCCCGCGTGTACGGCCTCGACAATGCCATGGCCGGCGAATTGCTCGACTTCGGCAAGGGTGTCGTGGGCCTGGTGCTCAACCTGGAAGAGGACAACGTCGGCGTCGTGCTCCTCGGCGATTTCGAGACGGTGCGCGAGGGCGACATCGTCAAGCGCACGGGCAGGATCGCGCAGGTTCCCGTCGGTGACGCGCTGGTTGGCCGCGTGGTCGATGCCCTGGGCCAGCCCATCGACGGCAAGGGCCCCATCCTGGCCAAAGAGTCGCGCAAGATCGAGATCAAGGCGCCCGGCATCATCGCGCGCAAGGGTGTGCACGAGCCGGTGCAGACCGGCATCAAGGCCATCGATTCGACCATTCCCATCGGCCGCGGCCA
>PNBO01000321.1 GCA_003136095.1 Myxococcales bacterium
GGGCAGTTGTTGGCGCAATAGCGCGTGCCCACGCAGCGGTTGTAGGCCATCTGGTTGATGCCGTCGGGGCCGTGGTTGGTGGCCTGCACCGGGCACACGGTTTCGCAGGGGGCGTTGTCGCAGTGCTGGCAGAGCATGGGCTCGTGCACGGCGCTGGTCGCGGCGCCTTCGCCGTCATAGTAGCGATCGACGCGCATCCAGTGCATGGCGCGCCCTTTGCGCACCTGCTCGGGACCGACCACCGGAGTATTGTTTTCGGACTGGCACGCCACCACGCAGGCGCCGCAACCCACGCAGGCCGACAGGTCGATGGCCATGCCCCAACGCGGACCCGTGTATGCTTGTTTGTCGTAGAGCGAGGGGAATTCCTCGGCCTCGCGTTCATGCTGGGGCTTGCGCGCGTATTCGGCCATCGACCACAGGCGGGCGATGTCGCGGCCGTCCACCGTGTCGTGATCTTGTGCCAGCGCCAATTTCTCGTTGCCGCCCGTGGGTGCCACGACTTCAACTCCCACCGAGCGCTCGCCTGGCAGCCGCGCCAAGGCCCAAGCGCGCGTGCCTACCTGTGCGGCCACGCTGCCGCGCCAGCGCCCGTGCCCGATGTTGAGACGCAACACGCCGGGAGCCTGTCCAGGCTGCCGTAGTATCGGCAGCACGGTGCCATTGTCCAAGGTCACCAGGTCGCCATTTTGCAGATGCAAGCGCTCTGCGTCCTCGACCGAGACGGCGAGCGGATTGCCCCACGACACCCGGGTCATGGGATCGGGCATCTCTTGCAGCCAGCCATTGTTGGCGTAGCGGCCGTCGTACACGCGCGCATCGGTGTCGAGCGCGAGCTCGAAGCTCGCCGACGGTGCCAACGCGACTTTACGCGCAGCCTCGGCGCAGGCAGCGCCGCTGAGGGCTCGCGCCGGGGCCGTGTCGGCCTTGCGCGCGAACACGCCGTCGTGGAGGGAAATGTTCCAGAAGCGCGCGAAGGGAACCGGGCTGTCTTTGGGCTGCACTTCGTCTTGCCAGCGCCGCTCGAGGAAATCTTGGTAGCGCTTCTCGGCCGGGCGCCCGAGCTCCGCCAGGCAGCGCAGAAATACGTCCTCGCCCTGCAAAGTGTCGTAGAGCGGCGCCACCACGGGCTGTTGCAGGGTGAGCATGTCGCGGCTGGTTTCGAAGTCATTCCAGCTTTCCAGCCAATGGTTGGTGGGCAGCACAAGATTGCACAGCTCAGCGGTTTCGTCGGGCAGCGCGCCCAGGCGCACCCGCAGAGGCACCGTGCCGAGGGCAGAGCGGAAACCATCCGCGTTCTCGCCGGATCGAGGAAGATCGTAGGCCGGGTTGACGTCCCAGAACAGTGCCGCGGACACGCGGCCCGCTGCCATGTCCGTCACCAGTTCTGCGAGCTCCTCGGGCGAGGCGAGGGCAGGGGCGGTGACGGACTCGTCGGCCAAAACCGTGGACCCAACCGCACCCAACATCTGATTGAGGATCAAACCAGCCACGTGCGCCTTGACCGATGCGGTGGGGCCCGCGAGCACCAGAGACTTGGCGCCGGCGCGGCAGAGATCCGACACGAGAGAGTCCAACTCTTTGGCGTACGGCCTGGCCTCGGGCAGTCCCTGGAGAGCGAAGGCGTCCAGCGCGGCCGCGTCCATGCCGTCGGGTAGTGGACGCCCGCCGCGCTGGTGAATTGCGTGCACCAAACCAAAGGCGATGCGCCCAAGCGGGGACCGCGGCAACGGCAGGCGCACGTCGGCCCGGCCGCCGGTCAAGCTCATGCCGCCCTCGAGAACATAGAGGCGGTTCATGTCCGCGGAAGGAGACTCGGGCCGGCGGCGGCTGGCGAAACCGGCAATGGCCGACACGGTGTCGCCCAGGCTGCCGAGGAAATCTGCCTCGAGCGCAAGGATGATCTGGGCCTTGTCGAATTGATACTGCGGCAGTCGGATTTCCCCGTAGAGCGCGCGTTCGGCCGTGCGGCGGTTGTGATCCGCAGCTGGCTCCCACTGCACGTGGCGCAATCCCGGCACCGCCTCGACGAGCTTCGCGATCAGCGCCTTGCGGGTTGGTGACAGCACCGCAGGGGTGACCAGGACCATCTCCTTGCCTGCGCCCTGCTTGAGGCCGCTGGCGAGTCTGGCGATGGCAGTCTTCCAATCCCCGGGCCGTCCGTCGAGAAGCGGCCCGCGCAGGCGGTCGGGGTCGTAGAGGCCCAGCAGATCCGCGGTGGCGCGAAAGCTGGTCTTGCCGCGATAGCGGGGATGTTCGTCGTTGCCCTCGACATGGATAGGCCGCCCCTCGCGCGCCTTGACCAGGACCGGGTAGGCGACCTCGCCCTCTTGGAAGGTGCTGGCGTAGTAGTCGGCAATGCCCGGAACGATCTCCTCCTGCTTCCTGGTGTACGGCACGATGGCCGCGCGGTTTCCCGACGGCTTGCAGCCCGCGCCGGTGGCCAGCGCCGCCGAGGCGCCGAAAAGGGCCAGGAATCGGCGACGGGACAGGCCATCGTCGTCGGCGTGGCCCAGCACGGGGAGCTTGATCTTGGGCTTACCTTCAGCCATGGCGCTTCACCGAATCAGGTGACGGGCGGACCACGAGCGGCGCGCGTGGCGAGTCGGAGGCTCGCGGGGGACGCGAGGTGGACGCGGACAGCCTCGGGGCGTCCGTGCGCCGCACGCCGGCCTTCCACCCCGTCCAGGCGGCAGCCACGGCGGCGATGGCCCCCAGCCAGCTTCGGCGCGGCAACCTGCCTTGTGGACGTGTCTTGTCGGCTTTCATCGGTGGCAGGCCATGCAGTTGGTTGGGCCAGTCGTGATCTTGGAGTCCGCCGGTACCGCCGCGTGCGCGTCGCGGTGGCAGGCCAGGCAGGTGCCCATGCGCATGAGCATCTCGCGCGAGATCCGCTCCATCGTCTGCACCTCGCCATGGCAGGTTTGGCAGGCGATGCCGGCCCCGACGTGCGGCCGGTGATCGAAGTAGACGTGGTCGGGCAGGGTATAGACCCGTTGCCAGGCGAGGGGCTGGCCCGCCTTGAAGGCGGCGGTCACGCGCTTTATTTCGGGCTTGTCGGTGCGGGTGACGGCGTGGCAGTTCATGCAGGTTTCCACGGCCGGCACCCCGGCATGGCGCGAGCGCTCGGCGCCGGTGTGGCAGTACAGGCAGGGGATGTGATTGTCGCCCGCGTGCAGCTTGTGGGAAAAGGCGATGGGCTGCTTGGGGGCGAACCCGGTCGCGAAGCGGTCCGGCTCGGTGGCATAGCCCACGGCCAGCACGGTCGACAAAACCGCGAGTGTCCCGATAGGCAGGATTACACGCCAGAAACGATCTCGTGGATGCACACGGCCCTCGGGTCGGGAGTCTTACAGAAATCGATCATCCTTGGTCCTGTTTGATGCAAACGGGCTTCGTTACCCTTGTCACAGCCGGCCAGAAAGGCGAGCTTTTGATGCCGCACGCCCGGCCAAAGATGCCGACTTTCGCCTCTGCGTCAGTCGCTCCAAAGTCGCTCAAGCTTTTCCGCTGCCGCGGCCATGTGACGGGGCTCGCCGACGCGCCGTGCCCGCCAGAGCAGGTTGTGCGGAGTGACGGTGGGCGGAACGAAGGGAATGACTGTGGTCTCATAGCCGGCGGCCTCCAGGGCGAGCGTCCGCTCACTGTCTACCATGGCCTGGATGAAGCGGCGGCGGACCTCCGCGTGGTGGGGCAAGCCGAGGGCTTCCGCCCGGCGGACGGCAAGCTGGCTGGCGGCGACGCTCTCCGAGGTACAGCAGGGCACGAGCAGCAGATGGCGTGTCCGGCAGGCGATTGCTTGCCGAGCGATGGTGTCCGCCGCTGGCCCGCAAGCATGGAGGGCGACCACGAGGTCGGGTTCCTGTGGCCAGGCCGCCGCGTCGGCCACGTCGGTGGCGCGCACCTCGATGTCCACCCCGGGCGCGCGCAGGCTGGCGCCGGCCCGCCGGCATGCGGTGGCGCGGCGGCTCTCGCGTTCGATGAGGATCACCTGGCCGGTCCGTGCCTTCCGCGCCAGCACCAATTCGGCGGCGAGCAGCCCGACGTAGGCCTTGCCCGCCGCCGCGTCGACCATGCGGAAGGGACGGCCCTTGCCCACGGCCTTCACGATGCGATCGATCTCCAGCAGCATCCCGCCAAGCTCGGTGGCCTTCTTGCGATCCTCCTTGCGTAGGGACGCTTGCGGCGCCGCGATGTAGAGCCGATGGAGGACCGCCTCGATGTCGGAGAGCGCAAGCATGGCCTTCGCGCCGGTTAGCTGCGGGCGGCCCGCGAGAGAGCTTCGGAGCTCGAACCGGAACGAGCGCGCAGGTCAAGGTAGACGCGGGCCAACACCAAGCCGGGAATGGGCAAGACCGCGACCGCAAGAAGATCGCAGGCAATGAAATGCAGGAAGGCCACGGCTCGGCTTCCGCTCGTCGGCAAGAGCAATTCTGTGAAAACGGCCACGGCGGCGCCCGCCAGCGCGAAGGTCACAAAGGTGAGCACGGCGCGAATCGGATCGCTCTTGGTCAACTCGATGCTGCGCCGGAGTGCGTCGCGGCCGCCTTTCTTCTCGAAGAGCACGACGTGGGGGACGAACAGGAAGAGCACGCTCAACACCAGCCCGGGCAGCACGAAGAGGGCGTTGCCCACGGCCACCAGCAAGGCCGCCGGCAGCAGAGAGATCAGGATGAGCTCGCTGCGGCTGACGAGAATAGGCCAAACGTCGGCCAAGGCAGGCAGGGCCGCCCCGCTTTCGCGATCGAAAAGGGCGATGGCCAGGGTGCCGCAAGCCACGGGAAAGGCGAGTCCCAGGATGAGCAGGCCCTGGATGAACAGGGCGAGTCTCTCGCGCACCCAACCCGCGCTCTCGCGCACCTCCACGCCCGGAAGCGGCAGGTGCGCGGTTTCCACGGCGGTCAGCGCCGCGAGCTCGGCCGCGGCTTGCCGATCCATCTGCCCGCGAGCCTGGCTTTCCTGGATACGCGCCGCGAGCTCGGCCTTGCGCGCCGAGAAATCGACGGTGACGACGGATGGGGCCAGGCTCGTCGAGCGGGAGGCGATGCCGGCCACCAGGCAGGACTGCAAGATCGAAGCGGGCAACACCAGGAACGCGGCCAGCAGGAAGAAGTGCTTGGGCCGGCCGAGATAGAGCGTCGACGCCCAGCTCAGTAAGTCGATGACGCTCTTGACGTCAAGGGCCAGCCGCCCGGCGAAGCTGCCGGCTGGCCGCTGGCCGCTGCCACTCGCCGGATCGGCGCCCGCGCTCTCCGGCGGCTCCGGCAGGGCAAAGCGCCGGCCACTTCCCGGCTTGGGCAGGTCCGTGGGTGTACCCTCGCCCGGCCTGGAGACATTTTCCCCATCGATCCTGGCCAGGAGGTCGACCGGGGGGCCGACGTCCGGCAAGTCCACGGGGGTCTCCGAACCCGTGGACGCCAGGGCAAGATCGCGCATGTTGCCGCCGGCCGGTCTGATCGAGGAGGGCCGGCTCGGTGGCGGAGTCACATCGAGGCTGATGACGAGATTTGGATTCTGCCTGACCTCTTCGGCCGTCGGCAGGCGGGGCAGCGGGGACTTGGGGGCCGGGAGTCTTACTGCCGGCGGGGCGAGCAGCGTGGACGCGAACCCGGACCTCCTCGCGGACGGCTTGGCCAGCGGGGGGATGGGCGCGGGCGGGACGCCGAACATGGTCTTGCCCGAGGTTTGCAGGCTGGCCCCGGGATTTGCAGGGGCGCCGGGGCATACGCTCCCGTTCGCATCGTGGTCCTGACCGCAGTGGGTGCAGATGCTCACTGTGGCCGGATCTTAACCAAGGAAGCCGAAGTTGTCTTGGCCTAATGGCTCCGCGACCGAATCGAGGTGCTCCCCGGTGGATCGCGTAGGCGTAGCCGGGCTTAGCCCGCCGACTTCGTCGGCACTAGGGACGACACCCAACCCGCCCAGCCCCTCGCGGCCTACGGCCGCGACCCGTCGCGCCTCCGCCAGAGAGCGGGAGGGGTTGGGAACCCTCCCAGGGTTCCCATTACAATGGCGGATTCGCGTAGCGTACGAGGTCGAGGAAGTACGACTCGAACCACTTGCCGGCCTGGGGCGCGCCCTTGCTCGCATCGGGTCCGCCGCACATCGGGTCGTAACGCGGCTGCGACGGATCCGAGACGCCGTCCGACTCTCCCGGTGGCTTGAGCCAGAAGTAGGCGTCGATACCGGGCTCGGGCTCGGCGCGAGGACGCTCGCCAAGGCCGGCGCCGTGCACGTTGCACCAGCTACCCCAGGCCTTCCGGATGTTTCCCTTGCCGTTGCGGGCCGTATCGATGATGTAGCCGTGGTTCTTGAAACCGTACATCTCTAGGGTCTTGCCCAGGACCTTGGCGTAGGTCAGCTCGTTCGGGCAGGGATTGGTGGGTTCGAGGACGGCGCCGTCGCGGTTCGACAGGTGGGTGTAGTTCGAGGTGTTGAGGGCGAAGCCGCGAATCATTCCCGGGCCGCCCGCCTCGCTGAGCACTTGCTTGAAGATCTTGGCGATCTTGGCGCGGTTGTCGTCCCAGCCCAGCCAGCCCGAGTGCGCGGCGTCGAGGTACACGCTGACGTTGGGGAGCGCGAAGCTCTTGATGGCGTAGACCACGCCCTCCTTGTAGGCCGGGCGCGCCTCCTGGCACAGGGGCAAGGCCATGTTGGTGGCCAGGTTGCCCAGGGAGTCGGGCTCGAGCACGACGACGATCGGCTGACTCGAGTGCGCCTTGAATTCGGCAGTGATGGCATCGATGAATTCGCTCTTGTAGCGCTGCAGGCCGTTCTGCGCGACCTTGAGCTCGCCGGCCGAGGCCTCGGCCGAACAGTCGCGGTTGGGCAGGTCGTAGACGATGACCACGGACAGGGTCGGCTTGCCGCTCGCATCCTGCTGCTTCTTGGCCTCGTCGAGCCAGCCCGTGAGGTTCTTGACCGAAGCGATGGAATCGAGCCACATGGCGGTCGGGTACTGCGCGACCTTGCGGATCTTGTCGGCCATGTCCGGGTGGGCCTTGGCAGTCGCTTCCACATTCGCGACGTACTCGGGGTTGATGAAGTAGGCGACATTCTTGAACGGATTGTGATCCGAGCTGGGAGACGTCGAGCCCGCTTGGCCCACGCTGCCCGCGCATCCAGCCGCGGCTAGAATGACGAACAACCCTGATCTCATGCAGGTACGCTTGTTCATTACGAAGTTCTCCTGCCGATGCGGCGAATTCGTTACGCCAGGCCACTGTGACCGGCGCTACCGCTTCGGCGCGGCGATACTACACGATCTCCCCACCGCGGTGTGCGCGTGGCGTGGCTTTTTCAAGCCGCACTGCGGCTAGGTCTGGACCGAGATGATGTCGCCGGCCAGGCAGGCGAGGGCGTCCAGGCTTCGGCGCTGCCAGTAGACCGATGGGCTCGAGAGGAAGACGATGCGGTATTTGCCCTCGGTGGGTTGCTCCTGCACGGTGCTCACCCACCACAGCAGACACTTGAGACACGACGAGTTCATGAACTCGAGCTGGCGCACGTCCACCGTAACCTCCTCGGCCCGCCGGCGCTGCGCCTCCTGGTGGACCTCGCGCAGGAAATGGTCGAGCTGATTGCGGATGGTAACGTCCGCCGTTCCGCTCAGACTCACCAGGATCCGCCCCTCGCCGGTGCTGGCGTTGGCGTTGGCGGCAAAGTCGTTTTCCGTCGTGGTCCGAACCCAACTTGTCATGGGGGAATCTCCTCGAATCCTACCCGCTCGCGACGATGGTTACCATGCTTCCGTCGATCTCCAGGGAAAGGTTGAGATCGCCTTCGGCGCGGATGCGCGCCAGGCCCAGGCCCGATTCCTGGTCGACGCCGACCGTCTTGCGCATGAGCTGGTGATAGTGGGCGAAGGGCTCCGCCGCGGCCTGGATCTCGCCGACACACGCGCGCAGTCGCGCGATGTGCTCGGGCGTGGTTTCGTTGGTGAGCTTGATGCTGGCGGAGTGGCCGTCGGCGTCGAACCGGACGGTGAGTCCCGTCTGCTCGCCGACGGAGTACTTGGCGGCATTCTCCAGCAGTTCGTGCACGGCCAGCGATACCCGATGCACGGCGTCGGGATCGCCTATTAGCTTCTCGAAGCTCTCTTCGACGAACCGCCGCACGATCGACACCATGCGCGCCTGGGGCTGAAGCTGTAGTCCGAAGCTGAGGGTTGGGCCTTCTGGCATGGCGGGCCGTCAAAGCGACATCGTCTGGTGTTGCCCGGAAGTATAGCGGCAGCTCCGGGCCGGGACCAGGCAGACGCGCACGCCTTGTCTAGTTGTCGAGGGACGTGGTTCGTGCGCTACCTGCGCTCGGCCTGGCGGTGGGCCGCGACGTTCGGCTTGAAGAACTGCTGGGCGAGCAGCGTCGGTACGAAGGCACTCAGGATGGCGACGGTGACGAGCACGGTGTATTGGCCGCGGTCGATCACGCCGTGGGTGAGGCCGAAGAGGGCTGCATGGCCTGGTATCTCTCAACGGGACGGGGAAGTAACCCGTGAGAGGCAACCAGCGCATGTGAGTTCCTTGCTGTCAGGCGTTCGACTGCGACGGGGCCTCGTAGCGCGCCAAGATCACCGTAACGTTGTCTGGCCCCCCGGCGGTGAGAGCCGCGCTGATGAGGGCCTTTGCGCAGGCGGCCAATCCCAGGTTCTCACGCAAGATGGACGCGATCTGCCCGTCCGGCACCGGACCGTGCAGGCCATCCGAACAGAAGAGGATCAGGTCGCCGGGGGCCGGCTCGATCTCGGAGATCACGGGCTCGACATGGTCCTGAACGCCGAGGGCCTGCAAGATGACATTCGTATGTGGGAAGTTCTTGGCCTCCTCCGGCGTCAGCGCGCCCGAGTCGACCATCGCCGCTGCAAGGGACTGGTCGTGTGTGAGTTGCCGGAGCACGCCTGCCCTGAACAAGTAGGCGCGTGAGTCACCGACCTCAGCGAGTACCACCCGATTCGCGAAGAGCAAGCCGGCGGTGCAGGTTGTTCCCATGCCTCGTCTATCATCGAGCCGGCGGGACTCCTCGAAGATCCTACGGTTGGCAAGCGTCAGCACCGTGCCGAGAGAGGCCGCTGGTGAGTTGCCGATGCTGCCGACCAGATCCCTGAGCCCACGAGTGACCACCTCGCCTGCCAATCGCGCCGCGACCTCCCCGGCAGCATGGCCCCCCATTCCATCGCACACCATCAGCACGAGGCCGCTACTTGCGAGCGGAAGTCTCTTCTCCTCGCCTGGGCCGACCGTCGAGTCTGACGACACGTCGGTGATCGTGAACGCGTCTTCGTTGTGGGAGCGAACACAGCCTACGTCCGTGGCGCCGCAGACGGTGACCGCGCCGGCGGGGGTGGTTCCGGCGGTGCGATCGTGCGGGACGGATGCTTTGGGGTCTGATCCGCGCGTGGGGTTGTCGTTCATGCAGATCCTCCGAGGCGCCGGAGGGACGGTAACCCTTGCGACGCTTCGCTTGCCGTAGGAGTCATTGGCCAGCACAGGTGCTGGCGGTTGCGGCGGACTCCACCACCCAAGTTGCCTACGATTATCGCCGAGGACGGGCCTTCCGCCAATGGGTTGTTTGCCGAGCCAGGTTTGCGAGCCGTCGCCTTCCGTGGTATGCGGCCAGAAATTCACAGGTGGTGGAGTCCACCGAGCTCGCCACGCCAGCAGAGCCGGCGCGGCCGATGACTCCTACGGCACGGAAGGCGCCGTGGGAGTTCACAGTCAGAACGAACGCGGCGCCTCTCGAAAGGACGAGGAGAGGCGATGGCACAATCGACGGACACCAAATCGAAGGCGCTGCGCTTCGTCCTCCTCATCGTGATCGTTCGATCCCGGCGACCATCGTCTTGCGCGTGGTGCTCGAACTCGCCGCCATCCCATTTTTCGTGGTGGCTCGGAACAGGCTCAGGACCGCGCTCCCTCGGGTTCCGTGCGTTGAGGCGCTGATGGACGGCATGGTGCTCGGTCGGGACGAGATTCTCGATACCATCGGGCGGCTTGTCTTCGGCGGTGAGACCGTGCTGCTCCACGGATCGCTGGGCATCGGAAAGACCACGATGCTCGGCGAACTGGCCCGCCGGGCAGCGCAGGCCGGACGGCCCTGTGCCTTCTGCCCACGCACCGAACGGCTCTCGGACATCACCGAGGCACTGGTGCGCGGCTACTCGATAGGCACCGGCGCACTCACGCAGCGCCGGCGGCGCAGCCGCGTGCGTCTCGTGATCGAGCGGCAACCGGGTATCCTGCTCCTCGACCACCTCTTCGACGTGGGGAACGGGGTCAAGGGTTACCTCCGATCGCTGGGTGGAACCGGCCTCGGGGTGGTCATCGCCGTGGATGTCGAGCCTCCGCGCGATCACGCGCGTGTTCGCGCCCGTGGGCTCATCGGCTGGCTGGCCGACCTGTTGCGCAGCCGCGCCAGCGTCCGCCGTTCGGTCGAGCGCGAGGTAGGCGAGTATCTCGAACGCATCGTCCAAGCCAATGCCTCGCGTATCCAGGGTGACTTCAGAGAGCGAGTGCGTGAGAGTCGTTGGCGCATGCAGGCGGAAATCAGGGCCTTGTTGCAGAACATCTCTGCTTCGGCCGAACGGGCGCTCGGGCGTGCACGCGAGCGCCGGGCCGCTGGGGCCGAGGCAATCCAAATCGAGCTTTCGCGCATCAAACGTCTGCATTTTGAAACCGAGGCGCTCATGCCCCCCTCACGAATGGAACCCATGCCATGACCACCATCACGTCCATCCATGCCCGAGAGATTCTCGATTCGCGCGGCAATCCCACCGTCGAGGTCGACGTCCGCCTTTCCGACGGCAGCTTCGGCCGCGCCGCGGTCCCTTCCGGTGCGTCCACCGGCAGCCGCGAGGCTCTGGAGCTTCGCGACGGCGACAAGAAGCGCTACGGCGGCAAGGGCGTCCGGCGCGCCGTGGCCAACGTCAACGAAATCCTGGTGGCGCTCAAAGGCGCCGACGCTTCCGACCAAGCGGCCCTCGACAAGCGGATGTGCGCCATCGACGGCACGGCCAACAAAGACAAGCTGGGTGCCAACGCCATTCTAGGCGTCTCCATGGCCGTGGCTCGGGCCGCCGCCGCCTCGGCCGGCAAGCCGCTCTACCTGCACCTCGGTGGCAGCGCGGCCAACCTCCTGCCCGTGCCCATGTTCAACATCATGAACGGGGGCGCGCATGCCGATAACAGCGTCGATTTCCAGGAGTTCATGATCGCGCCGGTCGGCGCCCCTTCCTTCGCCGAGGCGCTGCGCATGGGCGCGGAAACCTACCACGCGCTCAAGTCCATCCTGAAAGGCAAGGGCTACTCGACCGCCATCGGCGATGAAGGCGGGTTTGCGCCCAACCTCAAAGCCAACGTGGAGGCCGTCGAGGTCATTCTCCAGGGCATCGAAAAGGCCGGGCTCGTGCCAGGCAAGGACGTGGCCATCGCGCTCGATCCGGCGGCGAGTGAGTTCTACGAGGATGGCGCCTATGTGTTCCGCAAGTCGAACGGCAGCCGCCACAGCGCGGTCGAGATGGTTGCTTTCTGGGAAGAGTGGGTCAGGCAGTTCCCGATCTGGGGCATCGAGGACGGCCTGGCCGAGGATGACTGGAAGGGTTGGCAACTACTGACCGAGCGGTTGGGTAAGAAGATCCAGCTTGTCGGCGACGACATCTTCGTCACCAACCCCGCGATCATCCGGCGGGCGATCGGCGAAAAGGTGGGCAACGCAGTCCTCATCAAGCTCAACCAGATCGGCACTCTCACGGAGACCTTGGAAGCCATCGCGATCGCGCGCGAGGCCCACTATGGCATCGTGGTCAGCCACCGCTCGGGCGAGACGCCCGACGACTTCATCGCCGATCTCACCGTTGCAACGCGGGCCGGGCAAATCAAGACCGGCGCCCCCTGCCGCGGCGAGCGCGTGGCCAAGTACAACCAACTCCTGCGCATCGAGGAGGAACTGGGCGCACAGGCCAAGTACGCCGGGGCGGCGGTGTACGGCCGGTAGCGCCGAGTCCCCGACGCAGGGAAAGACGAAGCCGGCGAGTCCGAGCAAGACCGCTTGCCCTGACCGCCGGCTTTGTAGTTGGCCCTATTGCTTCAGTGCTTGTTCCAGCGCCACGGCTACGGCCACGCTGGCGCCGACCATGGGGTTGTTGCCCATGCCGAGGAAGCCCATCATTTCGACGTGGGCGGGCACGGAGCTCGAGCCGGCGAACTGGGCGTCGGAGTGCATGCGGCCCATGGTGTCGGTCATGCCATACGACGCCGGGCCGGCGGCCATGTTGTCCGGGTGCAAGGTGCGGCCGGTGCCGCCGCCGCTCGCCACCGAGAAGTACTTCTTGCCCTGTTCCTGACATTCCTTCTTGTAGGTGCCGGCGACCGGGTGCTGGAAGCGGGTGGGGTTGGTGGAGTTGCCGGTGATGGACACGTCCACGCCTTCGTGGTGGTTGATGGCCACGCCCTCGCGTACGTCATCGGCGCCATAGCAGCGCACCTTGGCCTTTTCACCCTTGGAGTAGGCGATCTCCCGGACGATGTTCAACTTGCTGCTGATGTAGTCGAACTTGGTCTGGACGTAGGTGAAGCCGTTGATGCGGCTGATGATCTGGGCGGCGTCTTTGCCGAGACCGTTGAGGATCACGCGCAGCGGTTGCTTACGCGCCTTGTTGGCGCTGCGGGCGAGGCCGATGGCGCCCTCGGCGGCGGCGAAGGATTCGTGGCCGGCCAGGAAGGCGAAGCACTTGGTCTCTTCCTTGAGCAACATCGAGGCCAGGTTGCCGTGACCGAGACCGACCTTGCGGTCGTCCGCCACCGATCCGGCGATGCAGAAGGCCTGCATGCCCTCGCCGAGAGAGACGGCGATGTCGACGGCCTTGGTCTGGCCCTTCTTCATGGCGATGGCGGCGCCGAGGATGTAGGCCCAACACACGTTCTCGAAACAGATGGGCTGGATGCCTTTCACGATGGCGTAGATGTCAACGCCCTTGGCTTCGCTCAGCTTCTTGGCTTCCTCCAAGGATTTGATGCCGTACTGGGCTAGGACCTTTTCGATCTGGCCGATTCTGCGTTCGTAGGATTCAAACAGAGCCATGGTCGTTGTCTCCTTCTTGGCTACTGGTGCCGGGGGTTGATGGTCTTGGTCGCTTCGTCGAAGCGGCCGTATTTCGAGGTGGCCTTCTTCAAGGCTTCCCCAGCCTCCACGCCCTTCGCGATGGATTCCATCATCTTGCCCAGGTGGACGAATTCGTAGCCGATGACTTCGTCGTGGTCATCGAGCGCCATGCGCGTGACGTAGCCCTCCGCCATTTCCAGGTAGCGCACGCCCTTGGCCACGGTGCTGTACATGGTGCCGAGCGTGCTGCGCAGGCCTTTGCCCAGATCCTCCAGGCCAGCCCCGATGGGCAGGCCGCCCTCGGAGAAGGCGGTCTGGGTGCGGCCGTAGACGATCTGCAGGAAGAGCTCGCGCATGGCGGTGTTGATGGCGTCGCACACGAGATCCGTGTTGAGCGCTTCCAGGATGGTCTTACCCGTGAGGATCTCGGCGGCCATGGCCGCGCTGTGGGTCATGCCCGAGCAGCCGACGGTCTCGACTAGGGCTTCCTGGATGATGCCGTCCTTCACATTGAGGGTCAGCTTGCAGGCGCCCTGCTGGGGCGCGCACCAGCCCACACCATGCGTGAGGCCCGAGATGTCCTTGATCTCCTTGGCCTGGACCCAGCGGCCTTCCTCGGGAATGGGCGCGGGACCGTGGTTCGGTCCCTTGGCCACACACATCATGTGTTCGACTTCTGTCGAGTAGATCATTCGTGAATCTCCTTCATGGAATTGGGGTCGCGCACTCGGCATGGCAACGTCGCACAATTCGGCTTCCACGGCAACCGTGCTCGCCTGGCCGCAGCTCCGCTTTACTCCCGGCGCGCCCCTGGGCCATAGTTGCGAACGTGCTGACGCGAGGCAACCATGCGCGGCGTACGTAGCCCAAGGGTGGGCAGCCCCATCTCGCTCATTCTGGTTCTGGTCTTTCCCGCCATGATCGCGGCCTCGGTCGCCCTGGCCTACTACGGCTTCCAGCACGCCGAGGACGTGTCTCGTCCGGTCGAGCAGCTTTTCCGCCTGGAGTGCCAGGACTACGCCGAGGGCCTGGCCAAGTCGGTCGAGACCAAGCTCGACCGCGAAGCCCTGTCCCTCTTCGCCAAGATCAGTGAATTGGAAGACGATCCCGTCTCGACCGACCCGTGCGACCTCGATCCCGGCGCCGGCATCGATGCTTTCGTCGTCCTCGGCGACACTCGCCGGGTCGAATGCACATGGCCGCGGCAGCGCGAGCCCGATGCCAAGAAGCGCAAGGCGGGCGAGGCCGCGCCGGCCAAGATCGCGTGGCTCAATAAGATCAGGAACCTCGCCTGGGGCCAGGTCGATCTCGACAGTTTCGCCTACCACCACGAGGTGCTCGACAACGGCGGTTCGGCCTTGCTCGCCTACACCGCCCGTCGCGCTACCGACGGCGACCTCTACCATGTCGTGGCCCAGATCAACCTCGGCTTCATCGGCAAGCAATGGGATGAGAACGACCTGGGGCCCGGGCGCAAGAACCGGCGCGTGGCCATTCTCGACGAGGCGTCGAACCTCATCGCGGGCGTGCGCCCAGGCGGTCCCGAGGCGCGCCCGGGCGGGCGCCTTTTCTACGAGGGGCCGTTCGGCAAGGCGCTCTACCGCTGGCGCATCCAGATCATCCCGCAGAACGCCGAGGAATTCCAGGCGCAGTGGGAACGCACCAAGAGCGTGCGCCGCGTGCTCATCGTGCTCGCCACCGGCGTCATCGTCGTCGGCCTGGTGCTGGTCTGGCTGGCCATCCTGACCGAGCGGCGCGCCTCGCGCATGAAGGGCGACTTCATCGCCAACGTCTCGCACGAGCTCAAGACGCCGCTCTCGCTCATTCGCATGTTCGGCGAGATGGTGGCCACCGGGCGGCACAAGGGCGAGGAGGCGGCGCGCGAGTACGGCGGCATCATCACGCGTGAGTCGGACCGGCTATCCCACCTCATCGACAACGTCCTCGACTTCTCGCGCCTCGAGCGCGGCAAGTCGAGCTACCACTTCGCCGAGGGAAATCTGGCCGAGGTGGTCGAGCGCGCCCTGGACGTCTGCCGCTACCGCCTCGAGCGCGAGAAGATGACGCTGACGGTGGACATCGAGCCCGGGCTGCCGGCCGTGCGCATGGACGAGAACGAGATGACCCTGGTGGTGCTCAACCTGGTNNACGGAGCAGGCGCGGATCTTCGAGCGGTTCTACCGTGCCCAAAGCACGCGCGAGAAAAACGTGCGCGGCAGTGGTATAGGTTTGGCCCTCGTGAAACACATCGCCGAGGCACACGGTGGCCGCGTGACGGTGCAAAGCCCGGTTCTCGACTCACCCGACCATGCGCAAGGCTCCATGTTCAAGGTCTTCGTGCCCGCGCCGGTTCCTGCCGGCGTGGTGTCCTCGGAAGGGGGCGTAGGACAGGCGGCGAAATGACGAGCGGAACCTACCCCAGCGTCTCCCCGCCCCGCCGGCGCATCCTCGTCATCGAGGACGAGCCCGATCTCGCTCGCGGCTTGCGCGATGCCCTCGAGTTCGAGCAGTTCGAGGTCGCCACCGCGGGGCAAGGCCGCGAGGGCATCAAGAGCCTGCGCGACAGTGGGGCCGACCTCGTCATCCTCGATCTCATGCTGCCGGACATCAACGGGTTCACGGTGTGCGAGGAGATCCGTCAGACCCATCCCGTGGTGCCCATCATCATGCTCACTGCGCGCTCGCAAGAAACCGATAAGATCCGCGGCCTTGAGGCGGGCGCGGATGACTATGTCACCAAGCCGTTCTCGGTCGGCGAGTTGGTCGCGCGCATCAACGCGATCTTCCGCCGGCTCTATCGCGGCACCCCGGCCGACGAGTCCATCCGCATCGGCCAGGCCACCATCTACCCCCGCCGCCACGAGCTGCAGCGCAACCGCAAGGCCCTCCCCCTCTCGTTCTACGAGGTGGAGATTCTCCGGCTTCTCCACGAACGAGCCGGCGAGCCGGTCACGCGCGAGGAGATCATGGAGAAGATTTGGGGCGTCTCGGGCTATGGCAGCAGCCGTTCGGTCGACAACTTCGTGGTCAAGCTGCGTAAGAAGATCGAAGAGGACGCCGCCAACCCGCGCCACATCGTGACGATTTATGGGACAGGCTACAAACTTTTATTGTAGTCTGCGGTACGAACTCTTGGTGTAGTCTTCGCGGAGGGGAGCCGTTTTGGGGCCCTACGGGCACTGCCTACGACCAGGTTCTCCGAGGTGCCGGCATGAAAACAATTTCCACTTCTCCCGATGGTGGCAGGGTCTTGCTGCAAGCGGAAGGCAATGTTGTCGTCCTGCGGGGAGAGATCGACCATGCGAGCCCCAAGGCATTCCTGGCTCCCTTCTTCGAGGAGGTGCACAAGGCGGCCCTAGCAGAGGGCCTGCGGGCGGTGCGGGTGGACGTGCGCGGCCTGCGTTTCCTCAATTCGTCGGCGGTGAAGGAGATCATCGGTTGGGTCCTGCAGCGCAACCGCATGCCACCCGGGACGAAGTACGCGATCGAGTTCGTCTACGACTCCACCATCCTCTGGCAGCGCGTGACCATGCCGACCATCAGCCACCTCGACGCGGAATTCATCATGCTCGATGATCGGGGCAGGCCGACGGCGGGGAACGCATAGGCCGGGAGGTAGCGGACCTCTTCTTCCCGGTTTCCTCTTGACTGCGGTCGCTCGGCTGCGGACTGTTGCAGCCACCATGTCCGTTCGGGTTCGCATCGCACCTTCGCCCACGGGCGATCCCCACGTGGGGACCGCCTACATCGCCCTCTTCAACTACGTCTTCGCCAAGAAGCACGGCGGCCAGTTCGTCCTGCGCATCGAGGACACCGATCGCGCCCGCTCCACCGCGGATTCCGAGGCCGCCATCCTGCGCGCCTTGCGCTGGGTGGGGCTGTCCTGGGACGAGGGCCCGGACATCGGCGGCCCACACGGCCCCTATCGGCAGTCGGAGCGCAGCGAGATGTACCAGAGCGAGGTGGCCAAGCTCGTCGCCTCGGGCGCGGCCTACCGCTGTTTCTGCACCGCCGAGCGGTTGGCGGAGATGCGCGCCTTGGCGAAGGGCAAGTCGTTTGTCGGCTACGACGGGAAGTGCCGCGGCGTTGATCGCAACGAGTCCGACGGGAGGGCGGCGGCGGGCGAGGCCTTCGTCATCCGCCTGGCCATGCCCAAGACCGGCGAGACCACGTTCACGGACCGCCTGCGTGGCGAGGTGCGCTTCGACAACACCCAGATCGACGACCAGATCCTCCTCAAGAGCGATGGCTTCCCCACCTACCACCTGGCCAACGTCGTCGACGACCATCGCATGGGCATCACCCACGTCATCCGCGCCGAAGAATGGCTGTCGTCCACGCCCAAGCACGTCGAGCTGTACAAGGTCTTCGGCTGGTCGGCGCCGGAGTGGATCCACATGCCGCTCTTGCGCAACGCCGACAAGTCGAAGATCTCCAAGCGCAAGAACCCCGTGTCCCTCGACTACTACCGCGCCGCGGGCTTCCTGCCCGAGGCCCTGCTCAATTACCTCGGCACCATGGGCTGGTCCATCGCCGGCGACCGCGAGAAGTTCACCCTGGCCGAGATGATCGAGGCGTTCACCTTCGACCGCATGAGCCTGGGCGGGCCGGTCTTCGATCTGGTGAAGCTCTCGGCGATGAACGCCGACTATCTGCGCGCGCTCGACGATAGCGGCATCGTTTCCCGCTTGCGCGAGTGGCGCCTGGGCGACGACTATCTCCGCCAGCTCGTGCCGCTCGTGCGCCAGCGCATCCAGCGCATGGACGAATTCGTGCCCATGACCGAGCTCTTCTTCTCGGGCGACCTCGACTACACGCCCGTGGCCAAGGATCTCGTTGCCAAGAACCGCACGGCCAAGGACGTGGCCGACTGCCTGCTTGGCTTCGTCGAGGCGCTCGACGTGCAACGCGACTTTTCGCACGCGGCGCTGGAGGCGGCGGCGCGCGCCTTTGCCGAGAAGATCGCCTGGGATCCCAAGGAGCTGTTCATGGTGGTGCGCATGGCCGCCACGGCGCGCAAGGCCACCCCGCCACTCTTCGAGACCCTGGCGGTGCTCGGCCGTGACCTCGTGCGGCGTCGACTCCGGCTTTGCGGGGAATGGGTGAAGCGCCGGCCATAGCCAGCGAGCCGGAGAGTGCAGAGAAGGCAGAGGGCGCAGAGGGTGGGGAAACGGGAATTCTCTGTGCTCTCCCCTCCGCATCTGTGTGCTCTCCTTACAAAAGATCACCTTTGATTACAATTCGGTGACAATTGCCGCGCTAGGGTGCGCGGCATGGACGTTTCCTCCGCGCTGACCGCGCTCTACCTGGTCATCCTCATCGCCCTGGCGGTCTACGGCTTCCACCGCTCGTCGCTCGTCTTCCTCTACTACCGGCACCGCGACAAGCAACCGGTCGAGGCTGGCAAGTTCGCGGAGCTGCCCGCCGTGACGGTGCAGCTTCCCCTGTTCAACGAGATGTACGTCGCCGAACGGCTGCTCGATGCCGTGGCCGCCATCCGCTACCCGCGCGACCGCTTCCAGATCCAGGTCCTCGACGATTCCACCGACGAAACCCGCGACATCTGTCGCAACAAGATTGCCGAGCTCGTCGTGCGCTACCCAGATCTCGACATCGAGTATGTGCACCGCACGGATCGCACCGGGTTCAAGGCCGGCGCACTGGAGAACGGCCTGCGCACCGCCAAGGGCGAGCTGGTGCTGATCTTCGACGCCGACTTCGTGCCCAACCCGGACATCCTCGATCGCACCGTGCACCACTTCCTCAACCCCAAGGTCGCCGTGGTGCAGTGCCGCTGGGAGCACATCAATCGCGACTTCTCCGCGCTCACCGAGGCGCAGGCGCTCATGCTCAACGGCCACTTCATCATGGAGCACGCCGGCCGCAACCGCTCCGGCCGCTTCTTCAATTTCAACGGCACCGCCGGGCTGTGGCGGCGCGCGGCCATCGTCGACGCCGGTGGCTGGCAGCACGACACCCTGACCGAGGACATGGATCTTTCCTATCGGGCGCAGTTGCGCGGTTGGCGCTTCGTGTACCTGCCGCACATCGCGGCCCCGGCCGAGCTGCCAGTCGAGATGTCCGCCTTCAAGGCGCAGCAGTTCCGCTGGGCCAAGGGTTCCATCCAGGTCGCGCGCAAGCTCCTGCCGCGCATCCTGGCCTCGAACGCGACCTTCGCGCAGAAGTGGGAGGCCTTCTTTCACCTGACCAACAANNCACGGCGTGCGCGAGGTGCTGATGATCGATCTGCCGCTCTTCTTCGGCACCACCCTCAGCCTCGCTTCCTTCTATCTCGCCTCCGAGCGCGAGGTGGCGCGCATGACCGGCGACCGCTCGCGCTCGACCTGGAGCACGCTGGGCCAGCTTCCACTCGTGCTCTCGCTGGGCATCGGCCTGTGCGTGAACCAGACCCGCGCCGTGATCGAGGCCGTGTTCGGCCGCGAGACCGAGTTCGTGCGTACCCCCAAGCACGGTATCTGCGGCAAGCTCGAGACCTGGTCGGGCAAGAAGTACCACGCGGCCAAATCGCTGACGCCGTTCTTCGAGCTCCTGATGGCCGCTTACTTCGTGGTCGCGGTTCACATCGCCTTCGCCAACGGCCACTACATCTCGGTGCCGTTTCTCATGCTCTTCCTCTTCGGCTTCGCCTACGTCGGCGCGGTGTCCGCGTGGCAGGGCGGGTTCGGCCAGGCGCTACGCCGCCTGTGGAAGAGCACCGAGGATGCCGTGGTCCCGGCCCGGCCGGCGCCTCTGGCTACGGCGACGCCGGACGCGACTCCTTGCCCGGTTCTCCTGCCGGTGGTGGAGCGCTCTTCTCCTCGGCGGGCTCGGGCACGAGGGGAAAACGATCCCCGCGAACACGCCGCTCTTTGATCATCATCCAGCGGCCGGTCCGGCGCTCCCAGCGCTGCTGCAAGTTCGCGTGGCGGACGCTGGGGTCGCTCTTCTTGTACCACTCGATCATGACGTCCACGGTGGCGGCATCTGAGTTCTGCAGGAAGTGGACGGAGGTCACCTCGTAGTCGACGATGACCAGATCCGCGTCCACCAAGTTGCGGCGTTCCTGAAAGCGCGCGTTGTCCTCCGTGGTCATCGCCTGGCCGACGATATCCCAGCGCCCCCAGCGGAAGTCGTCGTTCCACAACCGCGCGTTGGTCACGAGCTCGTCCTCGCGCCGCTGCGTCGGCGTCATGCACCCCACCGCGACGACCGCGAGCCACAGCGATAGGGTCAGCGTCCGTTTCATCACCGTCTCCCTTCTAGTCCTTCGCCCCGGTCTCTGCGCTCTCATCCGCCAACCTCACTCGCCGCGATGGCCGAAGACGACGCGTTCGATGCCGGCGAGATCGCGGCGCGAGCCGACGGCCGCGTAGCCGTGGCCACGCAAGATCTCCATAGCCTCCGCGGCTTGGCCAGCGCCGATCTCCATGGCGAGGGCACCACCGGGCGCGAGGATTCGCGTCGCCGCCGCGGCCAGCTGGCGCACCAGGGCGAGCCCGTCGGCGCCGCCGTCGAGGGCCAGGCGTGGCTCGCGGCGTACCTCGGCCGCCAGGCCGTCCATGTCCCCACTTGGGATGTAGGGCGGGTTGCTGACGACAAGATCGAAGGGCGCGAGCCCGGCGAGTGGCTCGACGAGGTCGCCCAGCGCGAACGCCACTTCGAGCCCGAGCCGCTCGGCATTGCCCTGCGCCAGCGCAAGCGCCTCCGGCGACACGTCCACCGCGACGACCTCGGCCTCGGGATGCTCACGTTTCAGCGCCAGCGCGATCGCGCCCGACCCCGTGCCCACGTCGGCCACGCGCGATGCGGCCGGCAGCGAGCGCAAGAGCTCGAGCGCCTGCTCGACCAGCGCCTCGGTGTCGGGCCGCGGGACCAGCACGGCCGGGCCGACCTCGAGATCGAGGCTCCAGAATTCCTTGCGGCCAAGGATGTAGGCCACCGGCTCGCCGCCCAGGCGTCGCTCGACCAGGCCGCGATACTCCGCCAACTCGCGCTCGCCCAGCGGCTGGTCGAAGTGCATGTAGAGCTCGACGCGCGTGTGGCGAAAGGCCCGCGCGGCGAGCAATTCAGCGTCGAGGCGGGCACTCTCGATCCCGTGCCGTTCGAAGCGGCCCGTGGTCCAGCGCAGGACCTCGAGGATGGTCCAGGTTGTCTTCTGGCCGGACGGCGCGGGAGCGACGATCACCGGCTGATTGTGCCGGAAGGATCCCCAAATGGCGAGAAACGACGATCTCCCGATAGACATCAGAGGTCGTCGCCGTGGCCGGCTAGCTCCTGTTACTATCGCTGGCAATGCAACGACGCTCTTTCGCGGGGACGACCTTCGTGGCTGTCTTTGTGTTCGCTTCTGCGGCCGCGGCCACGACCACGCGCTTCTTCCGCCAGACCACGGTCAAGGACTTCGAGGAGGGCGAGGCGACCGCGACGGCCGTGGCCCCGCCCGGCGAGGTCTTGCCAGGCATGCAGACCGCGCGCGTGGCCATTGACGCGGCCTTTGCCTGGTGCGCGGCGCTGTCGCGCGACCAGGCCACCGCCTACTTCGGCACCGGCGACCGCGGCCGTATCTTCGCCGTGGGCAAGAGCGGCCCCGCCCGGCAGTTGGCCGAGCTCGACGCGCCCTGGGTGACCGCCCTGGCCGTTCGCCCGGACGGGAATCTGCTGGCGGGCTCGACGCCCGGGGGCCTCGTCTTCGCGGTCGATGCCAAGACCGGCAAGAGCACCGTCTTCGCCAAGCTGGCGGCCGAGCACGTGTGGGCGTTGGCCTTCGACGCCGCCCGCGGCACGACCTATGCGGCGACTGGCGACGCGGGCAAGATCTTCGCCATCGATGGCAAAGGCGCGGCTCGCCTGCTCTGGGACTCGGGCGACAAGCACGTGATCTCGCTGGCCGCCGACGGCGGCAACCTGCTCGCTGGCACCGCGGATCAGGCCATCCTCTACCGCGTGCACCCCGATGGGCGGGCCGAGGCTCTGCACGACTTCGACGCCGACGAGGTTCGCGCCATCGTGCGCGGCAAGGGCGCCACCTACCTGGCGGTCAACGACTTCGACAACCCGGCCGACGCCAACCCGCCGCCACCCGCGGGGCCGCAGCCCGCCAAGGGCACGCGCATCGCGGCCGGACCCCCGCCCGCCTCGCCGGCGGTTGCGCGCACCGATGCCGTCAAGGCCCACGCCGCGCTCTACCGGCTTGACGACGATGGCGGCATCGAACAGCTCTTCGCCCTCGCCGACGGCTATTTCACGGCCCTGGTTCTCGACCCCCGCGGCAACCTCTTCGCGGCGACCGGCAGTCAGGGCAAGCTCTACCGGATCGCGCCCGATCGCACCGTCGCGCTCGCCGCTGACATGCCGGAGCGGCAGGCGCTCTCGCTCGTGCCTTCCGGGGACGGGTTCCTCGTCGGCACGGGCGACATCGGCGCCGTCTATCGGGTGCGACCGGCGGTGGGGGCCGAGGCGACCTACTTGAGCAAGGTGCTCGACGCGGAGGCGCCCGCCCGCTGGGGTCACGTATGGTGGACCGGGTCGCGCGATGTGGTGATCGAGACGCGTTCGGGCAACACGGGAAAGCCCGACGCCAGATGGTCGGCCTTCCACCGGGTGCAGGCCGTGGCCCAGCATGATGGGGAGAATGCCGGCGAGATTCGCAGCCCCGGCGCGCGGTACTTGCAGTACCGCGCCACCCTGCCGGGCCACGCATCGGTCTTGCAGGACATCTCGATCTACTACCTTCCGCACAACCAGCGGGCGCGCGTGACCGAGGTCACTCTGGGCGACGCTCCCGCGGCGGCCGCGCCCACCGGAGCAGGGGCCACGCCCATTCCCGCGCTGGCGCCTGGTGCACCGCGGGTGCACTCGCCGACGCTGAAGCTGCGCTGGAAGGTCGAGAATCCCGACGGCGACGAGCTCATCTACAAGCTGTGGTTCCGGCGCGACGGCGATGCCGTGTGGCGCCCGCTCGGTGGGCCGGATCCCTTGGCCAAGCCCGAGTACGACTGGAACACCGAGTCCGTGCCGGACGGGCGCTACGTGATCCGGGTGTGGGCGTCGGACGAGAAGGTGACCCCGGCGGGCCAATCGCTGGACCACCTCTTCGAATCGCCGCCCTTCCTCGTCGACAACACGAAACCCGAGGTGCTCGGACTCGCCGTGCGCGGAGACGTGGTGACCGGCCGCGCCCACGATGCCTTATCCGTGATCTCCGCGATTGAGTACGCCATCGACGGCGGCGACTGGCGGCCGGCGCTGGCCGACGACGGGCTGCTCGACGAGCGGGACGAGGCCTTCACGATTCACCTGCCCAAGTCGCTCCCGCCAGGTCCGCACATCGTCAATGCACGCGCCTGGGATTCCGCCGACAACGTTGGCACCGCCCGTATCGAGATGCGCAAATAGGCCGCGACAAATCGCGGGCTTACTTGGCTTTGGCGGACTTCTTGCTCTTCCGCTCGGTGGCCCTGACCAGATCGACCAGGCGCGCGTCCGAGGTGGCCGCCAGCCGCTCGACAAAGGGCTTGTCCTTGCTGCGGCCGAGCGCCTTGGCGACGTGCTCGACCAGGGCGTCGTGCGAGCCGTGCTTTTCCTTCACCTCGGTCGCGACCCCGTGCAGGTGCAGCAGCTTGGTGTTCGCGGCGCTGGAGAGTCGCTTGCGCAGATCATCCTTCGACTCGTCGCCGCGGTCGAGCAGGCCGACCAGCTTGTCCACCAGCTTGTCCTTGGCGCCGAAGGTTTCGTTGACGATTGCGAGGGGTGATTTCTGCGACATGATCGGTCTCCGTCTTTCCGACTCGCGCGAAGAGTCTCGTCGGGCACAGCCGACCGGTACGCACGCGCTTGTCAGGAGGGCGCTTCTCTTACCTCAAAACCACCATCTCCGCCAGAGTCTCATGCGTCGCTGTCACAAAAGAATCGACGTCCGTGTCCTGGTGCGCTAGCGAAATGAAGGCGGCTTCGAGCTGAGCCGGCGGTAAATAGAAGCCGCGGTCCAGCATTCCATGGAAGAAGACGGCATAGGCCTTGAAATCTGCCAGCTTGGCCGAGGTGAAGTCCGTGACTGGCCCAGCGCAGAAAAAGAGGGTGAAAGCCGAGCCCACGCGCTGGATACAGGCTGGAACCCGCGTCTCGGCGATGGCTGCCTTGACCCCGGCCTCTAGCCGCGCCCCTAGCGATTCCAACCGGTTGTAGCTACTGGCATCGATTTGGCCGAGCATGGCCAAGCCGGCCGCCATGGCGAGTGGATTTCCCGACAGCGTGCCGGCCTGGTAGACCGGACCCTCGGGGGCCACCACCTTCATTATGTCCGCGCGGCCACCGTAGACTCCGAGGGGCAATCCACCGCCGNNCCCACCCGGAATCCCGAGATCACCTCGTCGAAGATAAGAATCGCACCTTCTTGGTCGCACAGCCGGCGCAACGCCGCGAGGTAACCTGGCTTGGGCGGCACGAGGCCCATGTTGCCCGGAATCGGCTCGATGATGAGCGCCGCGACCTGCCCCTGGTTCGCGGCAAAGGCCGCGGCCATCGCCGCCTCGTCGTTGAAGGGGACGATGATGGTGTCTGCGACCGCCGCGGCCGTCACGCCGGCGGAGCCCGGAATGCCCAGGGTCGCCGCCCCCGAGCCCGCCGCCGCCAAGAGCATGTCGGCGTGGCCGTGGTAACCGCCGTCGATTTTGATGAGCTTGCTCCGGCCGCGAAAGCCGCGCGCCACGCGCAGCGCCGACATCGTCGCCTCGGTGCCGGACGATACGAAACGCATGCGTTCCAGCGCTGGGAAGCCGGCGCGGATGGCCTCGCCGAGCTCGACCTCGCGCTCGGTGGATGCCCCGAACGTCGTGCCTTGCGCCGCGGCCTTGGCGATCGCCGCCACAACAGCCGGGTGGCTGTGTCCGAGGAGCAGCGGCCCCCAGGAACCCAGGAAATCCGTGTACCGATTGCCATCGGCGTCCCACACGCAGGCGCCCTCGCCGCGCGCCAGGAAGACCGGTGTTCCACCCACCGCCTGGAAGGCGCGTACCGGCGAATTCACCCCGCCCGGAAACAGCCCGCTCGCGCGTTCAAATAGTCCTCGCGATTTCTCGTGAACCATTGATCTCCTCGGTCTTTTCACCACAGAGGACACAGAGGACACAGAGCCGGAAAGGGAAGGGTTTTCCGGATCCGGATCCGAACCCTTTCTCATCCGTCTCTGTGTCCTCTGTGTCCTCTGTGGTTAATTCTTTCCGCCGTCGCCGTTCTCGTCGTCGGGCGCCTCTTCGGCCGAATCGTCGCCATCATCCGCCTCGTCCTCCTCCTCCTCCTCGGCGCTTGCCTCCTCGCCCAGATCCTCCTCGGCCAGGGTCTGCTCCTCGGCGCGCGCCGCGGCCACCTCGGGTGAAACCTCGTGCTCGCCCTCTTCCTTGTCGGCCATGCGCTCCATGGCGACCACGGCCTCGTCCCCCTCCAGCCGGATCAAGCGCACGCCCTGGGTGTTGCGCCCGATGGTGGGGATGCCGTCGATGGGCATGCGGATGAGCTTGCCGCTGCTGGTGATGAGCATCAGGTCTTCGTCGTCGGTGACCAGGCGCAGGCCCACGACCTTGCCGTTGCGCTCGGTGGTCTTGATGGTGATGACGCCCTTGCCGCCGCGGTTCTTGGTCGGATAGTCGGTCGAGACCGTGCGCTTGCCAAAGCCGCGCTCGCACACCGTGAGCAGCGTGGCGGGGACTTCGCGGGGCACCGCGGCCATGCCGATGACGAAGTCGTCCTTGTCGCGCAGGCGAATGCCGCGCACGCCGCGCGCCGCGCGCCCCATCGGGCGCACGTTTTCCTCGCGGAAGCGGATGGCCCAGCCGTTGCGCGTGCCCAGCATCAGATCGGACGCTCCCTCGGTGATGCGCAGGCCGACCAGGTCGTCGTCCTCCTGGATCGACAGCGCGATGATGCCCGAGGCGCGGATGCTCTGGAAGGCTTGGAGCGACGTCTTCTTGATCAGGCCGCGCCGGGTGGCCATGACCACGAACGCGCCTTCCGAGAATTCGCGCACCGGCTGCAAGGCCACGACCCGTTCGCCGTCCTGCAGCGGAATCAGGTTGACGAAGGCCTTGCCCTTGGCGGTGCGGCTGGCCTGCGGGATCTCCCAGATCTTCTTGGCGTAGACGCGGCCCTTGTTGGTGAACATCAGCATGGTGTCGTGGGTCGAGGCCACGAAGAGCTGCGCGACGAAGTCTTCCTCGTGCGTGGACGCGCCGGTGATGCCGCGCCCGCCGCGGCGCTGCGGCTTGTACAGGACTTTCGGATTCCGTTTCACGTAGCCACCATGCGTGACGGTGACGACCATCTCTTCCTCGGCGATCATGTCCTCGATGTCGATGTCGACGTCGATGTCGAGGATCTCCGTGCGGCGCGCGTCCCCATAGAGCTGCTTCTGTTCTTCCAGCTCGGTGACGATGACGCCGACCAGGACCGCGTCGCTGGCCAGGATTTCCTCCAGGTGGGCGATGAGCGCGGCGGTCTCCTTCATCTCCGCCTCCAGCTTGTCGCGCTCCAGCCCGGTCAGCTTGGCCAGGCGCATGTTGAGGATCTCCTGCGCCTGGATGGCCGACAGCTCGAAGCTTTCCATCAACCCGGTCTTGGCGGTTTCCGTGTCCTTCGACGAGCGGATGAGGTCGACGACCGCGTCGATGTTGTCGATCGCGATCTTGAGGCCCTCCAAGATGTGCATGTGGGCCTTGGCCTTGTCCAGGTCGAACTGCGTTCGGCGCGTGACCACGTCGCGACGGTGCTGGATGAAGTGCTGCAAGGCGTGCTTGAGCGACAGGGTTTGCGGCCGGCTGTCGACGATGGCCAGCATGTTGATGCCGAACGACTCCTGCAGCGGCGTCATCTTCCACAGGTTGTTCTGCAC
>PNBO01000070.1:0-39474 GCA_003136095.1 Myxococcales bacterium
TTGGCGTGGAGGCTGAGATAGAGGCGCGCGGAAGCCTGGTTCCCGCAGCGCACGCGCGCGCGGACGGGCACCAGGACATCCGTGCTGCGGCAGAGAACGACCTTCAAGTCCTTTTCCCCGGCGAGGAGTCGCTGCACTTGCTTGGCGAGGGCCAGCGTCAGATGCTTTTCGTAGGTGCCCTCTTTCTTGGTGGGCGCGCCCCGGTTCGAGCCACCATGTCCGGCATCGATGGCCACCGTGAACGTCCGGTCGTCCGCGCCCGCGAGAAGCAGGAACGGCACGAGCCAGATCGCGATCACCGGTGCCAAGGAGGATCAGCTTACCAGAAGCACGGAAGCGGAAGCCGTCCTCCGCCTCCGCCCTTCAGGATCGGCGAGCGCGCCGGCGCAGGGTCAGCAAGGCGAGCCCGATCGGGCCGGCCCACACGCCCGCGCGGCTCGCCGCCGGAACGAAACGACAGCTACATCCGCCGCTCGCGAAGCCACCGTAGAGAAACTCATGGGAAAGGCTGCGTGAAAATCGTCGCGCCACGCGAAAAATCTCGGAGGTAGTAGACCAGGGGCGGCTCCGCGGCTGCAGTCGAGTCCGACACACCAAATTCCCTAGATCGAGAATTGCCTCTTCCGAAAACAGTAGTTGGGGAACTTTCCTATGAGCTCATACCGGGAATTCGCACGCACCTCCGAGACGACACGCTGAACCTCTGCGAAGGCTCCGTCATCGTACGAGTCGTCAAAGAATAGGTATCCTCGAGGAAGAAGAAACCGATCAGCATTTAGAAAATCATTCCTCGCGGCTTCGTAGGTGTGCGCCCCATCGATAAAAGCAAAGCCAATTCCGCCTCCCAGTTTCGTGTCGCGTCCCCATAAGTCAGTTCGGACGGCGCAATTCGACCACCAGCGAAAGAACTGGTCTGAAGTTGCCTCGATCGCGTACGGCGGATGATCCTTGCTGAACAACGTGGTGTTCATTTTGAAAGATTGAACGACCCAATCTCGATATTCCTGGGTTCCGGTGCTGAAATAGCCCGCTTTGGGCCGGTCGGCTCCGGCAAACACCCACGGATCGCAAGCGAAGAAAGGCTCACCACGCCCGTACTTGGCCATGGCGTATGCAATGAGAGTGGTCGAGAGTCCAAGGAAGGACCCGATTTCGAGTACGGCACCCTCGGCCGGCATGTTCTTGATGCAGCACTCGAATCCGTTCAAGTTGCCTTGCACCATGAACCCACCCAGTACGAACATCAGATGTTCGGCGAATTCGTCGCGGCGCAAATCACAGTATTCCGCTCGGACTCGCGCCCAGTATCGTTGCTTTGGCGATAGTTTTTCCTCCAGTGCCTGAACGAGTTTCGTTCCCATTTTCAGGAGATCCATGGTTGCCCTCATCTGCTGGGCCGGCCCGCCCCAACCCCTATCGAAAACGAATGGGGTGAAGCCGTCCGGCTCGCCGCACGTGGATAGCACGGCGCTGGCTCGAGTGCGAATTCGGTCATGCGCTCCCGCAGCCCTTGTAGCGCCGGGTTACGATGGCGCAATTCCAACGCCCGAATGACGCGCCGGGTTGCCAGAACCCATCACGACGAGTGACCGACGAGCGAGGGGCTGAGTGGACACCGTGGCGATTTTGCGCAACTATCTCCGTCCAACATGGTGTTCACGGGTAACCCCGGACGCTTCTCGACCGACGGCGCTCCCGCCGAGGTGGTGTCGATGCTCAGGTCGCCCGGAGGGTTGTAAGACGGTCCTGGAGCGGCATGCCAAACCAGGAACCATCGTGTCAGGATGCGATCCTCCCTCACATCCTCATCCGGCCCAATCGCTCCGCCTCGCTGATTGAAGGGATCAGTGAGCTGTGGCAATATCGGGAGCTGCTCGGTTTTCTGGCGTGGCGTGACGTCAAGCTCCGGTACCGCCAAACCTTTCTCGGGGTGGCCTGGGCCATTTTACAACCGCTGGCCGCGATGCTGGTCTTCACGGTGTTCTTTCATCGGCTCGCTGGCATCAGCGCTGGCGGTCGAGCACCCTATCCCCTTTGGAGTTATGCGGGCCTCTTGGCTTGGAACCTCTTCGCCCAATCCTTGCAGCGCTGCTCCGAGAGCGTCGCGGCCAACGACCGACTGGTTTCCAAGGTTTACTTCCCTCGGCTAGTCATCCCATGTGCCGCCGCATTGTCCGCAGTGATCGATTTTCTGGTTTCGCTTCTCGTCTACGGAGGGCTGATGGTTTACTATGGGGCGGTCCCAGGACTTCAGGTCCTTATGCTTCCCGCGTTTCTAGCTCTCGCCATGCTCAGTTCGTTGGGGGTTGGCTTGTGGCTCTCGTCGCTCAACGTGCGGTACCGTGACGTGCGCTACGTCATACCGTTCTTGGTTCAACTATGGATGTTCGTGACGCCGGTGGTCTACCCCGCCAGCCTCATGCCGGAGGGACTCAGGGTGGTCTACGGCCTGAATCCCATGGTAGGCGTCGTGGAGGGATTCCGGTGGTGCCTACTGGGCGAGGCCAGCGGCCTCTGGGCCATGGTGCTGACGTCGATCCTGGTGAGTCTGGCGTTGCTCATGCTCGGCGCTTGGCGGTTCCGGAGCGCGGAGCGAGGTTTCGCAGACTATATTTGAGGGCTCGCGGTTGGCAAAATTCCAAGGAATACCTGCGTGAGCAGCCCAGCCAACGAAAAGGTCGTCATTCGGGTCAACGGCCTCGGCAAGAAATACCGCATTGGGGCTAGCCAGCCTAAGTACGACACACTTCAGGATGCGATTGTCCGCAGCGCTGTGAAGCCATTTCGGAAACTGAGCCGCTTGGGCCGTTCCGGGACGCCCAGCGAGGCATTCTGGGCCATTCGAGACCTCTCCTTCGAGGTACAGCGAGGCGACGTGCTTGGGATCATTGGCAGGAACGGCGCCGGAAAATCCACGCTTCTCAAGATCCTGTCCCGGATTACCGAGCCGACGACCGGTCAGGCCGAGGTCTGGGGCCGCATAGGCTCGCTCTTGGAAGTTGGCACGGGCTTCCACCCCGAGCTCACGGGCCGAGAGAACATCTTTCTCAACGGTTCGATTCTCGGGATGACCCGCAAGGAGATACGCACATCCTTCGATCAGATTGTCAGTTTCGCCGAAGTGGATAGGTTCCTTGACACACCCGTGAAGCACTATTCCAGCGGCATGTACGTGCGGCTCGCGTTTGCAGTGGCAGCCCACTTGCGTACCGAGATTCTGTTTGTCGATGAGGTTCTCGCGGTCGGCGATGCCCAGTTTCAGAACAAGTGCCTTGGCAAAATGGCTGAAGTCGCGGGGCAGGGCAGAACGGTCCTCTTCGTCAGCCACAACATGGCCGCGGTGGAGATGCTTTGCGGCAAGGTTCTGCTCCTCACCGACGGTACCTGCGGCGGTATTGGCCCGTCGGCTGAGCTTGTTCCGGTCTACCTGAAAAACTGCGCTGTCCAGTCTCGCGAGCGGCTGATGTCAGGACAGACCCGATGCATCCGCTCGGTTGCATCCTTCAATGCGCAGGGAGTTGCTACGTCGTCCTTCGCGGCTGGCGAGGACATCCGCTTCGACATCGAGCTCTACGCAAAGGAAAGAATCACCTATCCAAGGCTCTCCATTGGAATTCACACCACGTGGGGCGTGCGGTTGGTCACCATCCACACGGACATCCAGAACAACCACCCATGGCCGTTCGAAGGGACCCGGCGGCTTCGGGCTCTGTGGCGCGGAAACCGGATGGTGCCTGGTCGTTACCGGGTGGACGTTGCCATTTGGGGGCCCGACCGGGAGATAGAAACCCTTCCCGGCTGTCTCGAGCTCGAGATTGCCGTCGCGGATGTGTATGGAACTGGAGCGCTGCCGGATCCGAGCTTCCAGGGGTATTTCCTTGCTGATGCTAGCTGGGACATCTAGAGCACCGAACGGGTTGACTCCCGTCGTGAAATCGCGCATTTGCGTCGCCCCCCTGCGTCGCTCGTCGGTCAAATACGTCGAGTATTTTCCCTCCTCGCGCCTTGGGCCGCTCGCAACTCCCCAATTTCACTCGGTCCCTCAACCCGTTCGGTGCTCTAGACCGGCAGGAAGGTCTCTCCCGTAGATGTGCGGACTTCTCTTCACGAACGATCCCCGCGTCTCGCCCGAGTCCTTTCGGGCCGCCCTTGGGTTGATGCGCCACCGAGGACCTGACGTGGTCGGAATGTACCGCACGACGGTGGATTCCGTGCAATTGGGGCACAACCGCCTCAAGATCCTTGATCTCGACAACCGCAGCAACCAGCCATTTCTGTCCCGCGATGGGCGTCATGCCATCATTTACAATGGCGAGGTTTACAACTTCCGAGAGCTCGCGGCGCAGCTCGACGAGCCCTTGCGGACCACCTCGGATACGGAGGTCCTCCTCGAGCTGTTCCTCCAACATGGACCGTCTATGTTGAGTCGCCTGAACGGCATGTTCGCATTCGTTGTCGTGGACCTCGAGAATGGCGAGTTCTTCGCTGCGCGAGATAGGCTTGGCGTGAAGCCCCTCTACGTCCACGAGGACGGTGGCCGTTGGATTCTCAGTTCAGAGATTCGTCCCATCTTGCAGGCCACGGGACGCACAGCGCCGGACCCCATTGGCGTGCGCCAGTACTGCACGCTTCGCACCTTCTTCAATGGACGTACCCTGTACCAAGGCGTCTGCATGTTTCCCCCCGGCCACTACCTGCAGGGTGGCCGGTTCCGGAAGTACTGGGAGCTGCCCGAAGGCGATCGCACCCCGCCTGACGACGAGGAGCTCGGCGCTCTCATCGAGTCCGCCGTACGCCTGCGAATGGTGTCGGACGTGCCGGTGGGAAGCTACCTAAGCGGGGGTTTGGATAGCACGGTCGTGGCAGCCCTCTCGGGCTGCCACGATTCGTGGGTCGTCGGAATGCCCAAGAACAACGAGTTCGAATGGGCTTGCCTCGCAGCGGCACACCTGGGATCGCGCCACCACGAGATTTCGGTGACGCCTGAACAGTACCGAGAAATCCTCGAGAACGTGGTGCGTGCCAGGGCGGAACCGATTTCCGTTCCGAACGAGGTGTTGCTTCACGCCCTGTCGGCGGAGGCGCGCAAAGAGAATACCGTTCTCCTGAGCGGTGAAGGAGCGGACGAACTCTTCTTTGGTTACGATCGTATCTTCCGCTGGGCCGCGACCGCTGAGGCCTGGGACCTGCCACAGTTCGCCCGTCTCTACGCATACGGGTCGGGCCGGGACCTGGAGATTGTCGAGGATGCTGTCGCGCCCTTCCTGGTCCGGGGCAGCCCCGTCGCCATCGTGGCCGCCTTCTTCCAGGTTGCTCACCTCCATGGCCTGCTCCGCCGCCTCGACGCCGCCACCATGGGTGCGAGCGTGGAGGCGCGCACACCGTTCGTCGACTATCGTCTCGTCGAACGATTGGCGGGCGTGCCCTACGCCTATCGCCTGGCGAATGGAGTCGTGAAGGCCCCGCTGAAGCGACTGTTCGCGACACGAATTCCCTCCCAGATCGTCGAGAGGGACAAGGTCGGGTTCCCGGTCGATCTGGCTGCGGTTCTTCCCGATGGCCAGCCGGGACAAACACCCATGGACCGGTTCTTTGAACACAACCTGCGGCTGCTCGGTATCGATTGGCCTGCGGAAAACACGGAGGCATAGCGATGATCCTCGGGTATACGGCTGGCGTATTCGACCTCTTCCACATCGGGCATGTAAACCTTCTACGCGGCGCGCGGGCCCTTTGCGACAAGTTGATCGTCGGCGTGTCGACGGACGAACTGGTCGCGTACAAACACAAGCATCCGGTCATTCCGTTCGTCGAGAGGGTTGAAGTCGTGAGGAGCAGTCGCTTCGTGGATGTCGTGATCCCTCAACAGGACCAGGACAAGCTCGAGGCATGGAAGCGGTTGCACTTCGATATCCTATTTGTTGGAGATGACTGGTATCAAAGCCCATCCTGGGAGGAGTACCAGAACCGATTCGCAGAGGTCGGAGCTCGGGTGGTCTACCTGCCCTACACCACGGGAACCTCGTCAACCCTCATCAATCAGGTACTCGAGAACCTTCGGGCACAATGAGGATAGGCGCCCGTGTTCGTCGGGTTGGGGACCACCTGCGCGGACTGCTCCCCAGCCTCCGTCTCCGTCACGAAGTATCGGGACGACGGGTGCTTGCGGTTCATCTGCTGGAGACCGGGCTCCGGGAGCATGTGGAGCCGATTCTGCAATGGCTCCTGGCGCACGACGATTGCTTGATTCTGATCGTCGTGCGGTCTGGGCAGAGGGAAGAGTTTATCCGCAGCAGCACCCTACCATTGGCGGAACACCCTCGCCTCAAGGTTGTCGTCGAGGAACGCTTTCTCGCCAAGTTGATCCACCCCGGTGTCCTCTTGACGCTCCACCCCGAGACGCGGTCACGTGTAGCCGATGCCTGGGGGGACGGACGGGTCTTCCGGGTGGCCATGCAACACGGTCTACCGGATAAGGAAGTCTTCTTCGTGCCCGACGGGCGCGGCGATACCCTCGGCTGCTACGATGGCCTCTTCTTGTACGGCCCGGCGTCGCGGAACGGATCACTGCGGCTCTATGCCCAGCGATACCCTGACAACTACCGCCGACTACAGCTCTTCGACGTCGGATATCCCAAGACCGATTCCCTGAAGAGTAGCGAGGCCGTTCGCAACGAGGTGCTGCGCGGCCTCGGACTTGCGCCGGAGCGACCGACCATCTGCTACGCGCCGACCTACCAGCGCACGGCGTCTCTAGAATGGCAGGGAAGCGAGATCATCCGGGGGTTGGCGTCGCTTGACGTCAATCTCATCGTGAAACTGCACCACGTCAGCCTGAAGAGGCCAGGCCCGGACTTGGAAAAGTGGGTTATGGCTGAAACGGGAGGCAAAGACTGGCGGGCTATCCTCCGCACCATCGAACGCAACCATCCAAACGTACGCTTGGCGCCCAGCCACGATGCGAACCCCTATCTGATCGCCGCCGACGTCCTCGTCACGGACGTCAGCGGGGTAGCATTCGAGTTTCTTCTCCTCGACCGGCCGATCGTCTTCTTCGACGTACCCGAGCTGTTCGACCAATTCGGAAGAACCGGACTGCACTTCACGGGGCGATCCTGCGGCCAGATTGTGTCCTCCGTGGAGCAGATGTGCGAGGGTGTTCGCTTGGCCCTCGCCAATCCTCAGATAGGCCGGGACCGGCGACAGGAGTTACGGGACCGGCTGGTGTACAATCCGGGCACCGCCACGGAGGTGGCAGGCCGTACCTTGCAGGCCCTCATGAGGCGAAGATGAGCGAAGTGCCATTTTCTTCCGTGATCATCCCGACCTACAACCGTGGGCATCTGCTCGCTCGGACGCTCGCCTCGTTCCAGGAACAGAGCTACCCGGCGGATAGATTCGAAATCCTGGTGGCCGACAACAACTCCCAAGACGACACGCGCGAGCGAGTCGCAGCCATCGCGCGGGTCAGCAGAATTCCGATCCACTACCTTTTCGAGCCTCGACAGGGAGTGCACTTTGCCAGGAATTCGGCGGCGAAGTCGGCACAAGGCACGATCCTCTACTTCACCGACGATGACATGGAGGCGGATCGGGCATTGCTTGGAGAGCTGGTCAAGGTTTTCGACCTCGACCCCCGCGTCGGGTGCGCCACCGGGACCATTCTCCCGAGGTTTTCTCAGCCGCCACCGCGTTGGGTTGAGCGGACCATGCTGAACGGCCTCCTCAGCCTGACCGAGGCGGATCAACCCGAGGAGCTCGTCGTCTCCCGCCGAGCTTTCGCCTACAGCTGCCACCAGGCTGTGCAACGGGACGCCTTCTTTCGCTCGGGGGGCTTCAATCCGGAAAACACGGCTGGTGTGTGGATCGGCGATGGGGAAACCGGCCTCAACGCCAAGCTTCGTGGGCTGGGCTACCTGTTCGCATTCACCGCGAAATCGATCACCTACCATGTCATTCCTCCCGAGCGGACGACCCTCGGGTACCTTGTCCGAAGATTGGGCAACCAGGGCTTCTGCGACTCCTACAGCGAATACCGGCTCCACCGGAACCGAGCAAAGCTGGTGGGCCGGATGGTTCGGAGAAACGCCGTCGAGGTGCCCAAGGCGCTTGCGCGTTCACTGCTGAGGCTGGCCCAGAGGCGCGAATCCTGGCGCCACCTGCCGGCCTGGGCCTCGTATTTCGCTCGGCGGAACCAGTACGATCTCCGCTTGCTGACCGACAGCCGCTTCCGGCGGGTCGTCGAGATCGATGACTGGATCCGGGATGACGACATCGCCACGGATTGGCTGGCGGAGGTCCTCGGAGCGGGTGCGCGCAAATCGGCGGCACGTGGGGCGAACCAACCGACGTACCTTTGAGGTCCTGGAATGCTCGAAAAGATCGTTCATGCCGAGAAGCTGCTCGCCCTCATCCTGCGCGCAAACTACCGAGCGGAAGGCATCGTCTTCTTCACGCCGGGCGACTTTTCGCAGCAGCTCGGCTACATGCGACGGCCCGCGGGCCACGTTATCCCCCCGCACGTGCACAACGAGGTCCTGCGCGAGGTGACACTCACCAACGAAGTGCTGTTCGTCCGATCCGGGCGCGTGCGCGTGGATTTCTACGACGAGGAACGCAACTATCTGGAGAGCCGGGTACTGGCGTCCGGTGACATCATCCTGCTGGCGCGGGGCGGGCATGGCTTCGAGATGCTGGAACCGAGCGAGATGGTCGAGGTCAAACAGGGGCCTTACTCGGGCGACGCCGACAAGACCCGCTTCGCGCCGGCGGCACCCGCTGGCCTTCGCATCGTGGGTGGATGAGCCGTGGCGCCCCGTGAATTCATCCCGGTCAACGCCCCGCTCTTGGGGGGCAACGAAAAGAAGTACCTCGCCGAGTGCATCGACAGCGGCTGGATCTCGTCGGAAGGGCCGTTCGTCTCGGAGCTGGAGGCACGCTTTGCGGCGCGGGTGAAACGCCGGCACGCCATCGCGGTGACGAACGGCACGGCCGCCCTCGACGCCGCGGTCGAGGCGCTGGGCATCGGGCCCGGGGACGAGGTCATCCTGCCGGCCTTCACCATCATCTCATGCATCGGGCAGATCATCCGCGCGGGCGCCACGCCGGTCCTGGTGGACAGCGAACCTGAGACGTGGAACATGGACGTCCGGGCCATTGAGGCGAAGCTCACCTCGCGCACCCGCGCCATCATGCTCGTGCATTTGTACGGGCTGCCAGTGGATGTGGCCCCCGTGCTCGAGCTGGCGGCTCGCCACGGCTTGCGCGTGCTCGAGGACGCCGCGGAGATGCTCGGACAGGACTACCGGGGCCGGCCCTGCGGCGGCTTCGGCGACCTCTCGACCTTCAGCTTGTACGCGAACAAGCATGTCACCTCGGGCGAAGGTGGGCTCATCGTCACCGACGACGATCGGCTGGCCGAGACATGCCGTTCCCTGCGCAACTTGTGCTTCCAGCCGGAGCGGCGTTTCGTCCACGAGCGCCTGGGGTGGAACCTTCGGCTGACCAACTTGCAGGCCGCGGTGGCGCTGGCTCAGCTCGAACGGCTCGACGATGCCATCGCCCGCAAACGTCGCATGGGGGCCCGCTACGCTCGTCTCTTGCGCGGGCTGCCCGGCGCGCGCCTGCCGCTGCCGGCGACCGACTACGCGGACAGCGTGTACTGGGTGTACGGCATCGTGCTCGACGAGGGGCGCGGCATCGACGCGACCACGGCCATGCGCCGCCTCGCCGAGGAGGGCGTGGGCACGCGACCGTTCTTCTGTCCCATGCACCTGCAGCCGGTGCTGCGCCGGCGGGGGCTGTTCGCGAGCGAGCGCTACCCCGTGGCCGAGCACCTCTACCAGCAGGGTTTCTACCTGCCGAGCGGCCTGGCCCTCACCGACGCCCAAATCGACCTCGTCGCCGAGCGGGTATGGAAGGTGCTGGGATGACGGTCTTCGCCGGCTACGCGGAGTGGTACGACCTGTTCTACGAGGACAAGGACTACCGCGGCGAGGCCGCGTTCGTGACCAGCGTGCTCCAGGCCGAGGGCGGGGCCGGCCGGAGCCTCCTCGAAGTCGGTTGTGGGACGGGCGCGCATGCGCGCTGGCTCGCGGCCGCGGGCTGGCAAGTCGTGGGCATCGACCGCAGTGAGCGCATGCTCGCCCAGGCGAGAGCGCGGCTTGCCCAGGTCACCGATTCGCCCGCGGAGGCCCACTTTCAAACCGGCGACGCTCGCGACTTCGATCTCGGCCGCCAGTTCGACGCCGCGGTTTCGCTGTTTCACGTCATGAGCTATCAGGCTGGCCCCGGCGATCTCGACGCCGCACTGGGCTCGATCCGGCGCCATCTTCATCCCGGTGGGCTCTTCCTCTTCGACTTCTGGTACGGTCCCGCCGTGCTGGCGCAGCGGCCCGAGCGGCGCGTACGCGTCGTGGAAGACCACCGCTTCCACGTCGGCCGAAGTGCGGTTCCCACGCTCCGCGAAGACGCGCACGTGGTCGACGTGCGCTACGAGTTCGAGGTGACCGACAAGCGGAAGGGGACGCGCGAGCAAGTCGAGGAGCTACACCCGATGCGCTACCTGATGCCGAGCGAGGTCGGCGAGCTCGCCAGGGCTGCCGGTTTCGCCCCCATCGCGCTGCGGGCCTGGATGGGCGAACGGGCGCCGGACGAAGGCACCTGGAGCGCTTTCGCGCTGTTCCGCGCGGCTTGGTGACGGGCCCCATGCGCATCGGCATCGTGCACGCCGGCTGGCCGCTGCAGACGCTCATCAAGGAGCTCGTCAACGGGCTCGCTGCCCAGGGACACGACCTGTACCTCGTCGCCACCGCCCAGGATGATCGCGGAATGGTGGACCTCGGCGCGTTCTCGGGCGAGGTCGAGCTTGTCCCGACCTCGAGTTTCCTCGGCAAGGCCGATCGGCGCATCCGCCGCTGGCTGGCCACCGTCCTGCCCGGTAGGCTCGCCATGCAGCCGCCCTGGGTTCGCCGCCGGGTGTGCCGTGCCCTGGCGAGTCGGGGACGGCAAGACCTGCTCATCGGCGTCGAGAAAGCGGGCCTCGAGCTCGCGGCCTGGTGGGGTGTTCTCTCCGGCACGCGCTTCGTCTACTACTCGCTCGAGCTCTACTTGGAGGACCATCCCGGGCTCTCACGCTTCGCATGGCAGCGGCGACGGGAACGTGCGTGCCATGCCCGCGCCAGCGGGACGATCATTCAAGATCGGTCCCGGTGGGAGGCGCTGCGGGTCGCGAATGGCATCGCCGACCAGCCGGCGTACTTTCTTCCCGTCGGAGCGGCCGTGGCGGCTTGCGAGGCCACGCCCCTGGCGCCGGCAAGAGCCATGTCCCCGCGCTCCCCTTTCACGTTGCTGTCCTTCGGCATGCAAGGCCCAGGGCGCTACACGCGCGAGCTGATCGCGGCGGCCGCGGCCCTGCCGGCGGAATTCGCGCTCTACCTGCATGGACCGGTCTACGACGCCCCGACCCGGCGACTGGCCGAGGGAGCCTTGCCACCGAACGTGCGCTTCACGACGCACATGCTGCCCGAGAGCGAGTTGCCGGACCTGCTCGCGAGCGCGGATGTCGGGCTGGCGCTCTACCGCCGTGACAACGCCAACGACCGCCTGACGGCCTATTCGTCGCAGAAAGTCGCCTTCTACCTCCAGTGCGGGCTTCCCCTCATCACCTTCCACGACGATGCGTACGCCGACCTGTTCTCGCGCTTTCGTTGCGGCGAGATGGTCGATGACCTCGCGGAATTGGGCGCGGCCGCGCGGCGCATTTTCGCCGAATACCCGGCCTACGCCGCGGCGGCGCGCGCGGCCTTCGCGGGCGTCTACCTTCTCGACCAGTACTGGGAGGGGCTGTCGCGCTTCCTGCAAGCGTGTGCGACGACCGGCAATCCTGCCGGTGTATGATGAGAACCGCCGTGGCCAGCGCCCCCATAGCCATCTTCGTCTACAACCGCCCCACGCACGCCGCCGCGACGCTCGCGGCCCTACGCGGCAATGAGCTGGCGACGGAAAGCGACCTTTTCGTCTTCTCCGATGGAGCAAGGGGCGAAGCGGATCGCCCAGCTGTGGAAGCGGTGCGCGCGCTGGTGCGGGCAGTCACGGGGTTCCGCTCGCTCACGGTTGTCGAGAAGGCGCACAACGAGGGGCTGGCCGCGTCCATCATCGCGGGGGTCTCGCAGGTCCTCGCCAAGTGGAGCCAGGTCATCGTGCTCGAGGACGACATCGTCACCTCGCCGTACTTTCTGCACTACATGAACCAGGCGCTCGACCGGTACCGGGACACCCCAAGGGTATTCTCGATCGGCGGGTACAACCCTCCCGAACACGTCATGCGTTTCCCGCACGGATACTCCCGGCAGGTCTACTTCAATCCGCGCTGTTGCTCTCAAGGTTGGGCGACCTGGCGCGACCGCTGGGAAAAAGCGGACTGGAACGTGGCGCGGTACGATTCCTTCCGGCGCGACCTCGTGGCCCAGCGGGCCTTCAACGAAGGTGGGGAGGACCTCACGGACACGCTCATCGCGGAGCGCGAGGGGCGCATGGAATCCTGGGCGATCCGCTGGGCGTTCACGCATTTCCTGCAGCACGCGGTGGCGGTCTATCCCGTGCGCTCCTACGTGGACAACATCGGCCACGACGGCAGTGGCGTCCATGCCCCGAGCCAAATCCTGCGCAACGATCTGTCGCGTGCCTTGCCCGCGGTCGAGTTTCCGCCAGAAGTCCAGGTCGACCCCGAGGTGATGCGGGCCTTTCGTCGCTACTATTTCGTGCGGGCCCAGTTTCGCGCGCTCCGACGGTTCCTCCTCCGGATGTTCGGAAGAGCGACATGAAGATCCTCGTCGTCCACAACCACTACCGGCAGCCAGGCGGAGAGCAGGTCGCGGTCGAGGCTCACATCGCGCTCTTGCGCCAGCGGGGGCACGAGGTGGCCGTCTACGCCAAGCACAGCTCGGAGATAGACGCCTATGGCCTCCGCGAAAAGGCGCTCTTCTTCCCCCGGGCCGTGTTCTCGCGGGTCGTGCATCGTGAATTGAGCGATCTCGTGCGCCGGGAGCGACCCGACGTCGCCCACCTGCACAACGTATTTCCACTGATCTCACCGGCTGCCTACGGCGCCCTCCATGCGGCGGGGGTTCCCATGGTGCAGACCATCCACAATTTTCGCCTGCTCTGCCCCAACGCTCTCTTCTATACATGTGGCCAGGTATGCGAACGGTGCAAGCGTGGACGAACCATCCACGCCGTCCGCTGGCGCTGCTTTCGTGACAGCTATGCCTTGAGTGCCCTTTACGCTTTCACCATTGGCATGCACCGCTGGGCCGGCACCTTCGCCGGCATCAACCACTTCATCGCAGGTTCCGCTTTCTCCGCCGCCAAGTTGATCGAAGGAGGCGTGGCGCCGCGGGAGCGCATCTCTGTGCTCGGCAACTTCCTGCCCGACCCCTTGCCCGCGGCGGGATCGTTTCGTGACCGCTCGCCCTACGTGGTCTTCCTCGGGAGACTGTCGCCTGAGAAGGGTGTTGCCACCCTCGTCGAGGCCGCGGCGCAGGCGCCGGAGGTGGCCGTGAAGATCCTGGGTGATGGGCCCGATGCTGCTCGCTGCCGAGGGCTGGCGCAGTCCAGGCGCGCGACGAACGTGGACTTCCTTGGTTCCGTCACCGAAGATGCCAAGTGGGATATCCTCCGGAACGCGGTGGCCATGGTCGTTCCCTCGGTGTGCTACGAAAACCTGCCGTTCTCGCTGCTCGAAGGCATGGCGGCAGGAACCCCCATCGTGGCGTCGCGGCTGGGCAGTCTCGCGACCCTGGTCGAGGAAGGAAAGAATGGGCTGCTCTTCTCCGCGGGTGACAGTTTCGATCTGGCGGACAAATTGCGCCGGTTGTGGGGAGACCGGGCGTGGGCGTTGGCCATGGGCCAACGCGCAAGGCAGTTCCTGGAATCCCACTGGTCGGCGAGCGCCCACTATGCCGGCTTGCTCAAGGTCTATGACCTCGTCCGGACTTCCCGCGGCACACGCCCCAATCCCTGACTGCTACTTCGCCCCTTTCCGGCGCAGGACCGCGGGAAGCGTCGCGAGTAAGAGCCGCAGGTCCATCCACAGGGACCACCTGTCCACGTACGCCTGGTCCATGCGCATCCAGTCCGCGAACGAGACGTTGCTGCGACCGCTCACCTGCCACAGCCCCGTGATGCCCGGCTTCATCGAGAGCCGGCGGCGTTGCGCGCCCCGGATGCGCTGCTGTTCCGATTCGGGGAGAGGCCGCGGCCCGACCAGGCTCATGGATCCTTCCAGCACGTTGAAGAGCTGGGGAAGCTCGTCGAGGCTGGTCCGGCGCAAGAAGGCCCCCAGCCGCGTTACCCGCGGATCGCGCGTCAGCTTGAACGCCGGACCATCAACCTCGTTTAGGGCCTCCAGTTGCAGCTTCATGGTTTCGGCGTTCTCGACCATGGTGCGGAACTTCCACATCTTGAAGCGGCGGCCGTGCAGGCCCACCCGCACCTGGGAGAAGACCACCGGGCGTCCGTCGAGCAGCCGGATGGCGACCACCAGAGAGGCGAAGAGGGGAAGAAGCACGAGCACGAGGGGCACGGCGAGAATCAGATCGAGAACTTGCTTCGAGGCCAGTTGCGCCGCCCGCCGCGCGGATTGGCTGAAGCTCAAGAAATGCAGGCCACCCTCGGATTCCAGGTGCGGCGTGACCCTGGGAATGTTCTGCCAGGGCAAGGCGACGCGCGCGCCGATGCCGAGGTCCGCGCAGACGCGCAGCACCCAGCCGGCGCGGCGATAGGAGAGCTGCTCGATGAGGACAACTTCGTCTACCGCCTGGTCGTGCAACACAGACGGCAGCCGGACCAGGGAGCCCAGCCGGGGGAGCGCGTGCGACGGATCCTCCCCGCGCCCGAGGTAACCGACAACCTCGGGAGCGAAGGCGGCGGTCTTGCTACCGGCCAGGAACTGCTGCATCCCCGCGCCCGGCTCCCCCACGAGCAAGAGCCGCCCGCGCGCCTGGCCACGTTCGTGTTGCCGCCGGGCCCACGCGACAATCACCATGCGCTCGCCGAGGAGAAAGGCGAAGGAAAGCCCAAGGAAGGAAACCACGATGGAACGGTTCACCACGATCTGCGCGACGAAGGTGATCGCCGAGAGAATGCCAAAACCGAGAAGGTGGTGCTGGGCCAGGCGAAAAGCGGTCTTGAACCAGGACCAGCGGTTTTCGAGAAAGCGGTCCAGGCGAAAGAGCGGGAGGAGAAACAGCCACAGTGGGAGCGCGAGGTAGCCGAGCAAGATGAATCCGGAGGGGCCCGCGGGCGCGCGGAAGAATCCCAGCGTGTTGCGCAAGAACGCGTGGAGCAGGTAGGCCACGGCCATCGCGAAGACGACCAAGAGGGCGTCGGCGCGCAGGATGAGCCCGCGAAGCGATCGAGAGGGCCCCGGCTCCACCCGTCGATTATTCGTCCGCGAACGCGCATCTGTCAAAGCTCCGCGCTGCCAAGGGCGTCCGCCTGCTGGATCTAGCCCGGGAGCTGGTCCAAAATACCGCCGTGACCAAGGACGAAGCTCTCCAGGAATTGGCGGACGCGGAGGTGGTGCCGTGCGTTTCGGCCGGCATCGCCGACATCAAGGAGGTCCTCGAAGCATGTCTCGCCGCGAATATCCCGGCGGTCCTCGATCGGCAGGAGAGCTGCGGGCCAGGTCAGGGCCATCCCTGCGCGCCGCGCATCGACCTGTGCGTGCGGCCCGACGATCTGCCGAAGGTCATGGCCATGATGCACGCCCGCTGGCAAAACCTGCTCGAGCAAGAGGGGACCCTGACCCCTGACACCGGCGGCCCGGCAGAATGCGACGACCCGCCCTGCCCCGCGTGTGGCGCGCCCGGGCCGCTCGCGAGCGGCGCGTGCAAGGAGTGCGGCCTCCAGCTCGAGTAGTTCTTCCGCCGCCCGGACAGTCTGGGGCGTAGAATAGCTTCTTCATGCCCACCGATGACCTGGCGCCTGGCATGCTTCTCGCCGCACCCAGCCTGCGCGACCCGAACTTCATGCACAGCGTGGTGCTGCTCGGCCGGGCGGGCGATGAGGGCGCGCTCGGTTGGGTCGTCAACGGCCGCGAGCTGATGTCCGTGCGGGAGCTGCTTACGTCCTCCGATCTGGTTCCGGCCAGCCAGCCGATTCCCGAGACGCCGGCCTTTGCCTCCGCCGTCCGCATCGGAGGCCCGGTCGCCCCGGCCGCGGGCTGGCTGCTCTACCGCCGCTTACCCGCGCCCTTGCCCGGTGAGATCGCCATCGGCGCCGACCTGGGCGTCACCGGCGAGCTGGCCGCCTTCAGCGCGCTCCTGGAGGGGCGCGGCCCGGTCGACTTTCGCGTGCTGCTCGGCTGCGCGGGCTGGGCGCCTGGCCAGCTCGAGGCCGAGATCGGGGCCGGCGCCTGGCTGCCCGCCGCGGTGTCGCCGGAGCTGGTCATGGACGCGCAGGCGTCCTTCCTGTGGGACGAGGCCTATCACCTGGCGGTCGGCACGGAGCCCGCCGCCTTCTCGCGTCACCGGGGAAAAGCCTAGCGGCTAGTTTTCACGCACGACGCCCCTGCCACGGCAGGGGAAACACCGCACGGAGCGACCACGCGGCCAGGTTTCGTCGGCCACCCACAGTCGGCCTGAGCCCTCGCACAAGCGGCAAGGCGACCGGAGCACGGGCAGAAATGCGAAACGGTGGCGTTTGGCCCTTCCCGATGGAGGACCGGGAGGGCCTCCGTCGGATGGGGAGGGTTCGCGGGCGCCGAGAGACGGTGGCATGCAAGCGTTCTCGGACGCAGCCTCGCCAAAGTTGCCTGCTCGACGAAAAGCAAGCGTCGGCGGACGCCGCGGGCGGGGTGTATCGGCATTCCCTCGTTCGTGCTAGATTTTTAGGTGGGCGCATTCGCCCCAACGATCGAGGCACATGGCAGAACGGGTTATCGGGATCGACCTAGGAACCACCAACTCCTGCGTGGCCGTGCTCGAGGGCACGAACCCCACGGTCATCGCGAACCGAGGTGGCTACAAGACCACGCCCTCGGTCGTCGCGATGTCGGAGAGTGGCAAGCGCCTGGTCGGACACATCGCGAAGCGCCAGGCGGTGACCAACGCCGAGAACACCGCCTGGGCGGTGAAGCGCCTCATCGGCCGGCCGTGGACCTCGCCCGCCGTGCAGGCGGTCAAGGCCGCGGTGCCCTACGGCCTCATCGAGGGTCCGCACGGCGACGTACGCATCAAGCTGCGCGACCAGCTCTTCTCGGTTCCCGAGATCTCGGCCTACGTGCTCCAGGAGATGCGCGCCATCGCCGAGGAGTACCTTGGCCAGACGGTTTCCAAGGCCGTGGTCACGGTGCCGGCCTACTTCAACGACGGGCAGCGCCAGGCCACCAAGGACGCCGGGCGCATCGCCGGCCTCGACGTGATTCGCATCATCAACGAACCGACCGCCGCGGCGCTGGCCTACGGGTTCGGCAGGAAGGTCGACGGCAAGGTCGCGGTCTTCGATCTGGGCGGCGGCACCTTCGACGTGTCGATCCTCGACATCACGAACGGCGTCTTCGAGGTCGTGGCCACGGCGGGTGACACCTTCCTGGGCGGCGAGGACTACGACAAGCGCCTGGTCGACTGGTTGGCCCAGGGTTTCGCCAAGGAGCACAAGGTCGACCTGCGCGCCGACACCATGGCCTTGCAGCGACTCAAGGACGCGGCGGAGAAGGCCAAGTGCGACCTCTCGGCGGTGCGCGAGACCGAGATCAATCTGCCCTTCATCATCTCGACCGGCCGCAACCAGGCCTTCCACCTGCACCGCGTGATCACGCGCAGCAAGCTGGAAGAGCTGACCCTGGACCTCACCGAGCGCACCATCCAGATCTGCCGGCTGACCATGGAGGACGCCGGCATCCAGCCCCATGAGCTGGCCGAGGTGGTCCTGGTCGGCGGCATGACCCGTATGACCAAGGTCCAGGAACTGGTGGGTGAGTTCTTCGCCCGCGAGCCGTGTAAGAGCGTGCACCCCGACGAGGTGGTGGCCATGGGCGCCTCCATCCAGGGCGCGGCTCTGGTCGACGCGGCAGCGGCGCCCGACATGCTGCTGCTCGACGTGACCCCGCACTCGCTCGGCATCATGGTGGCGGGCGGCCACTTCCACCGCCTCATCGACCGCAACACCACCGTGCCCACGGCCAAGAGCCACATCTTCACCACGGTCCGCGACGACCAGACCTCGGTCAAGATCGTCGTCTTCCAGGGCGAATCGGATCGTGCCGAGGAGAACGAGCTGCTCGGCGAGTTCGTGCTCTCCGGCCTGCGCCGGGCGACCAAGGGCGAGGTCGAGGTGGAGGTCACCTTCGAGATCTCGGCCGACGGCATCGTCAGCGTGTCGGCGCAGGACATGGAAACCGGCGCCGAGCAATCCATCACGGTCACCGCCTCGAGCGGTCTCACCGAGAACGAGATCGCACGCATGGCGAGCGAGAACCAGGACCACATGGTGGCGGCGCGCGCCGAGGAAGAGGTCGAAAAAGAGCGCCAGCGCATCGAAAAGCTGGTCGAAGAGGCCGAGACTCTGCTACCCAAGGTAGAGGAGATCCTGGCGGGCACGCCCTTCGGCGAAGACAGCCTGGACAACGTCCGCCTCATCCTCGACGACGCGCGCATGGCGGTCGAACGCCGCGACGCCGGCGGACTCGAGCAGGTCGCCGAGCCGCTCATGCGCACGCTCAACATGTTCCGCGGCGTGGTCGACAGCGGCCACCTGCGGTCAGGCTAGCGGTTCGAGGTCGCCGTGGCCAAAGACGCATCGCTGGAACTCAAACAGCTCATCCAGCGTGGATTCGATCACCACGAGCACGGTCGCGAGCACGACGCCCTGTCGGACTGGGAAACCGCGCACAAGCTCGATGCACGCGACGCGCAGGCCAAGCGACTGGTCGAGTTCGCCCGCAAGCGAGCCGCCGAGGTCGAGGCCGGCCAGCACATGCCGGCGTCGCGGCGGGACACCGTCGAGTCGCCGATTCCACAATTTCTCGCCGCGTTGACCGAGCGCAAGTCGGACAAGGTCACGGTTCCCAGCGAGAACGAGGCGAAGGCCCAGAAGGGCAGCGCGGATGCCGCCGCGCCCGCCGACAGTTGGCACGGCGGAGGCGCGGATTCGGCCGAGCGCCGGCTGGAATCCACGTCGCGCTCCGACATTGCGACCGCGCCGGACACGCTCGAGGATCTGCCGGTGCATGCCGAGGACGTGCGCGCCAGCGCCACCGAGCTGGTGGGCGAATGCCGGACCGCGCTCGGCGAGAACCGCGCCGGTCCGGCCGCGCTGGCCGCCGAGCTGGCCCTGCAACTCGCCGAGCGCGCGCCACCGCCTGGCGTCGACGACGTCGTCGATCCGTCGCGCGCCCTCTTCGAGCGGGCCTTTCGCGCCTTCATGGGCAATCCGCATAGCTGTCCGATTCGCGCGATTCCCACGGAAACCCTCGCGGACCACGGGCTCGACGAGCGGGCCGCGTTTCTCATGTCGCGCATGGACGGCATGACCAGCCTGGCCGACCTCATCGACAGCTCGGGGCTCAAGCATTTCGACGCCGTGCGGGTCGTCGCGGCCCTCCGGCGGGCAAAAGCCATCGACATCTTGCCGCCGCTGCAATAGCCACGACGGGAGCGGTGGGCAGGCGTGCTAAAGTAAGCACGCGCCCGCAGCTGGGGGCGAGAGCAACCGGCTTGGACCATGGCGGCCGTTGAATCCTCGGATGGCCAACCCTTCACAATCTCGCGGAAACCTCGGCAGACGTCTCGCGTGGCGGGCCGGTCCGCCGGCCATTCTGACCGTGGCGCTAGCGCTGGCGTACCTGCCGTTGTTCCTGGGCCGGTTCATCTACAACCGTGATCTGTCGCGCTTTCTCTACCCGACTCGCTGGTTCGTGCGCGACAGCCTCGCGCGCGGTGACCTGCCGTGGTGGACGCCGCACATCGGGCTCGGCCATTCCCTGCTCGCCGACCCACAATCCGCTCTCTTCTACCCCGGCAACCTGATTGTTCTTCTCGGGGCTTCGCCGCGATGGTTGGTGATGGTGATGTTCTTGCATCTGGTCTGGGGCGCGATGGGGATGGCGCGCGCGACACGATTCTTCCGTCTGGGTGGGACGGCGGGGCTGACCGCCGGCGTGGCCTGGGCGCTTTCCGGCACCATCGCATCGTTGTGGACCAACGGCGCGCGGCTGCCCTCCGCCGCATGGATGCCTTGGCAAGTCGTGACCTTTCTCGGGCTGGCCCGCGCGGCGAAGGAAGGGCAACGACCGTGGCTTTCCCTGGCGGGGTTGGGCGTGGCCACGGCCATGGGCATCCTGGCCGGCGACGTCTTCGTCGCGATCATGGGCGGGATGCTCGGTTTCGGTCTGGCCTTGGTGTGGCTTGGGGGCGAGACCCGAACCCGCAAGTCGCACGCTACCTCGTCGGTGAATGGGGCAGAACGTGGAGGCCGCGCCCTCGTTCGTTTCCTGGCCACGGCCGGGCTTGCCGTCGGACTCGGACTCTTGCTCTCGGCGGCCGCCTGGCTGCCCGCGGCGCGTGCCCTGGGGGGAACGGAACGCGTCGGCGGGGTTCCGCGGTCCGTGGCGGAAGCGGGATCGTTTCATCCAGCTCGGGCAGCCGAGCTCGCCGCCCCCGAGGCATTCGCGCGTGCCTGGTATTGGGCGCCGAACCGTGCGTGGGTGGGCGACTTTCTTGGCGGAGCGCCGCTGAGCCTAAGCGTGTACCTTGGCGGTTCGGTGCTAGCGCTCGTTGCCCTTGCCTTCTTTCCGCTTCGCCGGCGCGGCACGCGCACGCGGGGCCAAGAGGAGGAGCCGGCGGAAACGGAACCGTCCACCCGGACCGCCACGCTCGTGGCGGCTCTCGGCCTTCTCTTCGTTACGTTCGCGTTGGGCCGTTACACTCCCCTTCACGCGGCTCTGCGCGCCTTGCTGCCACCGCTCGCCTATATGCGCTCGCCGGAGAAGTACCTGCTTGCGGTCGTGCCTTGCGTGGCTTTGCTTGCGGGCTGGGGAGCGCATCGGCTGGTGGCGGCGCCCGCGCGACCTTCCTGGCGGTGGGGACTGTGCGTGCCGGGGCTGATCTTGCTGCTGGCCCTGCTGGCGCCGGCTCTCTTTCCGCCGGACCTGGCCGCGCACATCCGGCAGAGGGCCTGGCACGGCCTACTGGCGGCGACCCTGGTCATCGCCGCTTGGCCGCTCGCCCTGCGCCACATGGGCCTCGCCGGTGCCTACTTGTTGCTCGTGCTCGTCGGAGATCTGGCCCTGGGCTCGAGACTCACCCGGCGTTTCACCGATGAAACCGCCCTGCGGCAGCCGGCCCTGGTTCGGGACATCCCGGCCAGGGGTGCCCGCAACCAGCCCTTTCCCCGGCTTTTTCGTGGCAGCAAGGTGCAGCTGGCCGCGACCGAGTCGAGCAATCTCGACAACGACCAGCTCACGCTGGAAACCTTGCGCGAGAACCTCGGTGTGCCCTTCGGCGTGGCGAACCTTCCCGGTTACGGCGTCGCGATTCCCCCCGCGCTGACGGCCTTGCTCGACCAGGGACGACTGGACGCACTCCGCCTGCTGGCCGTTGACTATGCGCTGCTGTCCGCGCCCCGAGCCGGGGCCGCGGCTCCCGAAGGTCTGTCTCTCGTCTCGACGGGGATCCCCGGCATTCGGCTCTACCATGTGGAGCGGGCGTTACCGCGGGTGTTCGCGGCCTTTGCTGTGGAAAGGCGCCCCGTCCGCGAGATTGCCGACCATCTACTCGATCCCGGTGTCGTCGCCGGCACGACCGTGTTGCTCGACGACCGTGCGTCTTGGCAAGGCGAATCGCACCCTGGCCAATCCCCCTTGCCTTGCCGTCTCGACGAATTCAGCAACCTTCGGCTGCGCGCCACCTGCGACCTGCCTTTGCCGGGACTTGCCGTCTTCGCCGAGCAGTACGCCGCGGGCTGGAGCGCATGGGTGGATGGTGCGCCCACGCGACTGCTGCAGGCCAATGCCGTCATGCGGGCGGTTCCCTTGCGCGCGGGCAAACACGGCGTGACCCTTGCCTTCGAACCGCCAGGGCTTCGCGCCGGGTTGTGGCTCTCCCTGCTGGGCGCGGTGGCCGTAGCGTTCCTGCTGCTTGGCAACCGACGGCGGGTGTGACAGAAGAGTGGGCGCCGACGGAACGACGAACGGGAACCGCGAGGACCACCGATGAAGAACACCGAGGATTTCACCTTCCAGGGCCAGGGCACCCTCAAGCGAATCGACACGTTCGTTTCCAAGGCCGGCAAGTCGATCCTCACCCTGGTCTTCGAAATCCAGGGCCAGTATCCCCAGCTCATTCCCATCAAGGTCTTCGGTCGGCTGGCGGAACAGGCCACGGCCTGGAAGCCGGGATCCGTGCTGTCGGTGACGGGTCGGCTGGGCGGACGCGACTGGAACGGGAAGGTCTATGGCGACAACGTGGCGACCAACATCGAGGTCGTCGGCGAGGGGAGCGACAAGGACGACGGGATTCCGCCGGGGAACGACGCTCCGCCTCCCGGTGACGACGACGTTCCTTTCTAGCCGAGCGAAGGGGAGCTACTTCCTCGTGGTCAGAAACTTGCCCACGAGCGTCGCGTCCTTGTCCACGTGGCAGGTTACGCAGGTCTTGTCGAACGTAGCGCCATCCGCCTTCCATCGGTGATTTTCGTGGCACTTGCTGCAGGCAAGCTCCATCGCCAGGTGGTGGGCATGCATCCCCTTCTGCTCGACCCCCGCGTGGCAAATCAGGCAGGAGCCGCCTTGGGGAGAGCCGGGGTGCAGTTTGTGGCACTCGCCACAAGCTAGTCCGGCCATGGGCGCCGCTGCCGGATGCGTCGCTTGGTCGTGACAATCGAAACAAGCGGACTTCGGCGGCTGCATGCCGCGCAGTCCGAAGGCATCCGAGCTGGGCAACTGGTTGTGGCAGGTCGCGCAGGCTAGCAGCCCGTGGTGGAAGTCGGACCGAGCCTTTCGGAGTGGGTTCGGCCCGAATGCAAGGAGCAGCGAAGCGCCGAATACTAGAGGTATTCAAGCGAGCGGCGACACATCCGCGGGNNGCGGGCGAGCTTTGCTCGACCGCTCTGCGCGCGGGAGGCGTGGAACCCTCCCAGGGTTCCACGGTCAGCAGACGGGCCAGAACCCGCCCGAACGGCGACGCGGAGACTTCCGCCACGGGCTGCTAGACGGCGGGCCGGCGGTCTGGTAAGCCGTCGGCCATGAAAATCGTACTCGCGTATTCCGGGGGACTCGACACGTCCGTGGTCATCGGCTGGCTGCGGGAGAAGTACCAGGCCGAGGTGGTCGCCTTCTGCTCGGACGTCGGGCAGCAGGAAGATCTCGAGGCCGCGAGGAAGAAGGCCTTGCGGTGCGGCGCGGTCGCCTGCCACATCTACGATCAGCGCGATGAGTTCGTGCGCGATTTCGTCTTCCCGGCGGTGCGCGCGGCGGCCATCTACCAGGGCGAGTACTACCTCGGCACGTCGCTGGCGCGGCCGTGCATCGTACGCGGCATGATGGACGTCGCGGCCAAGGAAAAGACCAACGTCATCGCCCACGGCTCGACCGGCAAGGGCAACGATCAGGTGCGCTTCGAGCTCGGGGCCTACTGGTTCAACCCGCAGGTCAAGATCATCACGCCCTGGCGCGAGTGGGATTTCAAGTCGCGCTCCGAGCTCATCGCCTTCGCCCAGGCCCACGACATCCCCGTCGAGGCGTCGACGGCCAAACCGTATTCCATCGACCGCAACCTCCTGCACACCAGCTACGAGGGCGGCATCCTCGAGGATCCCGACAGGGAGCCGCCGGCCGAGATGTTCCAGCGCACCGCCGATCCGCGCAAAGCGCCTGATCAGCCCCGCGATGTCGCCATCAGCTTCGAGCAGGGAAGCCCGGTCGCCGTCGACGGCAAGGCCTTGGAGCCCGCGGCGCTACTCACCGAGCTCAACAAGATCGCCGGCGAGCACGGCGTGGGCCGCGCCGACGTGGTCGAGGATCGCTACGTGGGCATGAAGAGCCGCGGTGTGTACGAGACACCCGGCGGCACCCTGCTGCACAAGGCCCATCGCGGCGTCGCCTCGCTGACCATGGATCGCGAATCCATGCGCCTGCGCGACACCCTGGCCGTCGAGTACGCCACCCTCGTCTATCGCGGCTTCTGGTTCTCGCCCGAGCGCGAGGCCCTGCAAAAGCTGGTTGACAACATCAACGAGCCGGTCACCGGCACCGCGCGCCTGCGCCTATTCAAGGGCGGCCTGACCCTCGTCGGGCGCACCGCCCCGAGGTCGCTCTACCGTGCCGACATCGTCACCTTCGAGGACGACCGGGGCGCCTACGACCAGCGCGACGCCACCGGTTTCATTCGCCTGAACGCCCTCCGCCTGCGCACGACGGCGAGCGTACGGGCGAAGTAGGCGAAGTAGGGGCGCGCCTCGACCTACGGCCCGGTGATGGTCCCCACGATGGCCATCGCGTACGACTGCGCCGAGGTATAGGTTCCCTGCATCCAGAGGAGCACCGTGTGGCTGCTGTCCCACTTGGGGACGATCGGGCGGATGTGCTGGCGCCAGTCCGTGGACAACCCTTCGGGGGTCCACCTGTAGCAGTGACAATTCCGCCATCGCCGTCCACTGCTCCCCCACCGCTGCCGGTCCCTTTGGTTCAGCCGCTGGCGCGTTTCCCTTGCGGGCCGCCAAACCATGACGACCGCGATCAAATTCAGGGAGGTCGCCTATCCCAGCCTCTTCGCTACCGCTGCCTGATTCCCCCGCAAGACCTTCGAGAAAGACAAAGAAGTGACGAAGGGCGAATCGAGACCCCCGAACAAGGGCAGCGACGGAGCGACGACGGGGATGTCCGACCGCAACGTGGACAACCCCGGGGGGCCGGCCAGGATCTTGCTTCCTGCGGTGGTACTTCGCGCTTGTTCGCGCTTGTTTGATGGGGCCGTGTGAGGATAAAGTCTTGTCCGATCTTCTCTGTCCATTTCTAGCCTAGAAAGGATCCCACCCATGAGAATGACGACTTTGGTTGCCCTTCTCGCGTTTCTAGCAACCACATATGGCGCCTCGCGCTACGCCGAGGCGAGCAGCAAGCCGGAGAAGAGGTCAGCAAGGGAACGGGCAGCAAAAAAGGCGTGCATTACTGGCGACGTGAATAAAGGCATCGATATTCTGGGCGACCTCTTTGTGGAAAGCAATGATCCCACCTACATCTTCAACCAGGGCCGTTGCTACGAACAGAGCCACCACTGGAATGATGCCATCGACCGATTCAAAGAGTACCTGCGCAAGGTACCCGACCTGCCAGCGACCGACAAGGCCGAGGTTGACCACCACATCTCGGACTGCCAGGTCGAGCAAGCCAAGCTCGCACCGCCGTCCGGGGCACCAATCACCACGCCCGCTCCTGCCCCAATTCCCCCGACCGCTGCGCCCCCGCCACCCACCATACAAACGCTGGGCGTGATGGCAACGCCAACGCCTCCCGCCGTCGAACAGCATTCCGGTTCGCGGCTGCGCACGGCAGGCATCGTAACAGCGTCGGTGGGAGTCCTAGCCCTGGCCGGCGGGGTGATCTGCAACGTTCAGGCAAATAGTCTGGCCAATGACCTGAACGGGCCCACCTATGATCGAGGCAAGGCAAGTACGCGCGATACGTACGTGACCCTTGGCTGGCTCGGCTATGGCATAGGCGCGGCAGCACTAGCGACGGGTGCTACTCTCTTCTTCCTGGGTGGGCGTTCGGGCGCAACGGCGGGAACATCAACCGCGGTGTCTCTAACCCCGGCTTTTGCACCAGGTCTCGCTTCTCTCACAGTGCGAGGTAGCTACTAATGCGTCCGAGAACATCCGAAATCGAGGCTATCTTCCCAATTCCCTGCCTCGCCTTGCCCCTCTTGCTCTCCCTAGCAGGTTGTTTCACAGCCCCCTCGCCCGATCTGGCCAACCTGAAGTGCACGACGGACCAGCAATGTCCCAGCGGCTATTCTTGCCTGGCCCCAAACCAGGTGGGCGGGTGCTGTAAGGGTACGCCTTGTCCAGTCACCGTGACTGTGGATGGCTCGAACCCTGACTTTTCTCCCGTTGACCTGGGGATGACCAGCGAGGCACAAGTGTCCACGGGAAACAGTGATGGTGGCGACACGCTTCATGATGCCGGCGGCACGCTTCCCATCGACGCTCCTACGGGCATCGATCAGGGCACGGGCGGAAGCGGCGAAATGCTCGATGCAATCGGTTCAGGAGGTTCTGGAGGAAGTACCACGCTCGCCACGGATGGGGCCTCCGCTGGCGGCGCTGGCGGGTCCGCACAGTTGGACGCCAGCGTGTCCGACTCTCCGGCGGACCTGCCAGCCCGAGACGTGGCCACCGAAGAGTCGACCATTGATGTACCCGCCGAAGCACCCATTGATGCACCCGGCACCTGCAGCTTAGACAAGGACTGTCCTGCGATAACCCCCCTGTGCTTGGCCAACAAGTGCGCGAAGTGCACCACCGATACCGATTGCGTGGGTCGCACAGGACCTGCCTGCGAGACCAGCAGCGGCCTCTGCGTCGCCTGCACCACGAACAAATACTGCACGGGCACAGCCGCGGTATGCAACACGACAACCAACCAGTGCACCGGATGCGTAACCCGCAGCGACTGTGCAGGTAGCTGCCAGACCTGCGCGAGCGGCGTCTGCTCCTCGGTCAAGAATCAGGACGATCCAGGCGTCTGCGCAGGCACCTGCGACTCAACCGGTGCATGCAAGGCCAAGCAGGGACAGACCTGCCAAGCCACCGCCGATTGCGCGGGAGGACTCCCCTGTGCCGATGGCCGCTGCTGCAACAGCGCTTGCACCGGATCCTGCGAGGCATGCGATATCACCGGATCTGTCGGAACTTGTATGGCCATGGCCGCGAACGCGCAACCTCACTCAGGTCACCCGGCATGTACGGGGAGTGGTACCTGTGCTGGTTATTGCAACGGCGACCGGACATGTTACTACCCCCACACTACGTGCAACTCATGGCATTGCAATGGCGACCTGAACTACTTCCCCGCAGTGACTTGCAACAATGGTTCTTGCGGCGCTCCTACCTCGACTCCCTGCGCATCGGGAACATATTGCTCGTCCTCGTCGGGCGCCTGTGTGCCTCTGGGGCAGCCTTTGAATCCTTGCACGAACAACGATCAGTGCGCGAGCAACAATTGTACCAGCGGACTCTGTTGTGACGCTGGCTTGACAAACTGCAACGGTGCCTGCGTCAACACGGTAAATGACTCCGCGCACTGCGGGAGTTGCCCGAGCGTCTGTCCGACTGGAACCACGTGTTCTTCCAGTCAATGCTTTATCTTGAACGGCTACTCGTGCTCATCCAACTTCTCGTGTTACAACGGAAATTGTTGTAATGGAATCTGCGCGAATCAGGTGTGGAACTACGGAGCCACCTGCACATTTGCCTGCCCGTTGTGCCCTAGCCAGACGGCCGCTGGACACGTCGACTGCACCGGAGCATGTGTTGCGGATGTTCCCATCACTTGCTACGACTGCGGCGATTGAGCTAGCCATCCCAACAGAGAAACTCACGACCTAGCCTTTCGCCGATTCGTTTGTGCCATTTGCCCTGCGCCGCACGTCGTGCTCGGCAGTCCACAGACGGCGGTTCTTGGGGACGACGAAGGTACGGATGCACGTGTCCGCTCACTTGGGCATTGCTTGGTCGGGCCGTTGCTCGTCGGCGCCCAGGTGTACTGGGGGTGGGCCACTGCACCCTTGAACGCGGCCTCCGGTAACGGCTGCCACCTCCGTGTAAACCCCTGTGTCATATGGCTGCTCTCATCTAGAGCGGCGCAGGGTAAGAACTTGCAGGGCCTAGTTGACCCACGATCGCGATGCCAATCGCAAAGGGACGATTCATGAATCGCCCCTTTGGACGGTCGTTTGTCTAGCTTGGCTACGGAGCCGAAATGGTCCCCACGATGGCCTCGGAGTACGTCTGCGCCGAGGTGTAGGTTCCCTGCATCCACAGCAGCGCGGTGTGGCTGCTGTCCCACTTGGGAACGATGGGCCGGATGTTGTCCTTGGTCGAGTTCGCCGTGACTGGGGTCCACTGGAAGGACTTGCCGTTGTCGCAGGTGGTGCCGCGCCAGATTTCGTGCTTGCCACTCGTTCCCATGGCGTCGGTGCTCGGATTGTATGGTGTCGAGATGTAGATGGTGGTCGGATCGTCAGGAACCAGAGCCCCGAGGCCGATATAGTCCTGCTCGGACGAGTAGAGCTTGGAGCCACCCTTGGCAAGATAAGTTGCCTTCCACGAGGTTCCGTCGAAGCGGAAGTAGAGCATGCGCTTGTCGGGGTCGTCGGTGCCGGTGCCGCTGACCCGCGCCTGCCCTAGGATGGCGATAGTGTTGTCGGCGTAGCGGACGATATCGTGGTTCCAGGCATGTTCCAGCTTCACCCCGTTGATGGTCGTGCCGGTCTTGAATACCGGCGTGAAGGCGGTAATGTCCGCCGCACTGGTAGTCGTGGCGCTGGTATCCTTGAGGGAGGCCTCCTCTACAGTATCCATGGAATTGAAGACCTGCCCGCCCTTGACATAGCCATGGTAGAGGCTGGTGTCGGCGTCGCGCGGGTGGGCTTCAGTGCCGACGAAGTCGATGCGGTCGGTGTTGTTGCCCCAGTACTTGAAGTAGCCGGCCACGTAGCCTACCTGTGGGCTCGATGTCAGGCGTCCGAGCCAGGTCCAGCTTGCGCCGTCGTTGGTGGAAGTGAGAAAGGACGGGTCGGTGTCGACCGAGCGGACGGCAGAATAGATCGTGGTGCCCATGTACCAGGGATTCGAATAGGTGATCATGTCGGTACTGGCGCCAGTCCATGGACAACCCTGCGGGGTCCAGTCGTACTTGGCCTCGGCCGACCATTTTGTCCCATCGAAGATGCTGAATCGGCTGTAGCAATCTTGCCGGTGGCTAGAGTACATCGCGAAGTACTTGCCGTCCGGCCGAATCACGAAGGCCGGAGCGTTGTGATCATCGACCACGCTGGCTAGGGCGGTGCTGACCGTGTACCGCGTATTGGTCTTGGCCGCGATATCATAGATCACAGCTTCGATGTACCCGTTCCGCGAACCACCACTCGCCACCGACCCGATGAGCAGCTTGTTGGCCTTCGTGTCCACCACGGCCCGCTCGTCTTGATACCAGCACCAGCCGCCGTTGTCGTTAAATTGAATCAGGGTGCCAGCCACAGCGTTGCTGCCACTCAAGGTTACCGTCGGAGGCGCGCAGGTGGTGGTCCCGCCAGCACCGGTCGTGCCGCCCGTGGCAGCGGTGCCGCCGGTAGCCGCGCCGCCCGTGCCGGTGGGAGCGTCCGACCCGGCGTCTTTCCCGGTCGTACCGCCACTGGCGTTCGTGCCACCGGCCCCTGTCGTCCCGCCCGCCGCAGTCGTGCCGCCGACCCCGGACGAACCCCCGGATGCTGTCGTGCCACCCGCGCTGGTCGTACCGCCCGTCGCCTTCGTGCCACCGGCCCCGGTCGTCCCGCCCGCGGTGGTCGTGCCGCCGCTTGCGGACGAACCGCCAGAGGCCGTCGTGCCGCCCGTGCCGCGATTGCCGCCGGAGCCGGCCACACCGCCCGAGCCCGAGGCGCCGCCGGAAGCCGTCGTGCCACCCGAACCGGTGATGCCGCCAGAGCTGCTCGAACCACCCGCGCCTCCCGCGCCTCCCGAACTCCCGCCGCTCGTCGTGCCACCGCTTGCCGCGGCGTCATTCCTCGTGGTTGGGCTAGGTGTCGACTGCGAGCACCCCACGAAGAGGGGAGAGAGGACGAAGACCAACATGATTCCCGGTATGAGGCTGAATAGTTTCTCAGATCTCATGGTGTGACCCCTGTGTTGGGCGCCCAACGGCGCCGAGAAGCAATCGACGAATGCAGCCAGCGGAAAACCTCCTATGACCCGATCCGTCGTGCAAATGCGACCTACGCCCCCATAGTGTGTTCGGCGGTCTTGCTCTATCAATAGTCAAATTGTGCCTTGTGTCGGCTCACCCTGCGTACAGGGACGGACATGTAGGGGCCAAAACCAAGGGAACCTGATACCGTTCCACCCATGCCGCGACGAATCGCCTCCCAGGCGCAAAGCGTCCTGCTCAAGCCCGCGGATCCGTTCGACCTGATCCGCTGGCTGGCGCGCAGCCAGAGTGATCCCCGCAAGGCCATCGCCGAGCTGGTGCAGAACTCCATCGATGCCAGGGCACGTCAGATTCGCATCGAGCGCAGACGCGTGCGCCGTCTGCCCGCGCTGGCCATTCACGACGACGGCGAAGGCGTGCTGCCCGAGCTGCCGCGCGAGGATGCGCTGCGCACCATCGTCACCAACATCGGCTGTTCGCGCAAGCGCAACCTGACCCCGATCGAACGGCACGCCCAGGTCGTGGCGGGCAAGTACGGCATCGGCCTGCTCGGGTTCTGGTCGGTCGGCCGGCGCATGGACATTCGCTCGCGCGTGGGCGGGTCCGAGGTCTTCGTGCTCCGCTTGCGCGAGGACGAGGAGCGCGCCGAGATCTTTCGCGACCGGATGGCGATGGACAGCGAGCCGAGGTTCACCGAGATCGTCATCACCGAGGTTCACGATGCCGCCGCCCGCGTGCTCTCCGGCCGCCGGCTGGCCGAGTACCTCTCGGCCGAGCTGCGCGGCCCTTTGCTGGCCAGTGGAGCCGACGTCGCCATCCACGACGGGCTGGTGCGCGGCACGGCGCCCAAACGCTTCCGCGTGGTTCCCCGCCGCTACACCGGCGAGCCCCTGAACCTGCCCCCCACCATCGAGGTGCCCGGCCATTCACCCTTGCGCATCGAGCTCTACTTCTCGCGTGGCGCCGAGCGCCCGGCGGTCGAGCTGGCCTGCGCGGGCACGCTGGTGGCCGACGACCTCGGCGCCCTCGGCGCGCTGGGATTGTGCGAGCCGCCGTGGGTTGGCCGTGGGCTGTCGGGACTCGTCGACTATCCCGATTTCGCCGTGCCGCCCGGAACGCGGCGTGGCGTGGTGCCGGACGCCGCGGCCGAAGCCTTCGCCCGCGCGCTCGCCGGGCTTGCCCCGTTCGTAACTGCTGAACTGGACCGCATGGATCGCGAGCGCGGCGCGGCCAGCAACCGGCAGGTCATGAACGATCTGCGGCGCGCGTTTCGTGGTCTGCGCGACCGCTTGCCCCAGTACGAGCTGCCCGCGGTCGAGGGCGAAGGCGAAACCCCGGGGTCGGCCTCCCGCACCTCGGGCATCCTGCCGCTCGGGGAGACCCCCGGCGCCGGAACGGCCGACGAGGCGAGCAGCGCCGACGAGGATTCCGCCGAAGTGGACGGCGGCTCCCCGCTGGAGCTGTTTCCGCCGGGGCCGCTCGCAGCCGTGACCATCGTGCCCGCCGAGGTGGAAATCGCCGCCGGCCGCGAACGCCGCGTACGCGCGCTGCCAACGGACAGCGCCGGCCGCCGGCTGGGCGCGACCCCGGATCTCAGCTTCACCTGGAGCGCGGGGCCGGGATCCCTGTCCATCGTGGGCGGTGGACCACGACCGGCGATCCTGGCCGGCGCCAGCGCCAGAACGGGCGCGCGCGAGGCTTTCCACGTGACGGTCCGGCAAGGCGAGCGCGTGGCAACCGCGAGCGCGACCGCAGTGATCGTGGATACGACGGATCTCGAAGGCGGTGCCAAGCTCGGCATCCCCGAGCCGGAGCTGATCGACGAACCCGGCGCGGCCTGGCGCAGCCGCTTCCTCGGCCAGCGCTGGCAAGTCAACGCCGGCCACGAGGACTTCGCGGCCCTGGCCGGCGACGCCCGCGCCCGCCTGCGCTACCTGCTCACCCTGCTCGCCAAGGAGATCGTCTCGCGTACCCACGGCGGCCCGGGCGCTGACCACGCGCTCGAGAGCCTCGTCGAGATCCTCGCCCACGCCGAGCGCAACCTGCGCGGGGTGTGAAAAGGGATTTCACCCCCCTACGCCGCGAGGGTGGACTGGCGGCCGGTCCAGCTTAGGGACCGATGGCTTTTAGGACAGCCAGCACCTGCGCACGCGTATCTTCCAGATTGCCGCTGTTCTCGACCACGTGGTCGGCCACGCGCACCTTCTCGGCCAGGGGGTACTGGGCGCGGAGCCGCGCCAGGGCGCCTTCCCGCGAACAGGCGTCGCGCGCCATGACCCGGCCAATCTGCGTCTCCTCGTTCGCGACGACCACCACCAGGCCATCGAGCTCCCGGTGCATGCCGGTCTCGACCAGGAGGGCTGCCTCGAGCACGGCCAAGCGGTGCCCGGCGGCGGCCAGGGCCGCGACCTCGGCGGCAACCCGCTCGCGAATCCGGGGATGGGTGATGGCCTCGAGGCGCGCCTTGCTCTCTTGGTCGGCGAAGACGATGGCCCCCAGCTGCTTGCGATCGATGCGTCCGTCGCGGGCGATGACCTCGGGCCAGGCGCGCGCGATCTCGGCGTGGGCCGGCCGGCCAGGCTCGACCACCTCCCGCGCGATCACGTCGGCGTCGATGACCGGGATCCCTTGCGCGCGGAGGATCCCGGCCACCGTGGATTTCCCCGAACCGATCCCGCCGGTCAGGCCGACAAGCTTCAGCATGGTTTGCGGCAGTCTACCGGGATCCGCGTACACTGTGCAGGTCATGTCGGAGGTTCCGTCGGTCACCGTCCTCGACGCCGCATTCGTCGCGGAGGCGCGCGATATCGCGCAGATGCCGCCCGCGGGCCCGCCCGAGGTAGCCATCGCCGGGCGCTCCAACGTGGGCAAGTCCACCCTGCTCAACCGCATCGCGGGGCGGCGCGGCCTCGCCCGCGTGTCGAAGACGCCGGGACGCACGCGCGGGCTGGTGCTCTTCGACCTCGAGCTGCGCTGGCGCGATGGCGAGGAAGACCAGCAGCGCCTGCGCCTCGTCGATCTGCCCGGCTACGGCTATGCGCAGGTTTCCCATGCCGAACGCCGCGCCTGGCAAGTCCTGGTCGAGGGCTACGTCAGGCGGCAGGAGGCGCTCAAGCTCGTGCTCGTGCTGGTGGACGCCCGCCGCGATCTGGGGACCGAGGAACTGCAGCTCATGGAGTGGTTGCAGGTGACGCACGTGCCCTGTCACCTGGTCATCACCAAGGCGGACAAGCTGCGCCCGTCCGAGCGCGGCATCCTACGCGAGCGCGTACGCAAGGAAGGCGCGACTGCCGGGGCGTCGGTTTCGCTGGTTTCCGGCGTGACTGGCGAAGGGGTGGACGCCCTCTGGTCGCGCATCGCCCACGCCCTCGGGGTGGCAAAACACGACGCCGCGACCGGATCGCGCTAGGATTCCTGTGCGCATTTCCCAGGATTTCGCTTGCAAGACGCAGAGTCGGCCAACGACACCATTCTCGCCAGCAGCACCGAGGCTGACCTCGACGCGATCGAGGCGATCGAGCGGCTTTCGTTTCCCGTGCCATGGGCGCGAGCGGCGTTCGCCGACGAGCTGGCCCGTCCCTGGGCTCGGCTCGAAATCCTGCGCCACGGACCGAATGGCCGCGTGGTGGCCTTCTGCAACTACTGGCTGGTCGCGGATGAGCTGCACATCCTCAACGTGGCGGTTCACCCCGAGGAACGCCGGCGCGGGCACGCGGCGCGCCTGCTGCGCCACATCCTCGACGAGGCGACGCGGGGCAAGGCGCGCGTGCTATCGCTCGAGGTTCGGGTCAGCAACCACGCGGCCGCGGCCCTCTACCGAAAGTTTGGGTTCCGCGAGGTGGGGGTTCGTCCGCGCTATTACGCGAACGACGGCGAGGACGCCCTGCTCATGGATCTGGAGTTGCCGGTGTGATGGTGGCGCTCTCCACCCTTGCGCTGCTCCTTTTCGCGGTCGACGGAGGGGCGCCCTCCGTCCCCGACGGGGGGGCGCCCTCCGTCCCCGATGGGGGGGCGCCGCCCATCCCCGCCTTCGCAATCCGCGGCGTCACCACCAGCGAGCCCGTGGTCGCCCTGACCTTCGACGCCTGCGCGACCCTGAAACAGCCCAACGGATTCGACCGCAAGGTCTTCGAGATCCTGGCGGCCACGCAGGTTCCCGCGACCTTCTATCTGTCCGGCCGTTGGGTGGAGAAGCATCCGACCGCGGCCAAGGCCATCGCCGCCTCGCCCCTCATCGAGTTGGGCAACCACAGCTATTCACACCCGCGCCTGACCCTTGTGCGCAAGGAGCGCCTGCACTGGCAGATCCGGCACACGAACCAGGTTCTGGAGAAGAAGCTCGGGCGGCGGCCGCTTTCCCTGCGGCCTCCGGCCGGGGCGTGGAACGCCAAGGTGCTGCGCGCGGCGAGCGCCGAAAACCTGCCGGTGGTCACGTGGAGCGTGGTCTCGGGTGACGTCGGCGGGCACGTTCCGCCCGCGCGCATGGTGCAGACCGTGCTCGATGAGACAAGGCCGGGGGCCATCATCATCTTTCACATCAACCGGCGCGAGCCCTACACCAAGAAAGCGCTGCCCGACATCATCGCGGGACTGCGCGGCAAGGGGTTCCGTTTCGTCACCGTGTCGCAGCTTCTCGCCCTGCCCGGCGCCACGGCCGAACCGGCCAAGCCGTCGCGCCTCGGCTTCCACAAGCGTAACCGGCCGCCCGCACCCGAACCGCAGAACGCGGAAACTGCGCCCGAACCGCAGAACCAAGCAGGGGACCATGCGGATCCGCCGACCTGAACCCGCCCTCGCCGGACGCCAGTCCGGATGGATCGTGGCCATGGAGCCGTGGCACTCGCTCGGCTACCAGGGCATAACGCTGGGCCGCTACCTCCGCCGCATGGCCCAGACGGGCCGTGCGCTCGTCGCCGAGGAGAAAGGCGAGGTGCTCGGCATCCTGGTCCTCCAGCCCGACTTCCTGCTCGGCATGTTCGTCGCGCTCTTGGCCGTGCGCCCGGAGGCCGCTGGTAGGGGTATCGGTCGCGCCCTCGTGGCACGCACGGAAAAGGTGGCATTCCCCAAGAAGCGCTGGCTCTGGGTTTCCTCGGACAGCGCCAACCGGCCGGCGGCGCGTTTCTACAAGAAGCTGGGCTTTGCGCGCGTGGCCCGTCTGCCTGGCCTGATCCGCGACGACCGCGCCGAGATCCTGTGGCGCAAGGGGCGCGCCTGACGAGAGGCAGGCGGGGGGCAAGCTGGCAAGTCGTTGAGCAGCACCCTGCCGTCCGGTCGCAGGCGGGCAACGTAGCCCACGTCCTTTTGCCCGTCCACCGACCCAACCGGTACCGGCGCTCTAGAGCACCAATCGGTTTGATTCTCCCGTGAAATCCGGCGCGCGGCGGAAACCCGAGGTCCGGAAGGGAAAACCACCGAGGACACGGAGGCCACAGAGGCCGGAGCGCGCGAGTAGCGTCGGGCTTTGCNNTTGCCCGGCTTTCAAACCGTTCGGCGCTCTAAGCGGGGGCGACGGTGGCTGGTTGCTTGCGCGCGCGAACCATGGCGCGCACCAGCCAGGCAAGGGCCAGAATCCACGACAGCAAGGTGAGCGTCAGTCCGATCCAGAATTCCGCCGGCAGAAAGCGGGTCACGATGGTGTGGCGCCCGGCCTCCACCGTCAGCGCGCGCAGCCCGCCGGCTGCTTCGGCCATGCGGCCTACCGACTTTCCATCCACGCGGGCGCGCCATCCGGGGAAGTACACCTCGTTGAAGACGAGGAGGGTGCGAACGGGCAGGTTCACCACATACTCCACGCGACTCGGCAGGTAGCTCGGGATCTGAAAATCGACCCTGGCGGCGCTCCGTGTGAAGAGATTGCCGTCCTCGGGCGGCGAGCCCGCGACGAAACCGACCACCCGCTGTCCGTTCAAGAGGAACGGGCGGAATCCTCTCGCCAGAAGCCCATCCAGACGCTTCAGCCGGAAGTGCGTGTAGGATGCTAGGTAGAAGTTCTTGTTCAGGTAGGCGTCGTTGGAGCCAACGTCTTCAATGGACGTGGCGTCGATGCGTGGCAGCAGGGCCTTCGCGGGGTCGAAGCTCTTGCTGCGGATTTCCCGGAGTCGCGTGACGCGAGCGTCGGTGGTCACGGCGAAGAGACTCATGTCGGTGTTCGTATGCGTGCCGGAATCGAGAGCGGCAACCAGGAGTAACGACGCGACAACCGCCTGGGGCTGGATGAACCGGACGACTGCGACAAGCGCAATCACCAGCATGAACAACTCCACGTGAATGGCGTTCCCGAAGTATTCGGCCAGGAATCCCGGCGAGGCGCCGGCGAAGATCACGTACTTCAGCCACACCATCCCGACCAACACCAAGAGCGCGAAACCGGCGAGAATGCGTATCAGCCGGCGCCGGCCGTCCGGGTCCTCGCCGAGGAAAGCCAGCCCGCCGCCTGCCAGCAGACTGCCCGCCAGTGCGACCACGGCGCGACTGTCGCCGGCGGGAAAGCGCGACAGATTGAGCGCGGAAATATAGTCGTGCAAGGCCAGGCGCGGAAAGGAGAACTTGCCGAGACTCATCAGGAGGGCAAGCAGGAATCCGACGCCCAGGGCCGTGGTCGCGCGGCAGCGACGGAAAAGGACGGCGTAGAGGGCCAGGGCCAGGGCCACGATGCCAAAGTACAGCCCGCGCATGGAGATGTCCGTGGTGTAGCCGTCCGCGGTCAGTCGCGTCGACGAGCCGTAGACCAGATGCCAGACGTCCGGTGGCGAGAGGCTCTGGATCAGCGCTGCATCCGTGGTCAACGGTTCACCGCGTGTGAAGGTGCCGAGGTTGGTCGCGATGGGCAGCCAGTAGCCCGCGGAAGTCCCGACGGCGATGAGGAGCGCGGGGCAGAGACCCAGAAGGAAGCGTTTGCGACTTGCCCGGTCCGGGCACTCGACGACGAGCAGCCAGCCCGCCCAGCCCGTGAACCAGAGCGGGCTGAGCAGCACGATGCCCGGATAGCCACAGACCAGCAGCAGGCCGAGGGCCATCCCGAGCAGCGGACCCGCCCATGGCTCGCCCTGGGCGACCTTCTTGATGGCCAGAAAGACCCACGGGAAGATGGAGAAGGCATTGATGATGTCCATATGCTGGGCATTGCACAGCCGCGCACTGGTGAAGTTGAAGGCGATCGCGGCGAGCAACGCGGAGGATCGGCGGCCCCACAGGCTGTGGGCGAGGAAGTAGGCGCCGAAAGAACCGAACAGGAGCATGAGCAACTCCTGTCGCTGCGCCGTCAGGGGATCGTACCCGAAGAGCAGCGAGACGATCCAGGTGACCGGCGACCACATCTGGGACTGCGGGTTGACCAGGAAGGGCGTGCCGGCGTGCCCGTAGGGGAACCAGATGGGCAGGGCCCCCGCCCGGAGGCTGTCGCTGATGAAGATGAGAAAGCGCGCGTAGGAATCGTGGAAGTCGTTGGGGATCGACAGGTTCGGGATCCCGTCGGTGCCGCGCAACCCTCGCTCCATCACCGCAACGTGCAAGAGGGAAAGGGCCCCGAGCGGGCCGAGGTGCCTGGCCAGCGGCAAGCGCGCCAGAGCGCCGCGCAACCGGCGAAGCAGGGTGGTCACGCAGAAGCTCCAGCGTTTCCCGGCTGCTTGCCGCTGGCCTCGATCGTCGGCCACGCCCCCTCTGCCAGCAGACGGACAGCAGAGGGCGGCGCCACCCCGCTGCGCTGCCGTGAACCGAATCGCTCAGGGTGCCGATGTTCGACGAATCCTCCGATGGCTTGCGGCCGCTGGTCGTGAAATCTCACGCGAACGAGTTCTACTAGGAGGGTGGCTGCGTGCACAGTCTTTTCCTCTCCGGTTAGGAGCCGCGAAAAGATAGCTCGTGCAAAGAGCGCGGCCGAGGCGCCCGGATGGCAAGGAGCGAGAAGCGAGCATACCCGTCGGTATGTGAGCGACGAGCGACGCAGCCAGCCGGGATGGATCGGCCGCGCGCCTGCTAGAGTTATCTTTGAGCGGCGACCTAATTCCTGCATGCGGCTTTGCTGACTTTTCGCCGCCGTGGCATCCTGTGCGCGATGTCCGACCCCATGCCCCTGCCAAGCTTGCCCGCCGCCGCGCCCCCCGCGACCAGCGAGGCGTCGGGCCGCGACGTTGCGATGGTGCGTGAGCTGGCCGAGGCGCACGCCCAGCTCAGAAGCGAGATCGGCAAGCGCATCATCGGCCAGCACGAGGTCATCGAGCACCTGCTCATCGCGCTCTTCGCCCGCGGCCACGGTCTCTTCGTCGGCGTGCCCGGCTTGGCCAAGACCCTGCTCATCCACACCCTGGCCGACACCCTCGACCTGTCGTTCGGCCGCATCCAGTTCACGCCCGACATGATGCCGTCGGACATCACCGGCTCCGACGTGCTCGAGGAGGATCGCACGAGTGGCCGTCGCGTCTTCCGCTTCGTGCGCGGCCCCATCTTCGCCAACGTCCTGCTCGCCGACGAGATCAATCGCACCCCGCCCAAGACGCAGGCCGCGCTCCTGCAATCCATGCAGGAGTACCGCGTCTCGGCCGGGGGCAACACCCACGAGCTGCCCCTGCCCTTTCTGGTCTTCGCCACGGAGAACCCCATCGAGCAGGAGGGCACCTACCCCTTGCCCGAGGCGCAGCTCGATCGCTTCATGTTCCAGATCGACGTCGGCTATCCGAGCGCGGCCGAGGAAATCCGCATCGCGGCCCAGACCACCGCCGTGCGCGGCCAGCCCCTGCGCAAGATCCTGAGCCCAGCGCGCATCGTCGAATTGCAGGACCTCGTCCTGCGCGTGCCCGTCGCCGAGCACGTGCTCGCCCACGCGGTAGCCATTTGCCGCGGCACGCGCCCCGGCCCGGAGGCGACCGCGGAGGTGCGCAAGTACGTCTCGTGGGGCGCCGGTCCGCGCGCCTCGCAGCACCTCGTCCTGGCCGCCAAGGCGCGTGCCGTGCTCGCCGGCCGCTACGCCGTGGCCATCGAGGACATCCGCCAGCTGGCCGCGCCCGTGCTCGTCCACCGCGTCGTGCGCAACTTCCACGCCGAGGCCGACGGCGTGCGCGCCAGCGATCTCGTCGCCTCCGTCGTGGAATCCATTCCGACCTAGGCGCCGCCGTGTCCACCCCAGGCCACGACGTGCCGACTTCTCCGCCCGACCGTCACCTCGGCCTGCTCGCGCCGGTGGATCTGGCCAAGCTCTCCTCGCTCGCCCTGCGGGCCCGCACCATCGTCGAGGGCGCGCTCGCCGGCGCGCACCGCAACCTGCACCCCGGCACCTCGCTCGAATTCACCGAGCACAAGGAATACGCGCCCGGTGACGACATCCGTCGCATCGACTGGAAGGCGGTGGCGCGCACCGATCGCTACGCCATCAAGCGCTTCGAGGACGAAACCGAGATGCGCGTGCTCCTCGTTCTCGACACCTCGGCGTCCATGGGCTACCGCCGCGCCTCCGTCTCGAAGCTGGAATACGCGACCTACCTCGCCGCGGCACTGGCCTATCTCGTCGGCCAGCAACGCGACGCCGCCGGGCTCTTGGCCTTCGACGCGGAAACCCG